>NZ_BAMI01000062.1 GCF_000615765.1 Ligilactobacillus equi DSM 15833 = JCM 10991 | reverse complement strand
GGTGATTGTAGACCCTAAAAACACAAGTCGTATTTGTTCTGATTGTGGTAAGAAAAATCATGAATTTGATGGTTTAACACAATCACAATGGCTAGGTACACGTAACTGGACGTGCCCTTATTGCCACAAAAACCACGATAGAGACATAAACGCTAGTTTAAATATTTTAAATCGTGGTTTAAATCAATTAAATATCCAGTAGGCTAGGAACTAGCTTGGTAAGATAGCTAAGTTCTGTGAGTTGGGTTTTGGCATACCATATAACATCCTAAACACTACTTAGTGTTCCCAGAAACCCGTCACTTTAGTGACGGTGTAGTTCATTACATTGATATTAATGCTCCATTTGTAAACGTGTATGTTGCTTCTCGCTATACTGAAACGTATGAACAAGAAATTGAGGAAGCTCAAAAGGGACACTTAGCGTATGCTTATGTTTACAATGTAGCTAACCCCGTATTTTCTGAGTATGGAAGTGTACAAGTTAACAAAAACTTAATTAGAATTAATTAAAAAAGCCCTGCAAAGGGGCTTTTTCTTCAAGTAGGTATGTAAAATGGGGGGTGTTTTAAAGTACGTTTTAAAAAACGTCCATTGACAAAAGAGAACAGAAAGAGTAGAATTCATTGCAAGAAGTAGATAGAAAGGGGATTAAGATGAACATAACAGTAAATTTATTAGAACAAAACCTTGACCTAACATTATCAGCATGGCTTGATAAGTTGATTTTAGCGGGATGGATTAAAGAGGAAAACCGAGAAGCTTTGTTAGAGCTTGTTATGGTAATCACAGCGGAAGCTATGTATGATTTTACAGGTGAATCTAGTGGGCCACGGATTAACTTTAATTTTATGGAAGATGCCAACAAGATTAATATTCATCAGGAAGTGGACTTTGTAAGAAGCTTAAATAGTATTGGCTTTCAGAATAAGGACACACTCCCTAAGAATTTAGCGGACTACAGAGTACCAGACGATCCTAAACGGCCATTTGAAGATAGACCAGAAATTCAGGAGGCCTACGACCATGTGTTATCTGGAGACTTTTCAGAACGAGATGCGCAACTGGTAGCAGAAAATCCACCATCCCCAAAAATTTATATCAGATTAGATAGGGGGGAGATTAGACCTTTCATATTAGATCGAAAGCCCCCATTTAATTCCTCAGGCGTTTATAGACAATTAAAGATACGTAAATACCTTTCCGAGCAATTAGAAAGCTGTATTATGTCTAAAATTGCTTTAGAGAGCGATATGCTAGTTAAAAAATCTAAGACGAAGGGGGCTTACAGACTTTTAAACGATATTATGATTAGTTCGACTTTGACGGGGAAGTACGATGATGATAAGAGTGATAAATATTTTGAAATTAAGCTATCAACTGAAGGTGAAGTATCAAGTAACTTTTTCGATGAAATAGGAGCTCTGCTAGTTCCACTAGGGGTAGAGGTTATCTCAGAAGAAAAAGGGCAAGAGAAGGTTTTTTATGAGATTAGCTTGCCAAAAGAAAGGTTTAAATTACCTGATACGTTACAGCGAAAATTATAAAAGTGGATTAGGTTTACAAAAGGAAAAGGGGATTAAGATGAAAGTTATCTTAAATGTAGTAGATGAACAAGGAATTATGTTTAAGCAATTTGAGGATGATTTTCCAGAAATTGAACATCCGTCCGTTGTAATTGATGCAGAAATTGATCCTGAACGTCACTTATTGATGATTGATAATAACTATTTGTGGGGAAATAGGAATTTCATGGTAGTAGGATCAACAACCGTTAATAACGAACGTGAAGAATGCAAGTATATTGATTATCAGAGTCATGAGGACAATTTTTCGGTGATTTTTTGTACGGATGATGTTTTCTTTGTGGACGATCAGTACATCGAGCAGTACCTAGAATGTAAAACAATCGCTAACTGGCTAAATGGTTGTCTAAATGCTTTAAATCATGAAGACAAACTTAGTGCATAAGCCGGTCAACAGACCCGTTATTAAAATAACGGGCTTGCAATGTAAATTGTAAGCATGGTTGATTAGCCTCAGTATTAAGTTACTACGTTACCACTGAAATTAGGTACTCCGGGATGCCACCCTAGTCTCGGACTCTACGCTTGCTTATTAAACAGGGCTGAGGTCAGGCCCAGTGTAAGTGAGATTTAAAACCAGTGGCTAACATTGGCGAAGGGTACACACGCATTGCTCTTCGGGGATAATGCGACTTATAACCCATTAAAGAAAGGGGTGGGCCAAGATGTCACAGAAAAAAGTTGAACATATTTATGTAGTAGACTCCAGAGGCGAACCAGTCATGCCCACTTCTCGTTTAGGCATGGTTCGTCGGTGGTTGAAATCGGGACAAGCGATTTGGTACGGAAATAGTAGGAATACTATCCAATTTGTAAGACCGATTACTACAAACGCTCAGGAGCTAACCTTAGGTGTTGATGCAGGTTTCCACTTAGGTTTATCGGTGGTCGGTAACCAACGTGAATACTATGCGTCTGAGAGTGTCAGAAAATCTGAAAAGGACAAGATTACTGCTAGACGTGAATACCGTCGTACCAGAAGAAACCGGTTGCGTTATCGTAAGCCACGTTTTGACAATCGCAAACGTCCTGATAGTTGGTTAGCACCATCAATTCAGCACCGGTTGGATTTTACGATTAAAGAAATTAAACGTTTATATAATTTCTTGCCAATTAGCAAGTTAGTCATTGAGGTGTCGCCCTTTGACAATCAAAAATTGTTAAATCCTAACATTAAACCATGGGAATATACTCAAGGCAAAATGCAAGGATTTAAAGATGTAAAAGACTACTTGCTAGCAAGAGATGTCAATCGTGATGCTTTAGACGGCAAAATCTATCCCGCTAGTCAGTTGCGAGTACACCACTTAGTCCAACGTAAGGACGGCGGTACTAACCAACCAGATAATTTAGTTTTGCTATCTGACCGTAACCATAACCAAGCTAACCATAATAATGGCGTATTAGCAAAGTTAGCTCAAAATAGGCAGAATTCGATTGATTATAAAGGTGCTTACTTCATGAGTATTTTAGCTAGTCGGTTACCTAATTATTTTGATAGTTATATTGAAACTCAAGGCTATATAACTGCCAATTTGAGAAAATTATATGGCATTGAAAAGTCACATCTGAATGATGCCTTTGTAATTGCCGGTGGCACAAATCAGTACTTACGCACCAGTAACGTGTACTCACGCACTAAAGTTGCTAATAATAATCGTAGTTTACAAAAGTTCTATGATGCGAAATATATCGACAGTCGTGATGGCAAGAAGAAGTCTGGTAAAGAATTATCTTCTGGTCGCACTAGACGCTCACGTGAAATTAATTATGATAATCAACGGATTTATCGTCAAGAAAAGGTTTCTAAAGGACGTGTATCTATTAGACGACAACACTATCAGCTGAGACCACATGATATTATTAGAAACTTAAAGACAAACAAAATTGAAATCGTTAAAGGTGTTATAAATAACGGTAATTCAGTTTTATTTCAAACTGGAAAATCAGTAACGACTAAGAAAGTTAAATGTTTATATCACATTAACGGATTAAGAGAGGAAAAAATTTAGAAATTATGTCATTTAAAAAAGACCCTTTTGGGTTTAAAAGTAGAGGGGCAATTCATCACCTGAACAGAGTTCAGGAGTCTTCTTGCCCTCGTGATAAAATTAGGGATGAAACAAGAAAAGGACGGTCATTCAACCGTCCTTTTCTTTAGTTTTAAATAACCCCCGTAAATAGTTGTTCTCCCTCTTTTAACGTGTTTAAGTCCTTTTCTTTATCTTCTTCAAGGACTTCTGCTACAAGCTTGTTAGGAGTTTTAAGGGTTAATTTATGCGCCCATGGAGAGTCATCATAGACTACAGGGGCAGTTTGTTTACCTGTGATGTAATCATTAGCAAGGACAAGATTTTCAAGGAAAATATCTAAGCCCTTATCCATAGCCTCATCAGTAATGCTCCAAACGTCAATGCGTGGGGAGCTTTCCTTAGTTGCGACAATGTAAGTGTAGTCAATTTCATAGTCTGAATACCCGTTATCTTGTAATAACTGGCGGTAAGTTCCTGCTTGAACTGGGAATAATTTATCAACGTGCCATACCACGCTTGTCCTAGAACGTGTGCCATCTAATAATTCACCCCATTCAATCCCATTTTGAGTAGGTGCGACTTGTTTTGAAGTCGATACAATGTACTTTCTTGTTAGCATCATCAACAAACATTAAATCAAGTTTCCCCTTGTATTTAATACCTTGATATTCAGAAGTGAACGGGGTTTCTGTGAACATTTTCAGCTCTTTAGATGCTTTAACTAAATATAGAAATGCTTTTTCCGTTTTAGAAGAATAAGACTTTAGTCCATATTATTAATGTAGTGAAGAGGGATATTTATATATATGTGAGGACGTAAGAATGTTGATATATCAAATAAAAATTAAGTATCCTAATATCGGTGTTTTATGCACTAATAAGTTTTGTTATTTTTTGTCAAATAAAATTTATCAATAATATATAGTAATAAATAAAAATAATAAAAAATAAAAAATAATGCCTTTTACTCGTAAAAACGTTGACAATTCAACAAAATAGATATAACATATGAAATATAGTTAGATAGAGCTATGATAACGAAAAAGAATTGAGGTAACAAAGAATGAGCAAAATTATTTTTGGAATTGATTTAGGTAATAAGCAGACAAAATTATATGATGGCACTCATACTTACGTTATGCCATCATCCTTATTACCGGCAAGTAAAGTAGAAGGTGGCTTCTCACTGGGGAAGTCGGATAATATGACAAAATTTGAAACCAAGATCGCAAAAGGTGGGTCTTGGTACTGGGGCCAAGGTATTCTCACGTATAGTAAGGATGAACTTACAGACTCGCTTATGCACGATAACAAGCGGTATTCATCCCGTCCTTACCAAAATCTGTGTGAATTATCCCTAGGTCAACTAGGAAGGAACTATGTAGAAGCCAAAGACGGGGTTTTGACCGTTGATTACGTTATTGCAGGTCTCCCTAGTGATGACTGGGAAGCTAAAGGAGATGCAAACGTCAACGAAGTGAAAAAGAACTTCATTGGGAAGCATCTGATTAACGTTGATGGTGAATCCTTAACGATTGATGTTAAGGACTGCTTAGTGTTATCACAATCCTTTGGAACGTTGTTGAGCATTGTTTTTGATGGTGCAACGTTTGATGGAAAAAAGGAAAATACTTTCACTAAAGAACAAGTTGAACTTTCTCAGACAATTCAAGGAGGAACGATTGGCGTCGTTGATATCGGTGGCGGTACGGTTCTTCTTGATACGTTAAAGAATCACAACCGGTCAAGTCAAAACCACAATCAATATAAAGTGGGAGCTAATACTTTATATGAAAATATTGCTAATGCTGTTGGGACAGAACATAATTTTACGGCTGATGTTCAAACAGTTGAATTGGCTCTCAGGGATGGATTAGAGGATGGCGAATTTGCTTACAAGCGATCCGCACTGAACGTATATGATATGACAGATATCGTTAACCAACAAATTGATGACTGGTCTTATGACTTAGTAGATAAGATCCGTCACACATTCTCGAATTTGGGTGATATGGACTTACTCTTAATTACAGGAGGCGGTTCTGAATTGGTTAATAAGGAAATCATCGAAGAAGAATTCGACGGTAGTGTTCATGTTAAATTTGTAGAAAATCCAGAGGTTGCTAACGTCAAAGGATTCTACTACCAAGGTCAAATTCTATCTATGGATGCAAAATAGGGATGTGTAGACTATGGCAAGAGCTAAATCAAAAAGCAATGCCTCATCTAAGACTAAGACAATCTCGATTTCATTATCACGAAATGATAGTGATATTTTAACTTTCTTGGATAGGCTAGGAGAGGTGACGGGTCTTAATCGTTCTGTTCTTATCAAACATGCTGTGCGTGAGTATAGCAAAGAGATTATGAGAACAGGAACAATGCAAATTCCTATTAACCCTGCTGTAGTTGGTTCGGGGTCTTTGATGGAATTTGTAGCTCCTGAGTCGCAAGTTGAAGAACAGGTAACGGTTAAATCTCAAAGTGAGCCACAGAACACGCCTCTCAACACAGAAGAAACAGTTACAGATGAATCTACAGAAAATACTGTAGAACAACCTGCTAAAAAGCGTAGAGCAAGGCGAGAAAAGGATGAGCAAACCATTACCGTATCTGACGACATGTTTAAAAATATGCTTGGGGCGGGGATGAAAGTCAAGTAGTCCTGCTCACATCAAAATTACCAAGTGGGCATCCCAGATTATGAAACTGGGATGTTTTTTAATTTTATAAAGTATGGTTTACTTCGTCTGTAATACTTATTTATTAATCTGAAAACACTATTTATATAAGTGTTTATGGCGAATTTTTTTACCAATAAATATAGAAAATTGTTATTAGGTACATCCATAAGTTTTAGAAAAAAATATATGGGATGTTAGTTGAAAATTAATCAATTCCATAAATGTAAACTAATTAACATATAAGAAAGTATCAATATTTAATCCAAGTTATTTCTGTAAGTTACATTGACGAGGTATACTACAGTCGCTTAAACTTAAAGAGATTTAAGATAGAAAAATAGCGAAAAGAAAAGTCTAGTAAAAACTAGATGAAATTTGTGAAGGGAGAAAAGTAATATGGTTCGAAAACAACAAAGTGAAGAAAGGTTTTTGAGAGACAAATTAATTCAAATTGCTAAAATTGTGGGGATGAATAATGTTGACATTGCAAAGGTTTTGGGATTAACACCTCAAAAAATTGGAATGGTAGATATTAATGATAATCCACCAGAAATCAATGCCTTTATTGAGGGAATTATTTTCACCTATTCTAAACCTGATGAAGACGGAATGGTGTCACCAACCCTAAAGGATTTAAAAGAAAATTACACACCAGAACACTACATGAAGTGGGTTAAGAATGCGTCAGATGTTTCAATTCGTACTGAACGTAGCAGAATTTACAGTGTTTTACGGGAATCTAATCCAGAAGATAAAAATTTCATTGTGATGCTAACGTCAATTAACGCACTGTTATTGCGAGAATTGGATATCAGAAAATACACCCGTCTAGTAAAAGAGTCTGCCACCTTAAAAGATGCAGAAAGACGATATGATGCTAAAAAGCGTCAGTTAGCTAGAGAATTGGCTGAAAACGTAGAAACTAACCGCAAAAAAGAAATTCATGCAGAAAAGAAAGCTGAAAAGGCAAAGATGGAGTCGGACAAACGTATAGCTGCTCTTAACGAATTGGTGGCCAAACGTGAGGAAGAAGTTAGTCAAAAGCGCAAGGAATTAGCGAGAGAAATTAGAAATGACCGCTCAGCATTAGCTAGAGTTCGAGCAGAAGTTGATAAGGCTAATAGCGAGCAAGAGGAACTTTTGACAGAGCTTGAAGTAACCAAAGCTGAATTGAAGCAAATTCAAACTCAAATTGAAATGGCTAAATCTAAGCTAGAAGAACAAGAAAAACCTAGTACAGGCAAACGACCTGCTAAACGTGTTAAAAGGCGTGCTAAAAAAACAACCACTGAGAAGACAGAGGTTAAGCCAATTGACGAAAGCAAAAAGCCAATCAAGGTAGATAACGCCGTAGCAGATGCTCCTAACACAGTTGATTTTGCGGATTATGTTTTTAGCAAAAACAAGGAATAGAGTAGCCTTGGAAGTATAATCCAATCATTGCTGAAAGCCCAGAGAGAGATCTCTGGTTTTTTTGTGTCCTGATATATCTATATCATATTTAATATTTTATTATTTTATTATTTGATATTTTAGAGGTGAAAAAATCTAGTTATATCAAGGGATACAGAGATTAAGTGCTGACAGATTTTGCGAAAGTGCCGACAGATTTTGCGAAAGTGCCGACAGATTTTGCGAAAGTGCCGACAGATTTTGCGAAAGTGCCGACAGATTTTGCGAAAAAGTGGACAGCACTATAAATTTGTCGGCTTTAAATGAGTTTGAAAATTTTAAGTAATACCTATTTTTTATAGAAAAAATCAGCTATAATGTTGATATATAAACGAAAACTGAAAGTGCCGACAGATTTTGCAAAAGTGCCGACAACGATTGTTTTTTGTCGGCTTTAAGGAGGTTGTTCCAAAAATGGATAAAAATATTAATAAATTAGAGAAGCTTAATCGGACTAAATCGTACCAAGATAATCAGTTAATTTCTGCAGTCGCCCAAATGGAAACGCTTCCTCAAAAGTTATTTGAAATAGCTGTGGGAGCGATAAATCCGACTGGAGATGCGAATGAAAATCGGATAGTAGAAATAAGGCGCTCTCTGGTAGAAAGTTTTTTACCTAAAACGGGAGAAATTAAGAATTATCAACTTGAAGAGGTAATGAGAAAACTTGTCAAAGAAAGTGTATTCTCTTTTGAAACTTATACACCAACAGGACGTAAAAAAAGTATTACTATTGCTCCAATCAGCTATATTGAAGTTGAGGAAAATGGAGACTTTATCAAGTTAGAATTTACAGATAAAATTTTACCGTTATTGACTGATTTAAAGCGGGATTACACTCGCTTGAATGTTCAGGATATCGGGAATCTCTCAAATACAAGTAATATTTCGATTTATAAGTTCCTCATGAAATCGTACAACAAATACGAGAACTATAAAAATAAAGGCTCAAGAACGAGGGGACAGCTCAAAGAAATACTTAATCCAGAAATCTATTTGGACGATCTCAAGAGGCTAACAAATACCTTGGGGATGTACGCTAAGTTCAGTGATTTTGAGCGTAGAGTTTTAGCAACTGCAGTAGATGATATCAACAGGAGTACCAACTTAGATATTACGTACACAAAAGAACGGATAGGACGTAGGATAGGTAAGATTGTTTTTCACATTCGAGATAAAGCAAACTTGGAAATTAATGATTTGCAGAACTCAGGTGATGATCCAAAGGAAATCACGTCTCGACAAGAGTTTGCTATCCTGTTCGGAAGCCAAATTTTACCGTTTGAAATGACACAAAATGAGGATGCGTTATTTGAGTTAGTACCCGTTTTGAATCGTTATAAGGCATTCATAGAAAAATACGATGCCTTAGAATTAACAACGCATCTCATGTATGTCAAAAAACATATGAGTGGGAATCCAAAGAATCTCAATAATTATTTGATTACCGCCTTGCAAAATTATGAACAGATGATTACAGGGAATAATCAGGTTAGGAACCAGAGCCAAAGAAAAACAACTAAGCGAAGGTTAATCCAGAAAGAAACCTTACCAAATTGGGCAAAAGAGGGATATGTAGTTCCTCAAATGAGTAAAGAAGAATCAGAAGCATTAGTCCGTAAAGAGAAAGAATTAAAAGAGAAGCTTGCTAGGTTTAGCGTAACTAATAAGCTAAAAAAAGGAGAACCCTTATCCGAAAGGGAAATCGCAGATATTAAAAAATACGGCTTCGACGTTGATGAGTTAGTGAAAGAAAAATAAGTATATCGTTCTAAGCTTGTATTTTGCGTTTTAACGCTTTGAGATTATTTTGGGGCAATTATCAAAGATTAGATTTAAAATCCGCGAGACAACAAAATATACGGGTTAAACGTGAAGTTAAGAAAAATATAGTCAGGAGACCAAGAATGTCAAAAAAAAAATTAAAAATACCTGTTAGAGTTGAGTATCATGATCGTTTGAAAATCGTTAGGGATGTTCTAGATAAGCGTAAGACCAGAAACGAGGTCAAAGAAGAATATGGTATTTCATCCTATCAAGTATCAACATGGATAAAAAAATTCAAAAAAGGTGGGGAGCAAGGCTTAGTTTTTAAGAACGAAGCATCCCCAGTCATAGATATTGATGCAAGTATCTTAGGAAAATTAGAGATGCTATTGCCGTTTTTTTATCAAGCTAAAGCTTCAGAGACAGATAAGAGTCAGGATGAACAACTAGCATACAAGGCTAGTGTAGGAACAATCGCAGAATTAGCTAAATCTGCCGATATGAGCGTTTCTGTGTACAAGAGACTAAGTAGACGGATTTCTGATTTAGAAGCGCCAGAGGACAAAATAAAGGAACTAGAGAGCGTATTGACTGTTAAGGGGCTTAGAGGGATGGTTAAATTTGTTAACGGCCGTTTAGAAGCAATCAGACGAGGTGAGTTACCTGATAGAAAGAAAAAACTATCTAAGCAGTCTATAAACAAGGCTAAGAGGGATAGAGAGAAACGGGAACTATATGCTCAGAAGAAAGACGAGTTTAACTCCGATTGGGATGACTGGGATTAAACGCAATATTTGTCAGAAAGGGATGAAGAACCGTGAAAATTAGAGTGCCACTTGAGCCTCAGGGGGCTAAAAGGCCTAGGGTCAACAGCATGATTAACAACGCTTATTATGACAGTAAGTATCGCAAATGGCTTGATGAAGCTATGAAATGGGTTGAAGATTATTTGGGCCAAACCGATTATGCTCTTGTTGAAGAATTACTGGGTAAGGATAGGAATGGAAATCAGTACCGAAATACGCATGAAATTAAAGGGTTTAGACGGATAGAAGATGTTGAGTACAAGATAGACAAAGAGAGAGGTAAAAAAGTCGTAAAGACCAAGAATGTAGGTTTAGACCAAGACGGCCGGCCTATCTTAGATCAAGACGGGTACGTTATCTCTAGATATGGACAAAAGATGCCTATTTTAGGACAAATTAGGGATGATTATCTAGGTATTAAGGTCAGAATTATGTTTATCTTACCTAGGAGAAATAGCAGAAAAACAACAGAATTTGACCGCCCTTTTCCCGTAGACTCAAATACGGCAGATATTGATAACTACACTAAGGCAATTCTAGACGCATTTTTCGAGACGCCTATCTTTAAAGAAACGGGGTTAAATGACAGACATATTCAGTCTTTGTTTGTGCAGAAACGATATGTAGATAAGGACGAGGAAGCGGGTATTTTGTTAGAGATGAAACCCTTGTAATCCCCTTTTATAAAGGTTAGCAGACAAGAAAACCCATGTTTTTAAACATGGGATGAATTGTTGATAAGCTAACCGAACTTAGTTAGTTTTTTAATGATTTTTGCATTTGGGATTCAATATATTGTTTGG
>NZ_BAMI01000063.1 GCF_000615765.1 Ligilactobacillus equi DSM 15833 = JCM 10991 | reverse complement strand
TTTGCTGGTGGGGTAGCGGCTTTCATGACTCCAAGTGGGGGGTACTTGCCTTCATTCTTTGTTTATGCCGTTTTGGTAGCCTTATTTTTACATAAGCGGGCAAAGTCTTATATTAATGTTTTAGTGGCAAATTGTATAGCTGCGCTAGTTTACTTGGTTTTAGGCTCTATGTGGTTGATGATTCCGGGAATTGCTGGAATGTCTTTTAAAGCGGCAATTTGGGCAGGGACGATTCCTTTTGTGATACCAGTTTTCGTTGAAATTTTGGTTTATACTCCGATTGTGGTACGTGTTAATCAAATCATTGAAAGAAAAGGACTTTTTAAAGATTAGTTGGAAAGTTGACGGTCTAAATGGCGGTCAATTTTTTAATGCCTTATTGTGCATAATATCACGAAATTGACAGCGCTTTCACAAAGTGATAAACTGACCATATCAAAATATGAAAGAAGGATTTGAGATTATGACAGCATATTACAATGGATTTCCTCAAAGTGATAAGGACGAAAAAATTACCATGGTTAATGTGGATGAATTAGAAGAAAAAGTTAAAGAAGTCATGCCGGAACCAGCTTATTACTACATTGCTTCTGGTTCAGAAAACGAATGGACTTGGCGTAATAATACGGCTGCTTTCAACCACTTTCAAATCGTACCTCGTTCATTGACAGATATGGATAATCCTTCTACGGCAACTGAATTTATGGGGATGAAACTTAAGACGCCAATCATGATTGCCCCAATTGCTTGTCATGGAATTGCTCATAAGGATGCAGAGATAGCTACGGCGCAAGGGGCCAAGGCAGCTGGAGCCCTCTTCTCCTCTTCAACTTATGCTAATAAGAGTGTAGAAGAGATTGCAGCGGCGACTGGAGATGCTCCTCGTTTCTTCCAACTCTATTTAAGTAAGGATTGGGAGTTCAACCAAATGGTTTTTGATGCTGTTAAAGCAGCCGGATACAAGGGGATTTTTTTGACCGTGGATGCCTTGGTTTCCGGTTATCGGGAAGCTAATTTACGGACCAACTTTACTTTCCCAGTACCTTTGGATTTCTTTACCCGTTACTTAGGCGGGAAGGGTGAAGGGCAGAGTGTGGCTCAAATGTACGCTTCTTCAGCTCAAAAGATAGGTCCGGCTGATGTAGCTCGCATTAAGGAAATGTCTGGTTTACCCGTTTTCATCAAAGGTGTTATGAATGCTGATGATGCCTACTTGGCTTTGGGAGCTGGTGCTGACGGGATTGTTGTGTCTAACCACGGTGGTCGTGAAATTGATGGGGCTCCCGCAACTATTGATATGTTGCCAGAAATTGCTCGGGCCGTTAATAAGCGTGTGCCAATCGTCTTTGATTCAGGAGTACGTCGTGGTTCGCATGTTTTTAAGGCTTTAGCTTTAGGGGCTGACTTAGTCGGAATTGGTCGTCCTTACCTTTATGGTTTAGCCTTAGGTGGTGCTAGTGGGGTTCAATCAGTGATTGAACAAATCAATTCTGAATTAGAAATTGATATGCAATTAACTGGCTGCAAGACCATTGAGGATGTTAAGCATGCTGATGTGCGTAATTTATCCTATGGACTAGATAACTTGCCATCTTCAACTAGCCCAAAAGTTCGCAAGCCATATCCTGTGACTGCTGAAAACCAAATGAAGGTTGAAGCTGAAACAGATGCAACTTCTGGGGCCTCGAGTCATTGATTTTTTTGGAAGGCTCTGTCACAACAAATGGTTGATTTTTGACGAGAAATAGCGTATAACAATAGTAAGAAACAGTACCACCGAAGGAGGTAATTGGATATGCCTACTATCAAAGACGCATTAGATATTATCGGTAAGTTGACTGTCGCAGAGCAGGAAAGCCTTAAAACAATGCTTTTAAGTCCTGCCTTTGTAAAGTCTTTGAATATTGAAGATTTCGTAGCAAAGGAACGCTTTGCAAATGGTCGTGTATGCCCTCTTTGTGGCTGTATCCATGTGGTTCGCAATGGTCATCGTAAAGATGGCACACAGCGATATGTATGTAAGGATTGTGGCAAGTCCTTCGTGATTGCTACGAACTCCATTGTGTCTGGTACAAGAAAAGACTTGTCCGTGTGGGAGCAGTACATTGATTGTATGATGAATGGCTTATCCATTCGTAAGACTGCTGTTGCTTGTGGGATTCACAGAAACACCGCATTCCTTTGGAGACACAAGATTTTGGATGCACTTCAGAATATGGCAGACGATGTTACCCTTGACGGCATTATTGAGGCTGACGAAACTTTTTTCGCCATCTCGTACAAGGGCAATCATAGCAAGAGTAAGACATTTGCTATGCCACGCAAGGCTCATAAGCGTGGTCATTCTACACATATCAGAGGCTTGTCCCAAGAAAAGGTATGTGTTCCTTGTGCGGTTAATAGGAATGGCTTGTCTATCTCCAAGATTACGAATACTGGTAGAGTTTCTACAAGAGATTTACATCATATTTATGATGGTAGGATTAAGACCAATTCCACTCTTGTTACGGACAAGATGAACTCCTATGTGAGATTTACAAATGCCAATGGCACTGACCTTGTGCAGTTAAAGACTGGCAAAGCCAAGAAAGGCATTTATAATATCCAACATATCAATAGCTACCATAGCCAGCTAAAGAGGTTTATGCGTGGCTTTAACGGTGTTTCTACCAAGTATCTGAACAACTATCTTGTGTGGAATAACCTTGTAAATTACGCCAAAGAAAGCGACATGGAGAAAAGGAACATCTTCTTAACTTTTGTTTTGGCAACATTGAAAACTGCTAAATGCAGAGATTTATCAAACAGACCAGCAGTTCCTCTGGTCGCCTAATTAGAATTTGTGGAGATGATAAGATGGTCAATATAACAGATGTAAAACAGATTCTTCAATTTGCAATAGATGCGGAGATTAAAGTCTTTCTTGATGGTGGCTGGGGTGTAGATGCTCTTCTTGGATATCAGTCAAGAGCCCATAATGATATTGACATTTTTGTAGAAAAGAACGATTATCAGAACTTTATAGAAATAATGAAAGCTAATGGCTTTTATGAGATTAAGATGGAATATACAACATTGAACCATACTGTATGGGAAGATTTGAAAAACAGAATTATTGATTTGCATTGTTTTGAATATACGGACGAAGGTGAAATTCTTTATGATGGGGATTGTTTTCCGGTAGAAACTTTTTCGGGTAAAGGAAGAATTGAGGAAATAGAGGTTTCCTGTATTGAACCATATAGTCAAGTAATGTTCCATCTGGGATACGAGTTTGATGAAAATGATGCACATGATGTGAAGTTATTGTGTGAGACATTTCATATCGAAATTCCAAATGAGTATAGATAACTGCAAATAACAGTTTGTAGGGGAGTTCTGATACTCCCCTATAAAATGGCTATTTATCAACTGTTTGTTGTGACATAGCCTTTTGGAAAAGTCTTTCTTGAAGCGAAGGGCTTTTTTGATTTGTTAAATTCCGGCATAGTCGGTTATACTAAAATCATGATTAAAATTGATTGAGGTGTTGTTAATGAAACTAAGATTAGCCCAAAACCATGACTTAGACCAAATTGAAGTGATGCTAGAAGATGCTCGTGCTTTTTTAAAGGCCTCTGGTAGCAGCCAATGGCAAAGTGGAAGCCCTAACCGTGAAGTTTTTGCCCAAGATATTGCTAATGGTACATGTTACGTATTAGAAGACCAAAAACAAGTGATTGCTGTGGCAACTTTATTAGTTGGACCTGATCCTAGCTATGCTGAAATTCGTGATGGCTCTTGGTTGCAAGCTAGTGATAACTATATAGCCATTCACCGAGTCGTCACATCTGGCAAAATTCGAGGTAAGGGGCTAGGAAAGATTTTCTTGCAAATGTTATTAGCACACATTCAAAGCCAAGGCTTTAAAGCAGCGCGGATTGATACTTTTCGGATTAACTATCCTATGCAAAAAGTGGCTACCAAGGTAGGTTTTAACTACTGTGGCTTAGTTACAGTAGATGACCCAATTGACGGTGAACGTTTGGCATATGAAGTGGTATTTTAGGTAGGAAGTATGGCTGGGGGAACTTACGAAGTCCTAAATTAGTGATAATAACGGAGATGATAACATGCAACAAGCATACTGTCCGCAATGCGGGACAAAATTAAGAAAGAAATTTTTAGAAAACGAGGGCCAGGTGCCTTATTGTGATCAGTGTAAAGACTATCGTTTTCCTTTTTTTAATACGGCCATTTCTATGATTGTGGTTAATCAACAAACGGATGAAATTTTACTAATTCAACAATACGGTCGGAAGAAAAATATTTTAGTGGCGGGTTATCTCTACCAAGGTGAAAACCTCGAAACAGCAGTAAAGCGGGAACTAGCTGAGGAAACGGGACTTACACCTACAGTAATTCATTTCAACCGCTCTAAATTTTATCAGCCATCTAACACGCTAATGTGTAATTTTACCGTGGTAGTTGATGACTTAGAGGATTTTAAGGTTAATAACGAGGTTGACCGTTATGCATGGTTTAGTCGCTCAAAGGCTCAAGAAGCTATTTGGCCAGGAAGCCTAGCGGAAGAATTTCTATTGGCTTATTTAAATGAGAAAAATTAATTAAATACAAGACGTTACTACATTCTAGTGAGTTGGTAACGTCTTTTTTAGTCTAAAGTAAGCCAAATTTGACACTTTTAGATAACAGTGTTATCATCAAGGAATTTGATAACACCGTTATCTAGAAAGGAGTCAGTTTTAAATGTCTAATACAGAAGATTTATTAATTTCTGTAACAACAAAGTGGGTTTCTGTTAATGATTTTCATGATTTATCACTTAGAAAAATTTCTAGCTCAGTCGGGCTGACTACGGGTGCAGTGTATAAAAATTTTAAGAGTAAACAAGAATTATTTTACAAGGTGTCTTTATCATTATCGGAACAATTAGTTTCGGATTTAAAGTTGAGTTCATTGAATACACCGTTCGATAATTTGCTAGCTATTGCTGATTTTTTGTGTAATTTAGCGGTTGAAAAGCCTAGATTAATCGAATTCTTACTGTTCAATGGAAGTATTAAAGAGATGTATCAAGCTAAAGATTATAATTTTGTATTTTGGAATTTAGTAAAAAAATATGCAGGGCAGTTAAAAGATTCTGAATATTTCCTATTGCAGATAGTAACAACCTTGACAGGTTATATTCAGTTACTTATTAATGATTTAGTCAAGTACGATCCTAAATTTATTACTATTACTTTAAAACAACTACTGGAGGATTAATATGAATTTGCACGAAATTATGGAACGTCGCCATACGGTTCGAAAATATAAAAAGCAATCACTCTCTCAAGCAGATATTGATGCGATAATACAAGAAGTTGCCAATCTGAATCAACAATTTGCCCTAAGTATGAAGTTAATTACAAATGAGGATGATTTATTATCGAAGTTTGCCAAGCTTTTTATGGCTCAAAATGCTAGTAATGCTATCCTTTTAGAAGGTCAAGATGATGAAAAATTAGGGTATTCAGCGGCCAAATTGATGCTATTTGTTCAAGAAAGGGGACTAAATAGTTGGTTTATTGGTGGAACTTATAACCAAAAGAAATTTTCTAATGCAAAAGCAATTATTGTAATTGGTTATGGTAAAAATATTGGCAAGCCACATAAATCAAAGGCAATTTCACAAGTTAGTGATTACATAACAGAAATGCCTGAGTGGTATCTAGCTGGTATTCAAGCATTACTATTAGCACCGACAGTATTGAATAAACAAAATTTTCAGATAAAATATAATGAAGGGGACCCTATACTTGATGTAAAAGTAAGTGATTATTCTGGATTAGAAAAAGGGATTTTAAAATATTATTTTGAAAGTATTTCTAAGCATAAATTAAGTAGTAACTAGAAGAAAGGAGTAAAATTTATTATCACAAATCTCGGAAAAACCATACGTGCTAAGCGTCTGGAGCAACACTTGACGCAAAAACAATTGGCGAATGGTATTTGTTCGCAGTCAATGCTTTCAGCCATTGAAAATGGGACGTATACACCTAATGCAACCTTGTTGATTAGACTTTGCCAACGTTTGGATATAAGTCTACAAGAAATAAGTTTAGCTGTGGATTATGATATTTCTGATGATAGTAATTATAATCAAACCCTTGTTGCTTTGTGCAATCAGCATCGATATGCAGAGTTAAGAGAATTTTTACAACAACCCGCAACTCTAGATTTAATTCAGAATGATGAGCAAACTCAAGCGTATTACTATTACTTGGCGATTGCCTTGTTTAACACCCAAGCGCAGCTCTCTGAAGTTCAAAAAAACCTCAAGTTAGCGATTGCAAGTGATGGTATTACGTCGCTAAAAAGGTTATCTTTAGTATCGTTAGCTTTAGTTAAGGTAGTTCATGGGGAGGTAAAAGAAATTCCGCAATTAATCAGTCAAGCTACTGAGAAGTGGCAAACATTACCTTATGAAGAAAATTTGAATATCATTTATTACTTAGTAGCGATGATTCATTACAAGTTAGGAGATTATCCGACCGCTTCAAGATGGATAAATGAGGGGATAGCCTTTGTAACAAGCCATAATTCACACTATATGTTAGCTAATTATTATTACTTGTTAGCTAAAGTAGCTCACCAAAGTCAAGTGCGTGACAAAGAAGATGTGGCACAACAACGAAGTCAGATTTTTACAGAATTATTTGCTGAAAAAGTTTATGATGATTTCTAAATATCAGTATTCTGATTTTCGGAAAAAAAGTAATCTTGCTATGATAAAACCATCTTAAGAAAAGAGGTTTTATTATATGGAGAAAAAATTATTTACCAATCAAATTAAAATTGCTACTACCCCAGATAAGACTAAGCAAGTCTTGGCCAATCCGACTAATCTTTTAAATTGGGTTCCAGAAATTACATTGGTGGACTTTGACGGTCAAAGCTATATGCTTACAAGAAAAACACCGGCGTTAAATGGGGTTGAAAAGCTGCAAGTTGTTCAACACAAAGATACTGTGATTTACCAAATCGTCGGTACTAAGGCCAAGTATCAGATTGAATTTGAAGTAGTTAATCTGGGGGATGAAACACTGTTAAATGAGACGGTAATTATTGACTCTTTTGACTCACATCTCCCCTTGGAGCTATTTGTTCCGATTGCTAAACATGCCCTTAATGGAAATTTGAAGCATTTACGAGATTATATTGAATTAACGTAAGTGACCATACTAAAAGTACTAAAAATCAAGGTTATCGCGATAATAGCGGACATGATTTTTAGTGCTTTTTAATTAACTTATTTAAGTGGTTGGTTATTGCTGTAGAGAAATGACATTTGTCATGCGATGTCATGATATTTATAGCTATCCACTTTCAATTAGTCTTTTTATAATAATTATAAATTAAAGTTGAAGAGGTAAAGTTATGGAAGAAGTAATAAAAGTTAACCACTTAAATAAGCAAATTGGTACTAAGAAGGTTTTACACGACATATCTTTTACAGTTAGTAAGGGTGAATGTATAGCTCTTATTGGTCCTAATGGGGCGGGAAAAACAACATTATTTTCTTGCCTACTAGGCGATTATAGTACAGAAAAAACAATGATTACGGTTTTAAAAGATAGTCCGAGAAGTAAGAAGTTAAAAGATAAAGTTTCCGTTCTTTATCAGGAAAATATTATTCAAAAAAGAATGAAAGTTAAAGAACTAATTAGCTTTTATCGGTTGATTTATAATAATCCACTATCTTTACAAGAAGTAGATAATATTTTACGGTTTAGTGAGTTGCAAAAAAATCAATTTACTGAAAAATTATCGGGAGGACAAAAGCGTTTACTGTCATTTTTATTAGCTGTTATTGGTAATCCACAAATTATTTTCTTAGATGAACCTACGGCAGGTATGGATACAAACATTCGTCAGCATTTTTGGAAAGTAATCTCATTATTAAAAAAGCAAGGCAAGACGATTATTTATTCTTCTCATTACATTGAAGAGGTTGAACATACGGCAGATAGGGTACTTCTCCTTAATAAAGGTCAACTTATCAGGGATACGACGCCATATGCTTTACGTTCAGAAAAAGAAGAAAAAGTTTTTTCAATTCCTATAAAATATGTAAATTTAGTACGTGATTTAACCTATATCTATGATGTCGAACTAAAAAAGGACAATATTTGCTTTACTACGCAAAATCCTCAAAAGGTGTGGGACATTATCTATCCCCAAGTTGATCTTGCTGATATCGAAATGAACAATATAACCCTACTAAAGAAAATTTTCACTGTAACGGAGGATAAATAAATGGAAACTTTGTATCCACTATTGAAAAATGAACTTATTTTAACTAAACGGGGATTTCAGTCGTTAATTTTTGGAATTATCTTGCCCATAGGTTTTTTATTGATTTTTTCACAAGTTTATTCCACAGGTCCTAGAGCAATCGTTAATCATTATATACAACAAACAACTATATCAATGGTAACTTATTCAGGACTATGCTTTTGCTTATTTACTTTTCCTTATTCTTTGAAAGATGACGAAACAAATAATCGTAAACGAACTTTATTGCATACACCAGTCCCACAATGGCAATACTATTTTGTCAAGATTATACGAATTTTAGTAAGTTACCTATTAGCTATTATATTGACTTTTGGTGTATCGCATTACTATCTTGGGATAAACTTGCCACTTGGAAAGTGGGTAGTTTCAGGGTTACTATTATTACTTGGAGTCAGTTGTTTTTTTGTACTAGGATATCTATTATCGTTCATCAAGTCAACAGAATTATTATCAACGGTATGTAATATTACATATTTGAGTTTAGCAATGTTGGGGGGACTATGGATACCACTTTCCGAATTTCCTAAAACTTTACGTAGGGTATTACAATATTTACCTTCCGCCCAATTATGGAAATTAGTTACAAATTATCTTGATAATGGTAAAATTACTATAAATTCCATAGCTATTTTGGGAATATATGTATTACTTTTTTCAATCCTAGTAGTTATAGTTAGTAAATTTAGAAAAAAGGATTTGTAATGACAAAAAATAAAGTATATCTATATTATATCTATCTCGTTTATTTGATTTTTCCAATCGGCTATACTTTTATTGCACGTAAGTCATTATGGTTGTTAGTACCAACTATATTTTTTGGAATAGGATATGTTGTTGTGGCAACTACCAATAATAAAAAAGTTATCTTAGTAACATGGTACCTTTTGCTAGCGTATATCATTAGCTATATTTGGTGGTTTGATTATTCTATTGCCTATTTTTTCTTTTATATTTTCAATCTGATTGCGTATAAATTTCAGGCAAATATTAAATCGTATCAATTTATTAGTGCGTCAGCGTGTATAATTGCGATAGCGGGGTACTATACGCTAAATTATCAAACTTCAAGTGATTATTCGCTAATGGCAATGCAAATGTGGATTATATTTGCTGTATGTTTGGCAATTGTATACATCAAACGTTATCATAATCAAAATGAACAATTACAACGAGAGTTAAACAATCAAAATAAGTATATTAATCTATTGGCTGCAGAGAATGAGCGTAATCGAATTGGACGTGACTTACACGATACCTTAGGTCATACGTTTGCGATGATGACACTTAAATTAGAATTAGCCTCTAAGCAATTAGAGAAGCAAAAGTATGATGAAGTTGCTAAACAGATTAGTGAGCTTCGAGAAATAAGTAAAGTATCAATGTCAGAAGTACGATTGTTAGTAGATAATCTTAAAACACGCACATTATCAGAAGAGTTATCAGAGATAACAAGAATGATGGATTTATCTGAAATTGATTTTGAATTAGACTATCAACTGGGAAATAAAATCATTGCTCCTAATCAACAATCACTACTAGTTATGGTGGTACGTGAATTAATTACGAATGTTATAAAACATTCTCAAGCTAGTAGCTGTAAATTAAACCTTTTCTCTACTAGGGGGAGAATTATTGTTGAAATTACAGATAATGGCAAGGGATTTAAGGAAACTACCGAAGCTCCCCTGCATTCAATTAGAGGAAGAATTGGTAAAGGAGTTCAAGGAATAAAAATTATTTCAGTGAAAACTCCAACAGTCGTGCAAGTTATCTTATCTGAGGTGATATTAGAATGAATTTATTAGTCGCAGAGGATCAGTCAATGTTACGAGATGCAATGTGCCAACTGCTGCAAATGGAAGATGAGGTTAATAAAGTTTTTCAAGCTGAAAATGGGATTCAATCAATTGAGTTACTTTCGAAGTATCAAATTGATGTGGCAATTTTAGATATTGAAATGCCACTTAAATCGGGTATTGAAGTCCTTGAGTGGAGTAAACAACATAAACCACAAACTAAGGTTATCATTGTAACGACCTTTAAACGTGAAGGTTATTTAAAACGATCGCTACAAGCGGATGTTGATGCTTACGTATTAAAAGATCGTTCAATAGATGATTTAATGTTGACAATCAACTTAGTTTTACAAGGTAAGAAACAATATTCTCCAGAATTAATGGACATGTTTACTCAAAAGGTAAATCCATTGAGTGAGAAAGAACAAGTGATTATTGACTTTATAGCTCAAGGATTGACAAACAAGGAGATAGCTACAAAACTATTTTTATCCGATGGAACTATTCGGAACAACATAACAAGTATTTTTAACAAATTAGGTGTACCTAACCGGACACGAGCAGTTAAAGTTGCTCGTGATAATGGGTGGCTGAATTAGTATTAAGGAAAATTTCGAAATTTAGAAAAGTTATAATTCAGCTAAGTGACCACAATAAAAGCACTAAAAATCAAGGTTATCGCGATAATAGCGGACATGATTTTTAGTGCTTTTTAATTAACTTATTTAAGTGGTTGGTTATTACGTTGGTCTTTTT
>NZ_BAMI01000064.1 GCF_000615765.1 Ligilactobacillus equi DSM 15833 = JCM 10991 | reverse complement strand
TAGTTGACAAAGACCTGGACTGAAGACATGTCCAGGTCTTTTAACGTATTAATGTAGCCCGAAGTGGCTAATAATAAGGTAACCTAAGTAGGCCCCCACAAAAAGTAAGCATAAATCAACGAAGGGATTGCCAACTTTATTTCCAAAGTTCCAAGCAGCTGCAATGGCTACAATAATAGCCACAACGGCGATTAGCCAGAAAATTACAGGGAGTGGTAAAAAAAGCACCCCGAGTAAACTTGCGAAAATTAAAATCCAATTACGCATATTGCGATGCCAAGCGTAAGGACCAAAAAAGGCGTGGCGATAACGGAACTGGCGGTTACGTGGGGAACCGAGTAATTTAAAAATTAAGAGGAAACACCAAAAGGCGTAGAGTCCTAAACTTATATTTTCCCACATACTCTTTACCGCCTAGGTTTTAGTTTGCTTGGAAAAGTTGAGTCAATTTTTCCATAAATTCTGTCAAGAAACGTTTCTTATCAACGTTAACGGCAGCTTTAGTGTGCAGAGCTGGTTCGTTGATGCGGGTTTGATCCCCAATGGTTCGTCCCACAGTGGGGCCTTCGGTTTCCACCTTCATATTGAGGCTTAAGGTGGAAACTAAGTCTGGTTCCACGGCGACGGCAACGGCCAAAGGATCATGAAGAGCACAACCGCCTAAGTGTGGGCTGGTTACCTTATAGGCATCGATGTAGTAATCAACGATATCGGCGTATTTTTCACCAGCGACAGTTTTTAAATCACGCCAAGTTTGTGTTTCTTTGGTAGTTAAGAGAGTTCGGGTGGTAACATCCAAACCAACCATGGTTAAGTTAAGGTTACTACGAAAGACAACGTCGGCGGCGGCGGGATCCTGGTTAATATTAGCTTCGGTGGCAGGTGTAACGTTGCCAGGGACGGTTAAGGCCCCACCCATCAGGGTGACATTACCGATGAGGTCTACGATGGCCGGATCTTTCTGAATTGCAGCAGCCAAGTTAGTTAAAGGACCCGTAGGCACGATAATTAAGTTTTCCTTATATTTGTGGGCGGCTTGGATGAAGAAGTCTACGCCAGACATAGTTTCTACTGGTCGAGCAGCTTTTTTAACTTCAACTTCACCAACACCATTTACCCCATGAATTTGGGCACTGATTGGCATAACTTCAAAAGAATCGGTAGTTGAGGAGTGAGCCAGTCCTTTGAAAACGGGAACTTCTGGGTGACCTAGCATTTCTAAAAGGTTTAAACTATTTTGCGCGGCACGTTCCACTAAAACATTTCCGTAAGAAGAAACAATCCCGATTAAGTCACACTCAGGGGTTGCCAAAGCGTAGGCAATTGCTAAAGCATCGTCAATCCCTGTATCGAGATCTAAAATCATTTTGTATTGAGCCATGAAAAACATTCCTTTGCTTGTTATTACCTCTTATTCTATCAAAAAAAAGCCTAATTTTAAGCATCTCTTAAAATTTAGGCGTTTTTTTTAATTTTGTGCCATTGTGATTAACCAGGAGAAAAGTTTAAGTTGGTTGGCATCGTGGAGATATTGAGCTTCGGGATGCCATTGGATAGCTAGAACATCCTTATTATCAACTTGGAAAGCTTCGATTAAACCATCATGACTTTGGGCTAAAGCCGTAGTTCCTGGCGCTAGTTGATTAATAGCCTGATGGTGGAGAGAATTAACGACAGGGCTTTTCTGGTCGGCAAAAACTTCATCTAAAATGGATGGTTGTAAAAGTTTCACACTATGAGTAGGTGTATCCCAATTAGTGCCATATTGTTGGTGCTTGATCGTGAAAGCGGGATTTTCGGAGAGATCTTGGTATAAGGTTCCTCCTAGGGCCACGTTAATAATTTGTAAGCCACGACAAATTCCCAAGATTGGAATATTGCGTTTCATCGCCTGTTTGACTAGTTCAATTTCGAAAAGGTCGCGTCGTTCATTGATAGCTCCTAATTTAGGGTGCGGTTCTTGGCCATAATTTAGCGGGCTAACATCCGAGCCACCTGCTAAAAGGATCCCATCAACACGTTCCAGTAAGACGTCAACCTGACTGAGGTTAGTAGACGGCGGAATAACTACAGGAATACCACCAGCAGCTTCTACCGCGTGAATGTAGCCCTGTGGGATGTAGTAAATCATGTTACGGGAATGTTGGTCAATGGGGCGATCAAAAGGAATACCCCCAATAGCGATTAAAGGTTTCATAAAATATTACTCCTAAAATTAGTTTACGAGTAATTATAGCGAAAAAAACTCTTGATTTAAATTTTTTTGCTCAAAGGAGTGATGATTTTTAAAAATTGTATGGTTTAACTGGGAATAAAGTGATATAATGACTACATTATTCGTATTTAGGCATAAATTTGCTGGCGAATAAATATGATGAATGGAGGAAAAAGTGTAATGTCATTACAACTACCTGATAACTACGATCCAAAAATGACGGTTCGTGAAACAGAAAAAGCGATTAAGTATATTCGCGATACATTCCAAAGTGAGTTTGGCAAGCAAATGAATTTGGAAAGAATCTCAGCCCCACTTTTTGTGGAAAGAAAGACAGGTTTGAATGATAATTTGAATGGTACAGAAAGACCGGTATCATTTGATGTTCCTTGGGCACCCGACGACACTGTCGAAATTGTCCACTCACTTGCCAAGTGGAAACGCATGGCTTTAAAGAGATATGATTTCAAACCTGGCGAGGGACTTTACACTAATATGAACGCCATTCGTCGCGATGAAGAATTGGATAATTTCCACTCTGATTATGTCGATCAATGGGACTGGGAAAAGGTTATCACTAAAGACCAAAGAACAGTAGAATATCTCCAAGAAACGGTAAAGAAAATTTACCGTGTGCTTAAGCACTTGGAACACGAAGTATGGTACCGTTACCCAGATGCGGTTTACCACTTACCAGATGAAATTAAATTTGTTGATACAGAAGAATTATTACAAATGTATCCTGACAAGGACCCTAAAGAAAGAGAAAATCTTATCGCCAAGAAATATGGTTGTGTTTTCCTGATGCGCATCGGGGACACGCTTTCAAATGGTGAGCGTCACGATGGTCGGGCTCCTGACTATGATGACTGGTCTTTGAATGGGGACATTATCTTATGGTACGAACCATTACAATGTGCTATCGAAATTTCTAGCATGGGAATTCGAGTTGATGAAAAGGCTATGGCAGAACAACTTGAAAAAGCTACAGCTACAGATCGTGCTGAATTGCCATTCCATAAAGCCCTTTTAAACGGGGAATTACCTTACACCATCGGTGGGGGGATTGGTCAATCCCGGGTTTGCATGTTGCTTTTAGGCCGTGTTCACGTTGGTGAAGTCCAAGCAAGTATTTGGCCGGAAGAAATGCGCCGAATTTGTGAAGAACACAATATCTACTTACTGTAGAAAAATAAATTTCTTATTTTTAGTGGTTCCTTTACGAAGCGCCGTGTTTAATAATTTTTAATCAATCTAAGAGTCTAAATATAGATTCTTAGATTGATTTTTTCTATATCAAATTAAAGATACAACCTAATTTCTGGCGCATACTCACGCATAATTTTTTCCATATCCATCCGATTAATAAGGTGGCAATTCAATGAATATACCGAATTTTCATTTTTGTCTAGTTCCACCTTATCTACAGCTTTTATTTCGGTGTATACTGATTGTATAATGTTGGAGTTTGAAGTTCAAAAATGCAAGAAATAGTAGAAAGTTATGCTCAAAAAGCTTCCCCTAAGGTCTGCGCGACCATGCAGGAAGCTTTTGAGAAAAGTTGCTATTACGAAGTTGCTTTTTGGCAAATGGCCTATACTAAACATTGCTGGTAATCATTCTAAAACAAACATATATCCAAAACCGCGAACCGTTTTAAGGTATTGCGGTTTTTTGGGGTGTTTTTCAATTTTATCACGGAGGTGGCTAATATGAATATCAACCATCCGACTTGTTCCTACCAAAGCAATATCGTATTGCCAGACACCATTAAGAATTTGTTCCCGAGAAAGAACTTGGTTTTTATGTTCATAAAGGTAGGTCAGAAGTTTAAATTCTTTAGGAGTTAAATCAATCTTTTGACCTCTAATTTTGAGATGACGACGATCATAATTAATTTCTAAATCATCGAAACGGATAACTTTCCCTGTTTTTGGTTCTTCTTTAGTTTTAGATGATGCTTCTAGATGGTGATTGTAGTTCCAGAGACGTTGCTTGATGACTGGAACAAGGAGTGCTTCTTCGGTAAGTAAGATAATATCGTCAACTTTGGCCTTATAAAGGCGGAGTTTATCTTTGAAGCTAAGTTCGTTAGTTAGACAGACAATAGGGCCATTCATAATTTGTCGGATAACAGCTATAGTCCCAATACATGTTTCTAAATTAGAAGTTCGTAAATCCCAAATAACACCAATGAAACGATGTTGATGTAGTTCAGTAATGGTTGCAGTGGCAGTGGTTACGTGGTGAACAAACCATTGTTGTTCAGTAAATTGCTTGGTAATTTGAATATAAAGTTCATTATCTTGAGTCAGTAAAAGAAAATTATTGTTCATGCTGGCTTTTCCTTTCCGAATAATAACTATTGTTATTATGCCATACTTGATAAAAAATTACTTCTGCAAAGTGTTATTTACACAAAATTTACAAAGGATAAAAGGAAGATTTACATAGATTAGCTATTCTAAAACTGAAATCAATGATCAGGAGAAATTTTTATGAAAAGTAAGAAATTTTATCTCTTGGCTATCCTAATTTTGTTATGTGGTGGCCTTTACTATTTAAAAAAACAAGCAGATTTAGAACCTAAACGTCAGAAAATTACTTTAGTCGGCTCAACGGCCTTGCAACCTTTAGCGCAGGAAGTAGCTCTAGATTTTCAAAAAAAAGCTCCTCAAGCTGAAATGATTGTCCAAGGTGGGGGATCAGGTACAGGTCTTAGTCAGGTTCAAGCTAAAACCGTTGAAATTGGAAATGCGGATATTTTCGCTGAAAATAAAGAAGGAATCGATGCTAAAAACTTAGTTGACCATAAAGTTGCGGTTGTGGGTCTAGCACCAGTTGTAAGTCGTGACTTAGGAGTGACAGGTCTTTCTTTTCAACAACTTCAAGATATTTACACAGGAAAAATTACTAACTGGCAAGAAGTTGGTGGTCCTAATTTAGCGATTACGGTTATTAACCGCGCCCAAGGCAGTGGTAGTCGGAAAACTTTTGAAGAAGCAGTTTTGCAAGGGAAGAAAGCCGTTAATGCCCAGGAACAAGATTCCAATGGGACGGTACAAAAAATTGTTGCTAATACCCCAGGGGCAATTTCTTACTTGGCTTTTGGTTATATCAACCAAGATTTACAGGCTTTAAAAATTGATGGTGTTGCAGCTAAAGCAGCTAATGTGACCACTAACGCATGGAAAATTTGGTCATATGAACACATGTATACCAATGGGCCTGCTAAAGGTTTAACTAAGGAATTCTTGGACTACATTTTATCCGATCGAGTTCAAGGTAAAGTTCTTAAGGATGCAGGATACATTAGTCCATTAGACATGAAAGTGGTCAAGGATGCCCAAGGCCATGTAAAAACAAAGTGAGGGAAAAAAATGCGACAAAAACGTGAAGAATTATGGGGCAAAACCTTAACGGGTTTAGCAATTGGCTTGGTGTGTTTCTTAGTTTTAGCAATCTTGATTTTCGTGGGTGCCAAAGGCTTAACGATGTTTATCCAAGATAAAATGAGTCTTCGAGAATTTTTCTTTGCTGGTCATTGGGATCCAGCGCATCAAGAAGTCGGAGCTTTGGGAATGTTAGTTACCTCTTTTTTAGTGACCCTTACTGCAGCAGTAATTGCCAGTCCATTAGCTTTAGTATTGGCGATTTATGTAAGTGAGTTGGCAAGTGGTAAAATAGCAAAATTTATTCAACCTTTAATTGAAATTTTAGTAGGGGTTCCGTCGGTTGTTTATGGTTTATTAGGACTTGAAATTATTGTACCGTTAGTCCGGACAACTTTTGGTGGGACAGGTTTCTCTATTTTGACAGGGGTCTTAGTCCTGACGCTGATGATTTTACCAACCGTTACCTCTCTTATGATTGATGCGTTAAAGGCCGTACCTAAACATTACCGCCAAGCTTCTTTAGCTTTAGGGGCTACACAAGTTCAAACAATTAATAAAATTGTTTTAAAAGCTGCCAAACCTGCATTATTAACCGCAGTTATCTTTGGCATGACGCGGGCTTTCGGGGAAGCGCTAGCGGTACAAATGGTAATCGGGAATGTTTTACAGGTACCAAATTCTCTCCTGAGTCAAGGCTCAACCCTAACATCAACTTTGACTATGGGAATCGGGAATACGATTTTTGGAACCCTACCAAATAATGCTTTATGGTCTTTAGCCTTAATTTTATTATTGATGTCTTTAATCTTCAATCTTTTGATACGCCTAGTAAGTAAGGGGGCTAAAAAATAATGGATGCACATAGAATGAATCGTTTAGTTTTAACTTTAATTAAGACAGTAACTTATATAGTTGTGGCTGCCTTAGTTTTATTATTAGTTTATATTATTGGTAAGGGATTACCGCATTTAAGTTGGCATTTTTTAGGAAGTGAATCTCAAGCCTTCCTAGCCGGAGGAGGAATACGGAACCAATTATTCGATTCTTTTTATATCTTACTTTTAACATTAGTAATTTCAACCCCACTAGCTTTGCTGGCAGCTATTTTCTTAGCTTTTTACGCGCCTCAAAATAGTTTGACTGATTTAGTGCGAACAACAATTGAAGTTTTATCATCACTACCTTCGATTGTAGTTGGTTTGTTTGCTTATTTACTGTTTGTAGTTAACTTTCAAATGGGCTTTTCGCTCTTAGCGGGGGCCTTAGCATTAACTATTTTTAATCTACCAATTTTAACGCGAAATTTTGAAGATGCGTTAGCAGAAATTGATGAAACGCAAATGCAGGGAGGTTTAGCACTTGGGTTTTCTAAGTGGAAGGCGATTACCCAAATTATTTTACCAGCTGCTTTACCAAGTTTGATTACAGGGATGATTTTAGGGGCTGGTCGTATTTTTGGGGAAGCTGCAGCTTTAATATTTACGGCTGGTCAAAGTCCTGCTCAAGTAGATTTCAATAATTGGAATCCTTTTTCTTCAACTAGTTTTCTAAATATTATGCGCCCCGCCGAAACCTTAGCAGTTCACATTTGGAAGTTAAATTCGGAAGGCTTAGTCCAAGATGCGGCGTTAGTTTCAGCTGCATCTGCCACTGTTTTAGTTTTAATGGTAATTATTTTTAATGCCGGAGCACGGATTTTAGGAAGTTATTTACAAAAGAAAATGATGGGAGGTAAATAGTTAATGAAGGCTTACGATTTAGAAAAGAGAGCAATTTTTACACCTAAGGGGCAAGAGAGTTTAAGCTTACAGGATGTAGATGTCTTTTATGGGGATAACCACGTTTCCCGTCAGGTAAGTATGGTTTTTCCCAAAAATCAAATTACGGCTTTAATTGGAGCTTCAGGGTCTGGCAAGTCTACGCTTCTACGCTCTTTAAATCGACTTAATGATGGGATTGCCCAGGTTAAGGGAAAAATTATGTATGACGGTCAAAATTTAAACGCACCAGAAGCAAATGTTTACCAAATTCGGCGGCAAATTGGAATGGTGTTTCAAAAACCTAATCCGTTCTATAAATCTATTCGTAAAAATATTTTATTTGGCCTTAGGGATCAAAATCTTAGTAAGGCGACTGAAGAGGAAATTTTAGAAGATGTTTTACGTCAAGCTGCTCTATGGGATGAGGTAAAAGATAAGTTAGATAAATCAGCTTTGGGCTTATCAGGTGGTCAGCAGCAGCGCCTTTGTATTGCTAGAGCGTTAGCCTTAAAACCAGAAGTGATTCTCATGGATGAACCAACAAGTGCTCTAGATCCACTAGCAACAGCCAAGGTCGAAGAGACGATGTTAGCTTTGAAAAAAGAACACACAATTATTATTGTGACTCATAGTATGCAACAAGCAGGACGGATTGCTGATAATACAGCCTTCTTCCATAAGGGGCGTCTGATGGAATATCAACCAACGACTAAAATGTTTATGACCCCAGAGTTAGAGATTACCCAGGATTATCTCAGTGGGAATTTCGGATAGGAGTTTTATGTTAAAAGTTGAAAATTTAGTAATCTCTTACAATAAACATCAGGTTTTACATGGTGTAAATTTAGAGTTTCAAGAAAAAGGAATTACCGCACTTATTGGTCCTTCAGGGTGTGGGAAATCAACACTTTTGAGGGCGTTAAATCGAATGCACGATGATAACCCGATTGTTGACATTGAAGGTTTAGTGAGTCTTGACGGACAAGACATCTATAATCAGCAGACTGATTTGTTAGCTCTGCGTAAAAAGATTGGTATGGTTTTTCAACAACCAGTAGCCTTTCCAATGTCAATTTTTGAAAATGTGGCTTACGGTTTACGAGTTGCGGGTCAAAAAGACCAAGCAAAAATTGCTGCTAAAGTGGAAGCTAGCCTCAAACAGGCTGCTTTATGGGATGAAGTCAAAGATGACTTGGATAAGTCGGCTTTAGGCTTATCTGGGGGACAGCAACAAAGACTTTGTATTGCGCGTGCATTAGCAGTGGAACCTGAAATTTTACTTTTAGATGAACCAACGAGTGCTTTAGACCCAATATCCGCTGCGAAAGTTGAGGAGACTTTGTTGGCTTTGAAAGAAAAATACACGATGATTGCGGTAACGCATAATATGCAACAAGCTGCACGAATTGCTGATCAAACCGTTTTTATGATGGGAGGATATGTAATTGAGGCAGGAAAAACGACCGACTTATTCATGAATCCACAAAAAGTAGAAACTGGAGACTATCTTAACGGGCGTTTTGGCTAAAAACTTGGTATAATATTAAAAATGGAGGAAGACAATGAACGAAATATTTGCAGATGAACAAAAAAAATTACGTGGTCGCTTCATGGAAATGGGAATTGATGCAAGTGAGCAAATTTATCTTGCTACAAAGTCTTTTATCGATAAGGACATAGAGTTAGCTCAAAAGGTTAAGGAAAACGATGATCTAGTGAATGAAGAAGAACTGGCCTTAGAAAAGCGGGCTCTAAAAGTGATGGCCTTGCAACAACCACTCGCTGCTGACTTTCGGACAGTAATTACTATTCTCAAGGCTTCAAGTGATGTGGAAAGAATTGCCGACCATGCGGTGCATATTGCACGGGAAACAATTTTGGTCGATGCTTTAGAAGAAAAGTTAAATTCTCAAGAAATTGATGAAATCATTAGTCAAATGACGGTGAAGTTACGGCGGATGTTAGAAAATATTCTAGATGCTTACCTTAAAACTGATGAACAAAATGCTTATGAAGTAGCCAATTGCGACCTTGAAATTGACCGCCTTTATATTCAAGGACAAAAAATCATTATCGAAAAGATGAAAGACCATCCTAAGGGTATTGAAATGGGTAGTCACTATTTAACTATTATTCGTCTCTTAGAGAGAATTGGCGATCACATTGTTAATTTAGCAGAATGGATTATTTATTCTGTAACCGGACGTATTACAGAATTAAACCCAGGCAAAGCTAATCCGGTCTTGGTTAAAGACCAAGACTTAAAGTAAGTACTATTAGATTTTAAATCGGAATTCTTAAGATAAAAGTCGCAATTTTGCGGCTTTTTCTTTTAGTTAATGGCAGACCTGCGATTTAGTGGTATAATGAAACGGTAATCTATCCCGAGGAGTGATTAACTGTTTATAAAAATATAGAATTAAGTAGAATTTAACCGAAAAATACGTTGTAATTAAACCATAGAAAGATTGAAAATGTAGGTGGTTTATTAT
>NZ_BAMI01000065.1 GCF_000615765.1 Ligilactobacillus equi DSM 15833 = JCM 10991 | reverse complement strand
TGTCATAATTCATCATCCCTTCCCCTCGTAATCTAAGAAACATTTTCAAGTAATTTTGATTAATGTATCATGAGAAAATTAAATACTCAAGTGAATTCTCCTAAAAAAACATTTTTATCAAAAAATGTTCGAATTCATTAATTTTTTGATAAAAACTGTGACAAAAAGTTTTTTCTGTGCTATACTATCTAAGTACCTTAATTAAAAGGTTACATATTTCAATCCAAACTCTAGCCCGTGGTATTTCCAATCCTACCACGGGCTTATTTTTGCGCTAAGCCCCCTAGCAGTTACAAATTTTAGTCCTTCTCCTGCTTATTCTAATTATTGTCAGTCTCTTTCTTCTGCACTATAATCATATTATAGCTAAGTGGAACTCTCTTCTTAGCTCTAGCTATAAAAGAAAATTACGAGAGGAGTTTATTATGCACATACTCTATACCAAGATTAAAGACTTCGTGATTCGACGGGCAACCATTTTAAAATTGCTCTTCGTTTTGTCCGTCTTGGTCTTCGTGGTCGCCGAAATTGGTCGTAGTCTAAAAGGCACCGATTGGAGTCGTGTTGGCGCTGACCTCGCTTCACGCTCACCTTTAGACTTTGTCATCATGCTCGTCTGCGGGCTGATTGCTGTAAGCCCCATGCTGATTTACGACTTCACAATTGTTGAATTTTTACCCGGAAAATTTTCGAAAAAATACATTATTAAAAGTGGTTGGATTACCAATACCTTGACGAATATTGCCGGTTTTGGGGGCTTTTTGGGCGCAGCGATGCGGGCTACTTTCTATAAAGATCGTGCCAGTCGCCAGGAAATTCTCTATGCAATTTCAAAAATTGCGCTTTTCTTATTATCGGGGCTTTCCGTACTTTCCTGGGTAGCGCTCTTGGATATTTACTTTCTCCACGATAATGTTGACCTCCACCAGTACTGGTTTTGGTTACTACTTAGTGGGCTTTACTTTCCCCTCTTGTTTATCGTGACGCGCTTTAAGGACAATAAATTTTTCCATGACCTTAACTCCCGCCAATCTTGGCGCTTAGTACTTGGCTCGACCTTAGAATGGGGCTTTGTCGCCCTCTTCTTCTTATTAATCGGAAAAGTCCTCGGGGTCGATAACCACTTACTCCTTTACGCTTTTCCCCTTTACATCATCGCGTCGGTACTTGGAATCGTTTCGATGATTCCTGGTGGCTTAGGTTCCTTCGATGTTTTCATGTTACTAGAATTAGTAAACTTAGGCATTCCTAAAGAAACCATTTTAGTGTGGATTATTTACTTCCGAATTTTCTACTACTTTATACCCGTTGCGTTGGGAATTTTCTTCTTTTTGCACAATATGGGAGCAAAGGTTAATACTTATTTTGATGGCATTCCTGCTGAAGCTTTATCCCGTTTTGCCCACAGTTTGATTACCCTTTTCCTGTACTTTTCGGGTATCTTCATGTTTATGGAATCAGCCGTACCAGAATTAACAATCCGCAATAAATTTTTGGTTAACCTCTATCCTTTGACCTTCTTATTTATCCACCAACTAACCAATATTTTCTTCGCCTTTGCCTTGCTTGGCTTGGCGCGGGGAATTTACTCGCGGGTGAAAAAAGCTTACCTACCAACTTTGGTTTTCGTGGTGATTGGGATTTTGAACACCCTCTACCAAAACTTCAACTTGTCCCTGATTGTTTATTTGGGAATTGTTTTAACACTGCTCTTGCTATCATCTAAGTCTTATTATCGCAAGCAATTGCAATATTCCTGGGGAGCTTTTTGGGTTGATGGGCTCATCTTCGGGGGTGGTTTCATCCTCTATGTTTTAGTCGGCGTTATCAACCGGCCTAAATTTACCCTCCATCACCATGTACCCACCCAACTCTTTTTCCCGGACCAAAGATTATGGTTTTCAGGTTTAATCGGAATTGTCTTAGCTGTTTTAGTTTTGGTCGCCATTATTCATTATCTGACTCACGGTGAGGATCCCTTCGTGGATGAAAAGCCGGACTTAAGTCGCGCCCAAGCTGTGATTGCTAATTTTGGGGGCAATGAAACTAGTCACCTTGCCTTTTTAGGCGACAAAAATCTCTTCTTCTACCAAGCCCAAGGCCAAGATCAAGTCTTTTTCATGTATCGTAAAACTGTTAATAAATTGGTCATTATGGGGGAACCGGTGGGAAACTCCGCCTACTTTGAAGTCGCGATTGAGGCCTTCTTAGAAAAAGCCGACCTCTACGACTACGAACTGGTCTTTTATGAAGTCGGTGAAGACTTGACCATGTTGTTGCATAGCTATGGGTTTGACTTTATTAAAGACGGGGAAGACGCCTGGTTGAATTTAGCTGATTTCACTTTAACGGGTAAGAAAATGAAAGGAACCCGAGCCTTAATCAATAAGTTTGACCGCGAAGGTTACCAGTTTGAAATCTGGCAACCACCTTTCTCACCTGAAGCATTCGCTAAATTAAAGACTATATCCGATAGTTGGTTGGAAAAACAAGCTGAAAAAGGTTTCTCACTCGGCTTTTTCTCTGAAAATTACCTCAACCAAGCGCCTATAGCGGTGGTTTCCGACGCCAAGGGCGAACCTGTCGCCTTTGCGACTTTGATGCCAACTGGTAGCAAGAAAATCTTGACGATTGACCTTATGCGCCATAATCGTCAAACCGCCCCTTCTGGTATCATGGACGAAGTTTTCGTCAGCCTTTTCCGTTATGGGCAAGAAGAGGGTTACCAACAGTTTTATCTCGGCATGGCTCCCTTAGCTAATGTCGGGCAAAATAAGTTCTCCTTCTTAGGTGAACAAATCGCTCACTTTATTTATGAATATGGCCATAAACTTTACGGTTTCCAAGGATTACGCAACTATAAAAATAAGTTTGCCACTTCTTGGCACGCCAAGTACATTGCCTATCAAAAGAAGAGCATCCTGCCTTCCACTATGTTACAATTAGTCCTTTTAATCAACCAAAGAGCCGACCAAAAACCTAGACGGTTGAAGGACTTCTTACAAAGATAAACTAAAAAGCGTTTGCATCATGAAGTGCCTTATAATTGTTAGACAAAAGGACTAACGATTGTGAGGCATTTTTCTATGACAAAAAAACGCACTCAAAAATAAAGCTAAAAAGAAGCCAAAAGTCCCGCACTTTTGGCTTCTTCTACGTAAAGAGTTGTATTTGATATTAATTTAATTATTTGTGGTAACGATCAAAAACATCACTAAAAAGTTGGTAAGTGAAATTTCTCGTAGTTGGTACCACACAATCTGCTTGTCTTAATTCATTTTTATCTCCGACTGCAACTGCTACCATGTCTGCAGCTTTGATTGCTGAAACTCCGGCAACCGCATCTTCAACACCAACACATTGATTAGGGGCTACTCCAACTGCTTTAGCACCAGCTAAAAAGATATCTGGAGCAGGTTTTCCTGCTTTAACTTTGGCTGGGTCAGCTACAGCATCAAAAACATGTGCTAAACCAAGCTTTTCTAAAATAAATGGTGCATTCTTTGAAGCTGAAGCTACTGCTAATTTAACACCATTTGCTTTTAAATCTGTCAAAAGCTTAGAAATACCAGGTAAAATATCTTCTTTAGTTAATTTACTAATAGCTTCAACGTAGTAATCATTCTTCTTATTGGCTAAGTTTTGTACTTCTTCTTTTGAATACTTGTCTAATAAGTCTCCAAATTTTAAGATAGCTTCCAAAGATTCAGTTCGACTAATTCCTTTTAAATTTGTTTCAAAACTAGCTGGTAAATCCAAATTAAACTCTTCTTTAGCTAACTTGCTCCAAGCTTGAAAGTGGAATTTGGCTGTATCGGTTACAACCCCATCTAAATCAAATACTGCTGCTTGCATAATTTCACCTACTTTAATTCTAAATCCTTACCGTTCAAATTAATTGTTAAAGCTGGTCCTTCTAAAAGACTAACTTGGGATACATCCTTGCTTGCTTTAACTTCAAGTAACCGACCTCTAAAGTTAATTCTAAATTCATACCCATCCCATTGTTTTGGTACAAATGGTGCAAAGAATAACTTACCATCCTTAACCCGCATACCTGCAAAACCTTGGACAATAGCTAACCATGAACCGGTCATAGATGTAACGTGTAACCCATCAACTGTATCATTATTGTAATTATCAAGGTCAAGTCGTGCTGTTCGTGAGTAAAGTTCGAAAGCTTTTTCTTCTTTATGCAAGTCCGCTGCAACAATAGCATAAATAGATGGTGAAAGAGATGATTCGTGAACCGTGTATTGTTCATAGAAGTCAAAGTTTCTTGCTTTTTCTTCTTTTGTAAATTTATCAATAAAGTAGTAAATCCCTTGCAAGACATCAGCCTGCTTGATGTATGGTGACCGTAAGATATGATCCCAAGACCAATTTTGGTTCAATGGTAATTGGTCAGCAGGAATTTCTGAAACAGGTCGTAAGTCCTTGTCTAAGAAACCATCATGTTGAACAAAAATCCCAAGTTCTTTATCTTCTGGCAAGTACATGTTATCAGCGATTTCTTCCCATTTAGCAAGTTCTTTTGACTCTAAACCTAATTGACTTAATTTTTCAGGACTAACTTGACTAGAAACTTCTTTAGCATACCGTAAACACCATTGTGCTAAAAGGTTAGTGTACCAGTTGTTATTAACATTATTTTCATATTCATTAGGACCAGTTACCCCATGAATCATATATACTTGCTTTCTTTGAGAGAAATGAACCCGATCAGCCCAGAAACGAGCAATTCCTACTAAAACATCAAACCCATCATGAGTTACATATTCAGTATCCCCAGTATAACGAGTGTAATTGTAAATAGCATAAGCAATGGTTCCATTTCTATGAATTTCTTCAAATGTAATTTCCCATTCATTATGACATTCAATCCCATTGAAGGTAACCATTGGATATAAAGCACCCTTCAACCCTTGTTCTTTTGCATTGTGGAAAGCACCTGGTAATTGCTTGTAACGGTATTCAAGTAAGTTTCTTGTTACAGATGGTTCAGCTAAAGAAAGGTATAAAGGAACGGCAAACGCTTCTGTGTCCCAGTAAGTAGCACCACCGTACTTTTCACCAGTAAAACCTTTTGGTCCAATGTTCAAGCGTGCATCATTACCATAGTAAGTTGAGAAAAGTTGGAAGAGATTGAAGCGAATCCCTTGTTGTGATTCATCATTGCCCTTAATTTTAACATCCGCCTTTTCCCAACGTTTCGCCCAAACATTTGCTTGAGCTTCTTGCAATTCTTCAAAGGAGAGTTTACTTTGCTTGTGTGATAATTCCTCAGCCGCTTTATCTAAACTTGTTTGATCGGCATAATCACGAGAAGTTACTACAACAACTCTTTTTTCAAAATCAGCAATTTCTCCTACTTCTAAATTTTTGGCATAACTGTTAACAGTCTTTGTTTCATCTTTAAAAGCCCCGATACTTTCAAAACTACCTTTGTGGTCACTGACCATTTCAACTGTAAAACGAGGTGTGCCAAAATTATTTTTAATAGTTTCGGAAACTAATTTAGAACCTTGTTTTGTATTAGAAGTTGCGTGTACTTCCCAGAAATGTTCATCGTAATTAGCATCTTCATTAAAGACATTAGCATCAATGAAAGAATCAACCTCAACCTTAACGGCCTTTTGTCCAAGTTTTCAAAAGATAACTTGTTAGCATAAAGCTCTTTAAAGTCAGCACTGACAAAACGAACAGAAGTTACCTTGACTTTTGCATCTTCTTTTTCCACTACATATGATCGAGTCAAAAGCCCCTTTTTCATATCCAAAGCTAACTCGAAATCAGAATACTTATCTTTAGCTAGGTCAATTGAACTGTTATTTAATTTGATATCAACAGAAACAAAGTCAACGGCATTAATAACTTTACCAAAGTAAGCTGGATAGCCATTCTTCCACCAACCGACCCGCGTCTTGTCTGGGAACCATACTCCTCCAAGGTAAATTCCTTTGTGGGTATCATCTGAGTATTTTTCTTCAAACATTCCCCGCATCCCCATGTATTCATTACCAATTGAAGTCATAGATTCTTGCAAACGTTTGTTATCTTTATCTAATGTATGTGTCACGACCTTCCAAGGGTCAATTTCAAATATTCTTTGCATAATAATTAGTCCTCTTTTCTTTTATTCTTGGTAAGTTTCTTTAATAAAGCCTACACTCAAAGCACCTAAAAGGATGGCAAGTGCAGCCACAATGAACATATGACCTTGTACGCCACCTAAAGCTGGGTACAATGAAAAACTCAATACAGAAGCAATAATTTGTGGTAAACAAATGCAACCGTTGAATAAACCAAGGTAAGTCCCCATTCGCTTACCGGATAAGGCATTAGTAACAATGGTAAGTGGGTAAGTGTTCATAGCAGCCCAGGCAATCCCAACTAAGATAAATGAGAAAATCAAAGCTGTCTTAGAGTGTATCATAAAAATGGATGCAAAACCGATTGCACCAAGGAATAAACTTCCTGCATAACCAGCCTTGTGGTATTGGTTAGGAATCTTAGCTAAAACATAAGACCAAACAACAGCCGCAATCGATTGCACAGCCGCTAAAATTCCATACCAGTTACCTGCTGCTTGATAACCCGCACTTGTAGCATCAGTTGTGTGCCAAACATTTTCAGCGATTGTCCCTGTTGAGTAAGTCCAAAGGTATTGGAAACCAAACCAGCAGAACAATTGAACTAAAGAAACAGTCCAAAAGGCTTTCGGTGCTTTCTTCAAAAGTTTAACGAAACTTTCTGATTCTTCATTATCTTCAACCGCAATTCCATGGTATAAAGCATAAGTATCTGGATCATATTCTTTAACCTTGGTAATTGTTAAAGCACTTGTTAAAACTAGAAGTGCAGCTCCAATGTAAAAAGCCCAAACAACAGAATTTGGAACAACCCCTTTAGCTGCTGTATTAGAAACACCAAATAGGGTTAACAAAAATGGAAAAATTGCAGCTAACACAGCTCCGGTATTAGATAAGAAGGATTGGATTCCATACGCATAGCTTTTTTGGTCATCATTGACCATGTCACCCACCATCATCTTGAATGGTTGCATAGCCACGTTTGATGATAAGTCAAGTAACGCAACGGTGATCGCCCCAAACCATAAGGCAGCAAGCGAGCCATAGCCAAAGCCAAAACTACCAGAATTAGGTAAAAGCATCATTACAATTACAGCTACGATTGCCCCTAACAAGAGGTAAGGTAAACGTCGTCCCCCTAACTTGGGTAACCAAGTTTTATCAGAATATTTCCCAACAAGCGGTTGCACAATTAAACCAGCAAGTGGTGGTAAAATAAAGAACCAACCTAAATTATTGGGGTCAGCCCCCAATGTTTGGAAAATCCGACTCATTTGTGATGACTGTAAAGTAAAGGCCGTTTGAACCCCTAAAAAACCAAAATTAATCATCCAAATCTTACTGCTTGCAAGAGTTGGTAACCCTTTGGTAGGCTTTTCGTCAACGTCTGCATGGTGATGTGTACTCATATCCATCTATAAAACCCCTTTCAAAAATCAGTAACATTCAAAAGTAAGCGCTTTTCCTTTTACAAGTATGATATTACCACCTTGTGCAATCGGTTGCAATAGTTTTTTTAAAAAAGTTGCATTTCTGCAAAATTTTTCGTAACAGAAATGCAACTACTTGTATTGAGATGATTCTCTTTCAATAATTTTATGAGGTACGATAACTGAATTTTGCTTAAGTTTCAAAAGCTTATCTTCCCAGTTAATCACCAAAGCCGCTGCTTCTAACCCTAAAAAATGTGGGAAAATATCCACTGACGTCAACGGCGGATTAGAAATTTGGGCAAAAATTGAATTATTAAAGCCTAAAATTCCATATTTTTCACTAGCTACTTGTCTTTGAACATCCAAGGCTAATAAATCATCACTAGCAATAAAGGCATCAACATTTGGATTTTCTTTTAAAAATTTTTGAACCAAGCCTTGATTTTTTTGAGGATTAGTCGAATTAAGTTTTAGAAACGTGTCTTCTAAACCTTTAACTCGCATAGCTCTTTGATAACCCAAATAGCGGTCACTTTGAACAATTTCCATTAAATTAGAATAAACAAAAGTCGGATTAGTGTAACCTTTTGCAAATAGGTACTCAGTTGCATCTGATCCCGCTTTGATATTGTCATTATCAACAAAGTAAACACTATTTTCTCCCAATTCATAAGGTGTTCCAATCACTACATAGCGTAGATTTTTTTGACTCTTAACATAATTTAAAACTGGGTCATTAGCCACTGAGTAGGCAAAGATAAAACAAGTCACTTGACCTTGCTCAATCAACATTTTAGTATTTTTTAAAAGCTCTTGGTCATTTAATCCAGATGCTACTGTGAGCATATAGCCATGTGCATTGCAAATTTCTGAAATCCCTTGAATAATTTGGATAAAAAATGGGTTATCACTAACATCTGCTTGGTTAGCAGGTAAGATAATTCCCACTAAATTATTACTCTTATTAGCAAGGTTTTGAGCTGTAAAACTGGGAGAATAATTTAATTCTTCCATAGCAGCTCGAACTTTTTTCTTAGTCGCTTCACTAATCAAGGGACTATCATGCATTGCTCTGGAGACCGTTGAAGGTGCCATTCCCACAAGCTTGGCTACATCTTTAATCGTCGCCATCGCCATCATCCTTTCAATATCATTTAGCTGAACCTTTTTTCTATTTTATTGTACCAAAAATATGCCTTGATACTTATCTAAATCCAATTATTCTTGATAAACTTTGAAAAAGGATGGTTGTGTCATCACAATCCTCCTTACGACAGACCGTTTAAGACGATGGTCAGTTACATGACAACATGAAGAATACCGCTCACGAACTCAGCCAAAGGAGCGATTTTTTGGACTCTTTACGAAAAGCTGTGGATTCCTAGAATAGCAGACCACAGCTTTTAATGTTTAGTAGATTGTAAAATCATGGCAAGTATAATGCTTTTTTCTCTGTAGTTATTTTAATTTAATTTTCGTTTAAAAAGAAAAAATAACATGATATAATATAGACTGGACGCGGTACGGTGGCGACCCTTTTTTGAAAGGAGTGATGCTATGGCAATGGCAAATAGTATTAACTTCAATAATAAAGAAAGGAGTAACCACCGTATGGATAAGTTTTACTTATTCGTCGGAGTTGTCGGTTATTTAACTGTTTTGGTAATGGCTGTTAATGAGTTACTAAACGTATTAAATATTACGTTAGATTTAGTGACTGTGTTATTCAAAAAAACGGTTAGATTAATTGATATTTGGCGAAAACTTTGTAAGAGTTTAGCTGAACAAAAAAATAACCGTCATTAGACGGCTGATTAGTTAATAAAAACAACAAGGTCGTCACCGACCAGTCCTTAGAGGTAAGTGTTAGCAGCACTTGCCTCTTTTCATTTACCATTATAGCTTTAAATTCAATAAAAAGCAATACTAACTATTATTTTGATGGCGGAAAGTTTTAGTGGACATCTCTCCTCCCATGCACTAACACTGGGATTTATAGATTTATCATTTTTTGATCACCAATTTTATCAAACATCTGTTGAATACTACGAGCCTCCGAGACTACTTTATACGTGGTATCTAGGTATTTATC
>NZ_BAMI01000066.1 GCF_000615765.1 Ligilactobacillus equi DSM 15833 = JCM 10991 | reverse complement strand
CGAAATCGCTAGAGCAAAAGTCACTAATGAAGTAGTTCGGCCGGATGTGCAACATGTTTACCCTAACTTACATGACGCTAATGAAAGTGGCTTTTCAGTCACCTTTATGGATCTTCCTGCATATAATCAAGGCCATACCTATCAATACGTTTTACGCTTCTCTAATCAAGAAAATGGTGAAGGAAAATATACTGACACTTGGTCAGGGTATTTCCACGGAAACGGTCAAAAGTATAACGGACTTATGAACGAGAATGGGCAAGTTTATTTTTACCGTGATGGATATCGTCAAACTGGTCAACAATACTACAATAACCACTACTACTACTTTGACGAAGTAACTAATGCCATGGTTACAGGACTTAAATACATTTCAAATCAAAATAAAACTGTCTACTATGCAAGCAATGGCCAATTGCAGTATGGTGAAATTCACGTTGGTAACATTACTTACTATGCAGATTATGGCTCTGGTGCTATCAACGGAGTCTTTAACAACGCAGAAGTTATTGGACAAAATCCAGAACTTCCCACTGGTTGTGAAATTACAGCCGTAACCATGATGTTAAAATACGCAGGCCAAAACGTTAATAAAGTTCAGCTAGCTAACGAAATGCCTCGAAGTAATAATGGAGATTACGGCTTTGTCGGTAACCCATTTAGTGTCACTGGTTGGTGGGTGTTTCCTACCGGAGTTGCTCCTGTCGTAAATAATCACCTAGGAACTAGTCAAGTAATGACTGGAGCAAGCATGGCAAGTATTCAAGATAAATTACTCCATGGTCACTTAGTAGTCGTCTGGATGGGTAATATGAATGGATTTATTAATCATGCCGTCACCCTAACTGGTTACAGAAATGATATTCTTTACTACAATAACCCATGGACAGCCCAAAAAGAAAGCATGACTGTCAGTCAATTTTATTCTCATTGGAATGCCGATAAACAACGCGCGTTGAGTTACTAAAGCGAAATCCCTACAGGAAATAACCTGTAGGGATTTCTGCTATTTAATGATTAATTTTAAGTATCTAGCCAGTGCATCTTGCCAAATAGGCAATGGTTCAAAGCCATTTTCTACTAACTTACTCTTATCCAAACGACTGTTAAATGGACGTGCTGCTTTAGAAGCACCATATTCTGCCGTGGTTACAGGAGTTACAGTTACATTCTTACCTGCTTGCTTGAAGATTTCCGTCGCGAAATCTGCCCAGGAAATGTAACCACCTTCATTGGTTGCGTGGTAGTAACCATACTTTTCCGTTTCAGTCATATCAACCAATAAACGTGCTAAGTCGTAAGTATAGGTTGGAGTACCAATTTGATCAGATACCACCGTTAAAGTATCATGATTTTCTGATAATTTAAGCATGGTCTTAATGAAATTAGCACCATTAACTCCAAAGACCCAAGCAATCCGCACGATAAAGTACTTATCTAAGGTCTTAGAAACTGCCAATTCACCTTCAAGTTTTGTTTGGCCATAGAAGTTTAGTGGTTGATAGTTTTTATCATCAGCTTGCCATGGTTCTTCACCTTGACCGTTGAAAACATAATCCGTTGATAAGTATACCATCTTCGCATCAACTTTTTTCGCTGCATCCGCAATATTTTGCGTCCCGTTAACATTAATCGCGCGAACTAGATCTTGCTTATCTTCATCTTCAGCAGCGTCCACTGCCGTCCAAGCTGCACAATGAACAATAACATCAGGGTTAACGTCCGCAATTACCTTTGCCACTGCGTCAGCATCAGTAATATCCATCGAAATATATTCTGCTTTAGTTACATAAGAATCATCTTGAATACCAGCATATTCGGGTGCTAAATCGGTGCCAACACCAACATGACCGCGCTTATTCAATTCATTCATTACATCATGACCTAGTTGCCCGGCCACGCCTGTTACAAAGTATTTCATTACATTGCCTCCTAAAACGAACCCTCGGTTTTAAGCCGAGGGGTTTCATTATTGTCCATTCTTTGCGTACTTAGCTTCAACGGCTTCTTTTTGAGCTTTCCACCAATCTTGATTTTCCGTGTACCAAGCAATTGTTTCTTTGAGTCCCTTAGAAAAATCAGTAAATTGTGGTTCCCAACCTAATTCGTTCCGTAACTTACTTGCATCAATTGCATAACGTAAATCATGACCAGGACGATCCTTAACTTGATCATAGGCATCTTGAGGTTGCCCCATGGCTTCTAAGATAGCTTCAAGAACTTCTTTATTGTTCTTTTCACCGTCAGCACCAATTAAGTAAGTTTCACCAATTTTACCTTTAGTCAAAATAGTCCATACGGCAGAAGAGTGATCATTAGTGTGAATCCAGTCACGCACATTCTTACCTTCACCGTATAACTTAGGCCGAATACCTGATAAAATATTAGTAATTTGACGTGGAATAAACTTTTCAATATGTTGGTAAGGACCATAATTATTCGAACAATTTGAAATTGTTGCTTTCAAACCAAAGGAACGTACCCACGCCCTTACTAATAAATCAGAAGCTGCCTTAGATGATGAATAAGGACTAGATGGACGGTAAGGGGTTTCTGGCGTGAATTTTTCCCCTGGGCCTTCACCATGCCTGGTAAATCTTCACGTAATGGTAAATCACCGTACACTTCATCTGTTGACACGTGGTGGTAACGTACATCATACTTACGGCAAGCGTTAATTAACACTGAAGTCCCGACAATATTAGTTTGAATAAATGGTGTTGGGTCTTCTAATGAATTGTCATTGTGGCTTTCTGCTGCATAATGCACCACAGCATCTGCCTTTTGAACTAATTCATCAACAAGCTTTTCATCACAAATATCTCCGACTACTAGTTCAACACGGTCAGCAGGTAAACCTGCTAAGTTTTCCTTGTTTCCTGCATATGTTAGCTTATCTAAAACTGTTACATGCACTTCAGGGTGATTGTTAACTACGTAATGAACAAAATTTGAACCGATAAAACCGGCCCCACCGGTTACAATAATATTTTTGTACTCAGCCATGGTCTCCTCCTAAATTTCACCGTAAACAAACGGATTATCTTTTTCAAATTCGGTTAAAGTTGGTTGTTTAGCATCCTTTTCAGAAGTGATTGCTTTATCTAAATCAATTGGCCAATCAATGTTTAATTCTGGTGTCTTGAATGAAATACCACCATCAGCTTCAGCATTGTAGTAGTTATCACATTTGTAAAGGAAGTTAACATTATCCGTTAAAGTCACAAAGCCATGCGCAAAACCCTTAGGCACTAAGAGTTGGCGGTGGTTACTTGCAGAAAGAATGTAGCCTTCCCATTGCTTGTATGTAGGTGAACCTTTACGTAAGTCAACAATCACATCTAAAACCGCTCCGGTAACAACCCGAATTAACTTAGTTTGAGCTGCTTCACCACGTTGGAAGTGAAGCCCACGTAAAACACCAGCTTGAGTAGATAAAGAATGGTTATCTTGAATAAAGTTAAAATCAATCCCGGCTTCCTTAAAATCACGGTCAGAGTAACTTTCCGTAAAAAAGCCCCGGTGATCGCCGAAAACATCTGGTGTAATCAACTTCACATCTTGTAACTTTGTTTCTTTAACAACTAATTTACCCATTTTTATTTATCCTCCTCGGCAATACGTAACATGTATTGTCCGTAATCGTTCTTCTTTAAAGGTTGTGCTAATTCAACTAGGCGTTCTCTAGAAATCCATCCCATTCGGTAAGCAATTTCTTCTAGACATGCCACCTTCAAATTTTGGCGTTTTTGAATCGTGGAGATAAAACTAGCAGCCTCTAACATGGAGTCATGCGTCCCGGTATCTAACCAAGCATAGCCCCGTCCCATAAGCTTCACATCAAGTTTACCACGCTCTAGGTAAGCCTTATTAACATCGGTAATTTCTAGTTCACCACGTTCTGATGGTTCAAGATTTTCAGCAATCTCAACCACGTCGTTGTCATAGAAATATAAACCTGTAACTGCATAATTACTCTTAGGTTGGGTAGGTTTTTCTTCAATTGATAAAGCATGCATCTCTTCATCAAATTCAACCACTCCAAAGCGTTCTGGGTCATTAACATGGTAACCAAAGACCGTTGCCCCGGATTCTTTTTTAGCAGCCTCTTGTAATTGTTTAGATAAGCCATCACCATAGTAAATATTATCACCTAAAACCAAGCAAACCGAGTCATCACCAATAAACTCTTTACCTAAAATAAAGCTTCTGCCAAACCATTAGGTGCATCTTGCACTTTATATGATAAATTAATTCCAAAATCAGAGCCATCCCCTAATAACTGTTCAAATAGAGGTGTGTATTCCGGAGTCGAAATTACTAAAATGTCTTTAATCCCTGCCAGCATCAAAGTTGATAAGGGATAATAAATCATGGGTTTATCATAAACAGGAATTAACTGCTTAGAAATTCCTTTTGTAATTGGATAAAGTCTAGTGCCTGAACCACCAGCTAGTATAATACCTTTCACATCTAACATTCCCTTCTAGAAAGTCTCACACTACTATATTATCTTACAAAACGAGTATTGGTACAAGATGTTCATTAATTTAAAAATAAAAGAATCCCAAGTTAACTTGAAATTCTTATCTTCTTTTAATATATATTAGATACCATTCTCCGAGATATTGGCGGTAACGTGGGAAACAATCCCAATATGTTACTAGCCTTAATCCTATAAAAGGATTTTTTGTACAATAAAATTTTCTTCTTATATTTAACCAATTATCATTCCTTCTAAGAACAGATAACTGATTTTCTTTATTTCCTGATACATCTTTCGCTAAATAGGCTTTTAATGTATCATTAAAACTTTGAGCTGATTCAATCCACTTTTTCTTTTCTTTAACAGTTTTTAAGTCCTTACTTTCTTTTGCGAATGCACTTGTTTTATGATTCCGCCATTTAATTAATGAATCAGTGTAGATATACAAACTATCTGCAAAAATAGCCAAGCGCCATAGCAGTGCATCATGAGCAAAATGCGGTTGCCAATACCTTTTACTAATATCTAATAAGGATCTCCTAATGCAATGCGTGCATCCCGGATTTTGCACCAAAAGATAATTATTTTTTAATTCGACTTTCTCAAGATGTTTGGTATTTTTCCGATAACCTATACGACTCTTACCATTTTCAAAAAATTCCTCATAATTTGAAACCAACAGGGAGATTTCACTATGATTAGACATTATTTTTTCCATGATTTCTAACTTATCTTCACGCCAAATATCATCTTGATCACAAGTAAAGACTAAATCTCCTGTTGATTGCCACATTCCTTCCATGAAATTCCGACGCCATCCTTTATTTTGAGGATTAATCGTCAAATTCCAGGTATTTAAGCCATGCTCTTCGATATAGCTTGTAATTATTTGGACTGTTTCGTCAGTGGATCCGTCATCAAATATCAATACTTCATCAGCCTGACGCTTCTGTAGCCTTAAAGATTCTAATTGTTCTAAAATATATTTTTGTCCATTGTATGTCGACATTACAATCGATAATTTCATACTATTTCCTCTTCATTAGTTTTAAGTAACATCCCCATGCCAATTTATATATTTTAAAGCCACCACTTAACATATAGTAGCCTATCTTATCACGTTTAGGGACCATAGGGTCTGAGAAAATACTTGCTCTATTTTCCCGCAAATATTTTAAAATTTCTTCACGACTTTTCAAATCTTCAGGAGTACTTACATTCAACATCTGATTAAGAGTACTGAAACGCGCATACACTTGACGTCGCAAAACCGCCTCTTTCAAGTCAGGATACTTTCTACCCACATAGGTCGCCATTTCATCGGTCATATCCAACAAGTCCAACTTACGTTCATTGAATTTCGAAGTTGTAATTGAGTCATCACGTAAAACATAATTATATTTCGGAAAAAAACCACATTCAACGATATCACATTGCGCAAATAATAGGTACGTAGTTGCTATATCCTCAAATAATTTTCCTTCAGGAAAACGAACATTACGGTACAAAGATCGATGTGTTAATTTAGCATACGCACACGTATCAACCAAATTATGGTAACACATCATCTGGATAGCCTCTTTACCTGATAAAGTTGCATAAGTATCATTGCCACAACTTTTAGTCGAACCAGTTGCTAAATAAACATTATTCAATGAACATAATGCCATTTTTGCTTGAAAATTACTTTTTTCGAGTAAGTGATACATAAAATCTATATAATCATTTTCTAGATAATCATCTGAATCAACAAAAGTAAAGTACTCACCAGTTGCAATATCCATACCATTATTTCTAGCATTCGATAATCCACCATTTTCTTGATGAATAACTTTGATTCTTGAATCCATATGCGCATAATCATCGATAATCGTTCTGGAACTATCTGTTGAACCATCATCTACCAAAATAATTTCTATGTTTTGGTAGGTCTGTTCAATAATCGACTTTAAACACTTAGGTAAGTATTTTTCAACATTATAGATAGGCACAATAACTGATACCAATTTATCTTCCATAAACCTAGTACGCCCCATTCGTCTTAAAAATACTAATTATATTTTTTGTTAATATTTTTATATCAAACCAAAAAGAGGCATTTCTTACATAATAGAGTTCTACCTCACAACGCTTAGGATAAGCAATCTCACTTCGGCCTGAAGCTTGCCAATACCCCATTGCACCCGGAGTTACAGATAAAAATTCATCAACTCGATCGCCATATTCCTTAAGCTCTTCTTCAACTACAGGACGAGGACCGATTAAGGTCATATCGCCTTTTAAGATATTTAAAAATTGCGGTATCTCATCTAAAGAACTCTTTCTTATAAAACGACCAAACTTAGTTATTCTCGGATCTTTATCCGGTGGTAGCTTATAACTATTTTTAACGTATAGGCTATGCAATTCTTTGTTCTTTCTTAACCGCTCTTCTGCATCAACCACCATTGATCTATATTTATAAATATAAAATGGCTTATGATTTTTGCCAATTCTTCTTTGACGGTAAAATACCGGACCTTTATTACTTCCAAATTGGTCAATTATCCAAACAATCAGTGTGATTGGAGCTACAAAAATCAAGGCACATAGAGATACTACAATATCTACGAAACGTTTAAAAATCAAATAACAGTGATTTGATTTACTTTGCATTTTCTCACTCCTTACTCCCACCAATAAATTTTCTTTGTAAAAACTTTATGATTTTTTTGATCCAATGTTGCTTTCCCATAAACATGACTGGAACTTCAACATAATTTATATTATTTTTTTCAACCCAAACATCTAATAGGCGCTCACTCAAAAAGCCAAAAACTCGTTGATTATATGCCGAATAAGTTGAAATATCAATTCTATTTTCAACTTCCTCTAAAACATCTATCACCCATTCGGTATAGCTGTCAAAAATAGGTGCTTTAGCTATTAACATATTAAACTTATGTCCAACTTTCTTAGCCATCCACTTATCAAAGATATCCAAATAATCTGGATATTTCTCTTCTAAGACTGAACGTAACACCTTTAAATCTTCTTCATTATGAGCGTGAGCATATTGCTGCCAGTTAGTTTCAATATAGTAGTTTCGCTTATTAGGCAAAATCATATCGTACTGGTTCATAAGTTCATCTAAGGTTGCTTCTGACATAATATCACGATACTTTTTTTCAACAGACAAGAAAAAATTTTTCTTTCCGTTAGAGAAGAAACGTCGATAGTGAACTAAACCTTTCACGTCTGCTTGACGATTATTAGCAGCCCAGTACTGTCCTGTTAGTTCACAATAACTTTTATTCTTTTCAGAAATATTTACACCTGTGTTATCACGTAAATAACCATTAAAATTCTCAAGGCTATTTCCCACCTGTAACGGATAATACATGTCATCACCTGGCATTTTTGCCTTTTTATGACTTATTACGTAAACTTCATTTTTCAAGGATAACTCCTCTACTTTCATTTTGCTTTTACTATTTTTACAATAACTTTATAAAAATCATTGTATCATTTTTTATTAAATATATAAAATACCATTATGATTTTACTATAGTTCCTAGCTAATTTCTACATTTAATAGATTATAACTTTCTAACATACACCAAAAAATGTCGTATTTAGTGCGTGGTGCTAGTTGATTGGCAAGTCATAGACCCCTAAATTGTACATCAATAAAGAAACTTCAAATCTAGTTTGAAAACCTGCCAAAGAACGGGCACGATTCTTTTCGATGTCGTAATTACTGCTTAAGATCGAAAAACAACGCTCTATCTTACCTCTACAGAGAATTAAATCGTAATTATTTTGCTCCTTTGCACCCTTCATATTAGAGCAATATGGGGTCAAATTATAGCCTAAATCCTTGGCATGTAGCCTTCACCAATATAGCCCATATCCGCAAGGATATTCTTGCATGGACTCTCAGCAATTAGTTCAGGTGCTACCCTTACATCATGAATTGATGCTTTGGTGATACTGTAATTCAGAACTATACCTGTAGCTGATGTCATTACATGAGCTTTAAAACCGTAGAACTTTACGTTCTTTGTCGTATTTTTACCGACATCTGCAATATCCTTGAAAACTTTTGTGGTGTACCGTCTATGTGACACTGATAAAAGCATCGGGAAGCTATCTATAATGGCAATGTCAGCTCCAGGTCCGCTAATTTCAACTAATCTGCGACGCATCATAGCAAGCACCGGTAAGAGTTGACAAGAACTCCGATTAAAACGTGAATGGCTTGGCTTAATAATGTCTTTTCTGGGAAAGACATCCTAAATACCCGATAAAATTTACGTTGTGAATTAACACCAATTGCATTTTGGTAAAGCATGAGTGTCAATACCTCAGTATCGGAATTTCTAAATGACTGTTCTTACGAGATTTTAAGTTAGTGGGACATAGGTTGACATACAAGAAACGAGCAATTTTCTCAAAATACTCAAAATTTCCTCGTAATGTCGCGCGTTTTTCTTTAAAATTTAAGTGGTCTAACATGGTATGTAACAACTCCTATAGTTTGGTCACTTAAGAGTTTACACCATGTTAGACTTTTTGTCTTACAATTTTTAACTAGCACCACGCACGTATTTAGTTTAATTCAAACGAAACTACCTAATAATATGAATGTTTTTTTCTACTAAATATGAATTTGATGTTATCAATATCAATGCATTAACGTACTTTCTCTGATAAACGTGGTAATAGATTTCATGGGAAGTTCCTCTTACGTCAACTAATGTCTGTACCTAATCTGAATAGTCTAAGCGACTTTCACATATAAAGTTAAAAATTAGGTTAGGAAAAAGCTTGAAT
>NZ_BAMI01000067.1 GCF_000615765.1 Ligilactobacillus equi DSM 15833 = JCM 10991 | reverse complement strand
GATTTATATTTGAAAGAAAAATTTCCTCGTGGAAAAAATGAAACATATCAATTTGAAGTTACCAAAGGCGATGTTTTAAGTAATCCTAGAAAACAACAGACTAGTGCAAAAAAATTGGTAGGGGAAATTCTTGAAGGTTTTATGAAGAAAAGTAAGTTTAGACCTAGCGATATCGTACATATTATTGATATTGATGGAATAATGGCTAGTTCAGATGACATAGTTATTGATGAAAGCTTAGAAAATAACCACGAATATGATTTAGTAAACAATAAAGTGAAATTTAAAAAGTTAAGTTTATATGAAAAAACAAAGGAAATCTGGGACAAGAAAAAAGCGAATATCAAAGTATTATCTCGAACCACTGAAATTAGTAAGAAGAGGTATAAATTAAAGTATGATTTATTGTTTTTTCATTAACATCAGAACATGTTATTTCAGGTAAAGTGGCAATGACACAGGATGATAAAGATGATGTTATTGATAACTTCCAAAGTAAATATCCTAATGTGGATAGTTTAGTGATATTCATTAGAAAATGATGGTTTATTTTATCCTACAAATAGTATTGTTGAGAGTTGGCAGCAATTTTTAGATGAAAAAGGTATTGTTAGAAAAACTAATATTAACCTGCTTTTTAAAGAAATTGATAAGTATCTATATACACCGAAATCTTCCTAAAATTGAGTTAGAAAAAATCCTATGCTAAGGATAATTTATTCATGATTGCAATTAACCAAAAAAGAAGCCACCGTAAAGCAGCTTCTTAAAATAATTGAACTATCTCTTTGCTTAGTTATTTGGAAATAAATTGTTTCAATCCCCAAATATCCTCAGTACTTAACTGACCGATCCGCTTAAACTTAGTCATATCTAGCCTAAGCTCGTATTTAGACATAGTATCAATGTAAGATTGTTTACTTAATCCTGTTGCTTTTAAATCGCTGATTTTATAATATTTGGACTTAATATAATCCGACTTATTATTATATTTCGTAGTAATTTTGAAAACAACAACAGAGTCTGCCCTAGTCTTAAGGATTAGGACAGGTCTTCTCTTTCCTTGCTTACCCCATGACATATAGGCAGTGTATACTTCATTAATCTTCATCAAAAAAGTCCTCTAAATCCTTTTGCGTTTCTACTTTTTTAGTAGGTATGGATTCAACGGCCTCCTGAAGTTCAATAATTGCCTTTTGTCTGGGGGTTAAAGCAAACGTTAAAGGTATGCGACCGGTATTAATTATTTCTCTATACAAACTATTTATTACTACTGTTGGAGTCAGACCAATTTCTGCTATTATATTTTCTGCTTCAAGTGCAACTTCGCGATTGATGTTGACTTGAACTTTTTTTTGTTGATGTAGTCATATATAATCACCTCATGATACTTTATACTCATATTATATCATAAGAAACTTCATTCTATGTTTTTTGAGAAGAGATAAGGAAGAATTTGTTACCTGGGATGAAGATTTAGGCAAGATTCACGGCGCTGAGGGCTTTCTAAAGGCTAAAAGTAACTATGGATAACAATCGGCGGTCAATCAAGTTTTTTTAAATAGAAACCTAAAGTATAAAAATTGAAAAGCCCATTATATCAACCATAAAAATGTATTACTTACAAAAAGTTTTAGCTATCAAACGGCTTCAGCGCTATACTTTATAACTTTCCTATGCTAAAATTAGGATAATATCTGCATTGAAAATACGAAATGGAGTGATGAATTGAATGCAGTCTGACATAGTGCAACTAGTCATTATTATTTTGATTTTGGGAATTGCAACCATTTTTACTTTGGCTGAATATTCCCTCGTTAAGGTGAGACCCACCGAATTACAAACAATGGAACAAACCAAAAATGTGGTCGCCGCGCAAAAGTTAGTCGAAAAGCTAACGGAATACCTCTCAACGGCCCAAGTTGGGATTACGCTGACATCCCTGATTTTAGGTGGATAGGGGAAGAATACATTACCGAATTAATTTTAGAATCACACTTGCTACCACACGCGATTGCAAGTAAAGTAGCACCAGTTATCGGGATTTTAATCTTCACCTTCTTGCACGCGGTCTTTACGGACTTAGTTCCCAAAAATATTGCGATTGATAAACCAGTAGTAGTACTGCTAGCGATTGTGAGACCCTTACAAATATTCCACATTATCTTTTATCCTTTGGTTTGGTTGTTTGATCGGGCGGCAATTTTTTTCACGAAGTTATTGGGCTTCAATGCAACTCCAGCAGAAGATATCTACTCGCAAAGTGAAATAATTTCTTTATCTCAGGATGCAGCTGAGGCGGGGGAATTAGATAAAGAAGATTTAATTTATATGAAGCGAGCCTTTGATATGAATGATAAAGTCGCGGAAGATATTATGATTGACCGAACTCAGTTAACGGTGATTGATAGTAAAGCTACGGTAGCGGAAGCGGCTGAAATGTACTTCCAAACTAAATATAGTCGTTTCCCTGTGGTTGAAGACGGTGATAAGGACAGAATTGTAGGATATATTTATTCCTACGAAATCATGAAACGTATGCGAAATAATCCTCAAACACCGGTAAAACAAATTTTACGCATGATTCCTTATGTTTATGAAGGTCAAGCTTCTGTAGAAATTTTACGTATGATGATTAAGGAACAAGTACCGATTGTGGTTGTTCAAGATGAATTTGGTGGGACAGCTGGGATTATAACTGATAAGGATATTTATGAAGAGCTATTTGGTTCTGTTCGGGATGAAACCGACCATGTTTCAGCCGATCAAGTTACCAAAAACGAAGATGGATCGTATGATGTTTTAGGGAAGATTACCCTTTACGATTTTGAACGCTACTTTAATGTAGAATTACCAGAATTTGATGACAGTGAAGCCGTAACTTTAAATGGTTTCATTATGGAACAGTATCATGATCATTTGGAAGTGGATCAGGCTTACCAAGTTGGGAAGTTCACGATTACGCCGCTTGATTTTGAAAGTGCCCACGTGGACAAATTTAGGGTTACTTATTAACCATCAGGCGCTCCCTCTGTATACTGGAATCAGTACTACGGAGGGTTTTTTAAATTACAAAAGCCTCTAGGATTGAGTATTGACTATCTTGTCCTACACAAACGAGGTTACGCATAGAGAGATACAATGACGTACACTCACTTCACCGTGATTGGTTATGATTTTAGAATAAAAGCGCAACGAAGACAACGCTTTTGTAAGTTGTTGTCCTTAAGCGATAGCGAAAGGAATGTTTATAAGCATGGAAGTAATTACAGCGACCAGCAATGCTCGGGTCAAGGCATGGAAAAAATTGGCCAAGAAAAAAGAACGTCAAAAACAAGGACAATATCTTTTGGATGGTTGGCACTTGGTCAAAGAAGCACTCTTGGCCAATCAAAAAATTGCAACTATTTTAGTGGTGGCCGATTTTAAACATGCTAGTGAGTTAGCAGCGTTTAATTTTAAGGGTGAGATGATTCAAATTTCAGATAATGTAGCCAAGGCGCTTAGTGAAACGCCTAGTCCTCAAGGAATTTTTGCTTTGGTGGAAATTCCGGTAGCTACAGATATTGAGTTGGCAGATATTTCGGGGGCTTGGCTCTTCTTAGACGGTGTTCAAGATCCTGGTAACATCGGGACCATGGTACGAACTGCGGATGCTGCGGGTTTTAGTGGGGTGGTCTTTGGAGAAGGTAGTGCTGATTTATACCAACCCAAGGTTGTGCGTTCAATGCAAGGAAGTCAGTTCCATTTGCAGTTACATGTTGGAAATTTAAGCGAATGGATAGCGGCTTTTCAGGCTCAGAAGTTTCCCGTATTTGGTACTGAATTAAATGAAGCGGCGCGCAACTTTCGTGAAGTAGGACAACACCAGGACTTTGCCCTAATTATGGGAAATGAAGGTAACGGTATGCGGGCTGACCACTTAGCGCAAACTTCCTTAAACCTCTATATTCCTTTAGCCGGCAATGCTGAGTCCTTGAATGTTGCGGTTGCTGCCGGAGTGTTAATGTTTCAGTTAAAAGCTTAAGATTATTAAAAAATAAGCGCTTTCATTGGATTGTGAAGTATCTGTGTAGTATACTTGAAGTAGGAAGCAAGGTAGAAAAAACCTAAGTTTAACAGAATCGAGGTAGTTGCATGCTCAAAGAAACTTGGCGCAACGATATGGAATACATGTCCTATGTGGGTGAATTATTAGCGCAGCCAGAAGTACAAAGGTTAGCCAATTACACCCAACACCATTTTTCAACGCGGTTGAATCATGTGATTTTTGTTTCCTATTATAGCTACAAGTTAGCGAAAATGTTTAACTTGAATGCCAAGGCGATTGCACGTGCGGGGATTTTACATGATCTATTTTACTACGATTGGCGGACAACTAAATTTGATCGGGGAACTCATGCTTGGATTCACCCTCGAATTGCCGTGCGAAATGCGGAAAAAATTACGACTCTAACATCTTTAGAAAAGGATATTATCATTCACCATATGTTTGGGGCGACTGTTTGCCCACCAAAATCTGTTGAAGGATTGATTGTTTCCTTAGTGGATAAATATGCGGCCACTTCTGAATATTCCGAACACTTGGTGGAGGAAATGGGTCATAGAGTAGAAAAATTTCGCAAAATTATGCTTTTAAAAAGTAAGTAAATGGTGTAAAATAAAACTAGCAGATGCTATCGGGAAAACCGGTCTATCGAGCCGGTTTTTTTATGCGTAAAGGGAAAGGTGATAGAATGGCAACAGTCGCAGAAAAAAAAGAATACCACATGTGTCCTAAATTTGAAAAAACATTTAGCATTTTAGGAAAAAAGTGGAATGGTTTAATCATTGATGTTTTATTATCTGATGAGCCCAAACGTTTTAAAGACATTGCCTCTAAGGTTAATAAGTGCAGTGATCGAGTAATGGTTGAACGATTGAAAGAGTTGGAAAAAGAAGGTATTGTAGAAAAAACGACCCGGGAAGGTTGTTGTCGCGAGCTTTATCAACTAACAGCTCAAGGTCGAGACTTGGCTACTGTGATGGAAGATGCACATGCCTGGGCAAATAAATGGTATACCTTAGAGGACTGTCGTTAATTAGGACTTGACGGATGGGTTGAGAAAGCTTAAACTGAAGTAAGTTATGAAATGCGTCGATGAAAGCTAGTAGCTGTTGGCCCTCGTCAGAGAAGGACTGGAAGCTGGAAAGGTCCGCTTGGAAAAACAGTGAATTTCACTTTCGAAGTTAGTAGACTGTAAGGTCTACTCGGTACTGGCCGTTATGCAGGAAAGTGCCAATTCTAACATAGAATTGGAACAAGGGTGGTACCGCGAAGCCTCGTCCCTTTTGATGGGGCTTTTTTGCTACCATCGACGTTAAAAATTAGAAAGGAAGATATTATGGGTTTAAAAGAACAGTTGGAACAATTACGCCAAAAGCATTTGGAAGAAATCCAAAAAGCCGTAGACCTTAAAGAAGTTAATGCACAAAGAGTGAATCTTTTAGGTAAAAAGGGTGCTTTAACGGAAATTTTACGGGGAATGAAGGATCTTACCAATGAAGAACGCCCTGTTGTGGGAAGTCTAGCTAACAAGATTCGTGATGAATTTACCCAAGCAATTGCTAAAAAAACGGAAGAAATCGAAATTGCCAAAACGGCTAAGAAGTTGGAAAAAGAAAGAATTGATGTGACTTTACCTGGGACCGCAATTAAAGCCGGGCAGCCACATATATTGATGCAAGTGATTGACGACATTGAAAAGCTCTTCTTAGGCATGGGTTACTCCGTAGTAGATGGTCCTGAAGTGGAAGAAGATCACTACAATTTTGAAATGTTGAACTTACCTCAAGATCACCCGGCTCGTGATATGCAAGATACTTTCTACATTACCAAGCAATTATTAATGCGGACCCAAACGAGTCCCGTGCAAGCTCGGACCATGGAAAAACATGACTTTTCTAAGGGACCTTTGAAGATGATTTCTCCTGGGAAAGTCTACCGTCGCGACACGGATGATGCGACGCACTCCCATCAATTCCACCAAATTGAAGGTTTAGTGATTGACAAGCACATCACGATGGCTGACCTCAAGGGGACTTTGGAAGCAATCGCCAAGACAGCCTTTGGGGAAGAAAGAGAAATTCGGCTTCGTCCCTCTTACTTCCCATTCACAGAACCATCTGCTGAAGTTGATGTTTCCTGTTTCCGTTGTGGCGGAGAAGGCTGTAATGTCTGCAAGCAAACTGGTTGGATTGAAGTATTAGGTTGTGGGATGGTTCACCCTAATGTTTTAGAAATGGCTGGGATTGATTCTAAGGTCTACGGAGGCTTTGCCTTTGGTTTAGGACCCGATCGCTTTGCCATGCTGAAATATGGGGTGGATGATATTCGCGAATTCTATCTCAATGATGTACGCTTCTTAAGTCAATTTAATCAGAAAGGATAATTTTTAATGAAAGTTTCAACAAAATGGTTAAATGAATATGTACCTGTCTTGGACTTAGATCGGGAAAAATTAGCGGAAAAAATTGCCCGGACTGCGGTGGAAATTGCCGGTGACTACCAAATGCAAGATGGCTTAAAAAAAGTAGTTGTGGGACATGTCTTAAGCCTGGAACCTCACCCAGATTCTGACCACTTGAATGTTTGTCAAGTGGATGTTGGGCAAGAAGAACCTTACCAAATTGTTTGCGGGGCGCCTAACATTGCCCAAGGCCAAAAAGTTATTGTTGCTTTACCTAATTCTTGGATTGGGGGCCACACTAAGATTAAGAAGGGGAAGATGCGCGGCATTGTTTCAATGGGAATGATTTGTTCCTTACAAGAACTTGGTTTCGCCGAAGGTGTGGTACCAAAAGAATATGCCGATGGAATTTATGTCTTACCTGCTGATGCCACTCCTGGTGAGGAAGTCTTTTCATACTTAGGGATGGACGAAGACATTATTGACGTGGATATCACTCCTAATCGGGCGGATTTATTGAGTATGCGTGGGGTTGCTTATGAAGTGGCAGCTATGTACGATCGTCAAGTGACTTTACCTGAAGTTAAGGTTACCGAAGTTAGTGATGACCAAGTGGCCAACTATGTGAGTGTTCAAGCTCCAAGTGATTTAGTGCCAACTTACCAAATGCGAGTAATTAAGGATGTTAAAGTGGGACCAAGTCCACTTTGGATTCAAAGTCGTCTTTGGAATGCCGGTATTCGTCCTATTAATAATGTGGTGGACGTGACTAACTATGTTTTATTAGAATATGGTCAACCTTTACATGCCTTTGATTACCAAACTTTTGCCACTGATAAACAAGTTGTGGTGCGTAGCGCACAAGACGGCGAAAAATTTGTTACTTTAGATGGTGAAGATCACGAATTAAAAACTGGCGACTTAGTAATTACTGATGGTCAAAAGCCTGTTGGCTTAGCCGGAATTATGGGTGGTTTAGAAAGCGAAGTAACAGAGAAGACTCAAACTGTTGCCTTAGAAGCTGCGGTCTTTGATGGACAAACGTTGCGTAAGACCGCTCGCCGGGAAAATTTCCACACCGAAGCATCTGTTCGGTTTGAACGGGGCATTAACGTGGCGACTGTTCGTGAAGCTTTAGATAAAGCTGCTATGATGATTGCTGAACTTGGCCAAGGTCAAGTGGTAGCAGGGGTGGCTCAAGCCAACGAAGTAGACACTGCCGATCGGGAAATTGAAATTACGGCTACTCGTATCAACCACGTTTTAGGTACGAGTCTGAGCCAAACTGAAGTTGCTAAAATTTTCAGTCAATTAGGTTTTGGTGTGATTGAAAATGGTGAAAGCCTAGTTGTGGCTGTACCCGTCCGCCGTTGGGACATTGAAATTGATGCCGACTTGGTTGAAGAAGTTGCACGGATTTATGGTTACGATAATATTCCTACAACTTTACCAACTTATGAAGCCACACCAGGTAAGTACACACCTAAGCAAAAGTTAATTCGGGATGCGCGCCAAATTATGGAGGCCAGTGGTCTAAGCCAAGCTATCTCTTACGGTTTAACCACTTATGCCAAGGCGCAACGCTTCCTGTTAGATACAGGGAAAGCTACAGAGTTAGACTTCCCTATGTCTTCCGACCACACAACGGCGCGAATGAACCTTTTGAGTGGTTTACTGGATGATTTAGCTTATAATGTAGCCCGCAAGAACGAAGATGTAGCCCTTTACGAACAAGGCCGGGTCTTCTTGCGCCAAGACGGTAGCGACCGGCCAACGGAAATCGAACACTTAGCCGGGGCGATGACGGGACTCTTCCACCACGCAGATTGGCAAGGTCACAAGACACCGGCCGACTTCTTCTTGGCTAAGGGAATTGTGGAACACCTCTTGACCACCTTAGGAGTTAGCGGGGTGACTTATCAAGCTACAGGCGCCCACGAAGAAATGCACCCAGGGCGGACTGCGGATATTTACGCTGGTGATGTTTACCTTGGTTTTGTAGGAGAGGTACATCCTAACTTGCTTAAGGAGTTACGACTCAAGCGGACTTATGTTTTTGAATTAGACTTGGATAAGATTTTAGGTTTGGACAAGTTAGCTCAAATTTACCAACCAATCTCCAAGTACCCCGCTGTGAGTCGGGATATTGCCTTAGCAGTTAATAGTGATGTTCACAATCAAGACCTAGTCAACTGCATTGTGAAAAACGGGGGTAAGAACCTCAAGGAAGTCAAGCTCTTTGATCTTTATCAAGGAGAACATTTGGCTAAAGGGCTCAAGTCTTTGGCATATAGCCTAGTCTTCCAAAATGCTGATAAGACTTTGGTTGATGAAGATGTCAATCAGGCATTTGCTAAGATTGAAAAGGCTTTGAAGGAAGAATTTAACGTTACGGTACGTTAAAAGTGTTAGTGAAAGTCTCGACATGAAAAACGTCGGGACTTTTTGTAAGGAAAAGCAAATTTTTTCAAAGACTACTGAAATTCCAGGCAAATTTTAGTATAATGATTAGGATAAAGTAAACAGGAGTGATTAACTGTTTGTAAAAATATAGAATTAAGTAGAATTTAACCGAAAAATACGTTGTAATTAAACCATAGAAAGATTGAAAATGTAGGTGGTTTATTATA
>NZ_BAMI01000068.1 GCF_000615765.1 Ligilactobacillus equi DSM 15833 = JCM 10991 | reverse complement strand
TTTAAAAAATGTGCCTGCAACTTAGCCACTGGTGCAAAATCGCGCGTGTGGTAAGTCACATCAATCGCTTGGTCACTGGTATCCACAATTGCATAGGTACCCTGTAAGCTAGCATAAGCTCCTCGTGGATAAGAAATGCTCCCTGGATTGAGGTAAATCACCCCATTAAGCTTTTGCACACCTAATTGATGAGTATGCCCAAAAAAGACCAGGTTGGCTCCTTTTTCATGGGCTAACTCTTCCAAATGATTTAACCCAAAGTTTACCTGATAAAGATGACCATGGGTCATTAAAATCCGATCGTCTCCGTGACGATATTCTACAACTTTGTCATACCCCGGATCATAGTCACAGTTACCTGTAACCACAGCGAAATCTTGCCATAATTCATCATCGCTCGCTAACTCTGAATCTCCACAATAAAACATGGCATCAACTTTTCCTCGATAATAATCGCGCAATTTCACTAAAATATCACGATCATAGTGACAATCACTGACAACTAAATAACGCATCTTAATCCCACCAATCTGCTAGCTGTGTCATTAATTTCCGCAAAGCTATGCCCCGATGGCTAACTTCATTTTTTTCATCCTGACTTAACTCTGCGAAAGTCTTACCTAATTCAGGATAGAAGAATAAAGGGTCATAACCAAAACCGGCTTTCCCACGTTTGGCATGTAAGATTTTCCCATAAGCATCCCCTTCTACGACCAAAGGGTCTTTGATAGGACTCGTCACAACCACAGAACAATGGAAATGAGCTGTTCTTTTATCATCGGCCACTTCTGCTAAGTTAGCTAAGAGTTTTTCATTATTCTTATCATCATCGTGGTCACCAGCATAACGCGCTGAGTAAATTCCTGGTTCACCATTTAAGGCATCGACCACTAAGCCTGAGTCATCTGCTAAAACTGGCATTTGCAGAAAATCTGATAAAGTTTGGGCCTTCTTTAAGGCATTTTCCGTAAAGGTCTGCCCATCTTCCACAATTTCTGGCGCATCTTTTACATCGGCCAAAGTCTTAACCTTAATCCCTAAAGGAGCAAACATAGCCGCGTATTCACGAGCTTTGCCTTGATTTTTTGTGGCAATTACGATTTCTTTCATTCTGTCACCCATCCTCTTTTGCTTTTGCCCCTATTATAGCAATTTTTTCTTAAAAAGAAACTACCCAACACTGAGAAAAATCTCTCCTAAAAAGTTTTTCCTTTTTGAAATTATCAGGGTATAATGAATAGTGAGACTAATTACGGAGGATAAAAACTGTAATGAAGGAAAACTTCTACCAAATTGCCATTAAAAACGGCCAACTACCAAATCTACTACTGCGTGACGCACTTCTGCCAGAAATTCTCGGAAATGATAACCAAATTTTATATTGGGCAGGTAAGGCGCTCGCTCGAAAATTTCCTTTGTTTAACTTTGCTGATATTCCAACTTTCTTCGCCCAAGCCGGTTGGGGAGATTTACGCTTATATAAAGCTAACAAAAATCGCAAAATCTATCAGTTAAGTGGTGCAAATGTTAAAACACGTTTGGAAGAAAATAAAGAAGCTGAGTTTTTACTAGAAGCCGGTTTTTTAAGCGAAAGTATCCAAACCATCGAAGGCTACATAACCGAAACGGAAATTTCTGAAGTTAACCTTAAAAAGCATGTGGTCACTTTAAGTGTCCAAAGTGATCATAGTGAAATCCTAGACTTTGAACTTGACAGTCAACCAAACTTTCTTGAACTCATCCCAGAACACAACATTGCCTCTTCAGAGCTTAAAACAACAGGTACAGCTACCGTAGAAAATGAATAGCACCAAAAAGTCGCAAGTCAAAAACTTGCGACTTTTTCTTATTTACCGGCGATTTTAATCCGGTTGATGGCTCTCTTAAGAGAAACTTCAGCCGGTGTAATTCGTCAATATTGTGACCTTCTTTAGCCTCGGCAATCCGGCGTTCTGCACGCTCTTTGGCACGTTGCGCCCGGTTAGCGTCGATATTTTCCCGACGTTCTGCTGCAGAAGCCACAATTGATAAAGTGTTGTGAGAAAATTCCATGAAACCACCACTCACAGCAATTTCATCATAAGCATCTTCTCCGACCTTTACCCGTACCTCGTCAATCGCTAAAGCAGCGAGTGTTGGCACGTGATTAGGCATAATCCCGATTTCACCAAGGGTTGTTTTGCAAACGACCATAGTGGTTTGGTTTTGATAAACCGAACCATCTGGTGTAACCACATCAACCGTTAATACAGGCTTTTCATCCATGGGAAAAACCTCCTTAGTTGTTGGCTAATTTTTTGGCTTTTTCAACAACATCTTCGATTGGACCAACCAAACGGAAGGCTTCTTCAGGAAGATCATCGTATTTACCATCAAGAATTTCTTTGAAGCCACGTACGGTTTCACTAACCGGAACATATGAACCTGGAAGACCTGTAAATTGTTCCGCCACGTTAAAGCTTTGTGACAAGAAGAACTGAATCCGACGCGCACGGGCAACAACCACTTTTTCTTCGTCAGACAATTCGTCCATCCCTAAGATTGAAATAATATCTTGTAATTCACGGTAACGTTGTAAAACGTGTTGAACTTCAGTCGCCACTTGGTAGTGTTCTTCACCTACAATTTCTGGAGAAAGCGCTGATGAAGAAGATGCCAATGGGTCAACGGCTGGGTAAATACCTTGTTGGGTCAAAGAACGTTCCAAGTTAGTTGTGGCATCCAAGTGAGCGAATGTTGTTGCTGGCGCAGGGTCAGTGTAGTCATCGGCAGGCACGTAAACAGCTTGAATAGATGTAACTGACCCCTTCTTAGTTGAAGTAATCCGTTCTTGTAATTGACCCATTTCAGTGCCAAAGTTGGTTGGTAACCAACGGCAGAAGGAATCCGCCCCAAGAGGGCAGAAACTTCAGAACCAGCTTGAGTGAACCGGAAAATGTTATCAATAAACAAGAGCACATCTTGACCATCAACATCACGGAAGTATTCCGCAATTGTCAAACCAGTCAAAGCAACCCGCATCCGAGCTCCAGGTGGCTCGTTCATTTGACCAAAGACCATGGCTGTTTTTTCCAAAACACCAGATTCTTTCATTTCGTAGTAAAGGTCATTCCCTTCACGTGTCCGTTCACCAACACCAGTAAACACAGAAATACCATTGTGTTCTTGTGCAATGTTGTGAATTAATTCTTGGATTAAGACGGTCTTACCAACACCGGCACCCCCGAATAACCCAATCTTACCACCTTTAATGTATGGGGCAAGTAAGTCAATAACTTTAATCCCTGTTTCAAGGATTTCTGTACTTGTGTTCAATTCATCATAATCTGGTGCATCTCTATGGATAGGGTTACGCTTGTGATCAGCGGAGAATTCTTCCCCATTATCAATAACTTCACCTAAGACGTTAAATACCCGACCCAATGTATCTTCACCAACAGGAACAGAAATTGGGGCACCAGTATCTTCTACTTCGGCACCACGTTGAAGTCCATCAGTGGAATCCATGGCGATGGTCCGCATAACACCATCTCCCAATTCCAAAGTAACTTCAATCACCAATGATGTTCCATCAGCACGCTTTACACGTAAAGCATTATTAATTTCTGGTAATGATTCATCGACAGGGAATTGAACGTCAACAACAGGTCCGATAACTTGAACTACTTTACCAAGACTCATTAGTTAAATTCCTCCTGTTTATTAATTTAAGGCTGCTTGAGCACCCGTAATTTCGGTAATTTCCGTGGTAATTGCACTTTGACGTGCACGGTTATACTGGAGCTCAAGTGTAGAAATCAATTCGTCAGCGTTATCTGTAGCTGACTTCATTGATGTTGAACTTGAAGCATGTTCAGCTGTTTTAGCATCTAAAATTGCTCCATAAACCAAACTTTCGGCGTATTGAGGAAGAATAACTTCCAAAATTGCGTCTTGAGAAGGTTCCGTTTCATAATCAGCAGAAATTCCTTGTGCATCAGGTTCGTTGAAATCATCGTCCCCCATATTTTCCGCAGAAATTGGGAGCATTTTTTCCGCTCGAAACGCTGATGTTAAAGTGTTAACGAAGTGGTTATAGCAGACATAAAGTTCATCATACATGCCACTGTTGTACATCGTAACAATCGAGTTAACAATTGGACGTACTTCTCTGAAGGTAGGAATGTCACCTACCCCACGATATTCGTAACCAACTTCGAAGCCACGTTTTTTAAAGAAGTCAGCTCCGGTACCACCGATAGCTAAAATCACAACACCATCTTTACCCTTTGGTACCTTATTAATCAAGTCCAAAGTTTGCTTGATAACATTAGAATTATAGCTACCAACTAATCCCCGGTCTGACGTAATCACAACAATCCCAATCTTTTCAACGGGACGTTGTTTTAGCATTCCTAGTGTGCTTACTTGACCATCTGTGACAGTACCACCTGCAGCCACACCATTTAAAAGGTGAGACTTAGCTAAGTGCGTAATCACACTCCGAATTTTTGAAGCATAAGTTTGATATGAAGCCGTGTGCTTTTGGATTTGGCTTAACTTGGCCGTTGATACCATTTGCATGGCCCGCGTAATTTGTTGGGTCCGCTTCGTTGAATCAATCCGACGCTTAACTTCCTTTAAGGACGCTGGCATACATCTTCACCGTCCCTTCTTAGTTAGCTGAACCTTGGAATGATTGTGCAAAGTCCTTAATTGCAGCATCCATCTTATCAGTGTCAGGTAATTGACCACTTTCACGGATAGTAGCAAATAAGTCCGCGTGATTACTTTCAAAGAAATCAAATAATTGATCTTGGAATGGTAAGATATCCTCTAAAGCAACAGCATCCAAGAAGCCGTGAGTCAAGGCATATAAAATTACAACTTGTTTTTCAACAGCTAATGGCTTGTGCAATGGTTGCTTCAAGACTTCCACCGTCCGACGACCACGGTTCAACTTGGCTTGGGTTGCTTCATCTAAATCAGAACCAAATTGCGCAAAGGATTCTAATTCACGGAAGGAAGCAAGGTCCAGACGTAAAGTCCCGGCAACCTTCTTCATAGCCTTGATTTGGGCAGAACCCCCAACCCGAGAAACAGATGTCCCGGCATCAATAGCTGGACGAACTCCGGCATAGAAGTTGTCAGAATTCAAGAAGATTTGACCGTCAGTAATAGAAATTACGTTAGTTGGAATGTAGCGGAGACGTCCCCGGCCTTAGTTTCGATAAATGGTAAGGCCGTCATTGAACCGCCACCTAATTCATCACTTAACTTAGCAGCCCGTTCCAATAAACGTGAGTGCAAGTAGAAAACATCCCCAGGGTAAGCTTCACGACCAGGTGGACGACGTAAAATCAAAGATAATTCACGGTAAGCATCTGCTTGCTTGGATAAATCATCATAAATGATTAATACATGCTTGCCATTAAACATGAATTCTTCACCCATTGCTGCCCCAGCATATGGAGCTAGGTAAAGCATTGGGGCTGGTGATGAAGGACCAGCAGAAACGACAATCGTGTAGTCCAAAGCACCTAAACGGCGTAAAGTTTCTACTTGCGTCCGGACAGTTGATTCTTTTTGACCAATCGCAACATAGATACAAATCATGTTTTGGCCTTTTTGGTTCAAAATAGTATCAATGGCCAAAGATGTTTTACCAGTCTTCCGGTCACCAATAATCAATTCCCGTTGCCCACGTCCAATTGGCACTAAAGCATCGATGGCTTTAATCCCTGTTTGGAGTGGTTCTTCAACAGACTTACGTTCCATAACACCAGGAGCTTTACGTTCAATTGGTCGTGTTTTCGTTGTCTTAATTTCACCTAAACCGTCAATTGGTTGACCTAAAGGATTAACAACCCGACCAATCATTTCTTCCCCAACAGGAACTTCCATAATACGGCCAGTCCGCTTAACCGTATCACCTTCACGAATGCCTTTATAAGCACCTAAAATAACAATCCCGACATCACCGGTTTCAAGGTTTTGGGCCATCCCGTAAGTCCCGTTAGAGAACTCTACTAATTCACCGGCTAAGGCATTGTCTAAACCGTTGGCGCGGGCAATCCCATCCCCAACATAAGTTACAGTCCCTACCTCAGCAACATCAAGGTCGCTTGTGTAGTCGGCCAATTGTTGTTTAATTAAGGCACTGATTTCTTCAGCCTTAATGCTCATAAAAGTCTCACCTCTTTATTTTAGTAATAAGCGTTTAACGCGTTCAATTCTTGTTTTGATAGAGCCATCGTAGATGTAGTCGCTTGATTGTAAAATCACACCACCCACGATACTTTCATCAATGACTGGAGTCAAAATTACTTCTTTGGCCCCGACAACTTGAGCAAATTTATCTGCTAGACGTTGTTTTTGAGTGGCATCGAGTTCAATTGCCGTTGTAACAATTGCCCGCACAATTTTTTGGTCTTGGTCATATAGCTTCTTAAATTCTGCCACAACTTCACCTAATTGTGTGATTCGGCCCGCATCAAACAACATTTTGATCAGATTTTGACTGAGCTCATTTGCTCCGGCAATCAACTGGTTCACTAAATCTTGTTTGACACTTAACTTAATAGCAGGGCTCTCCATAAAAGTTACAAAATCGGCTTGACTCGAAATACCATCTGCAAGTTGAGTTAAGTCGTCATTAACTTGGACTAAGATGTCTCTTTGCTTAGCAAGTTCAAAGACCGCTCGGCTGTAACGACGCACAACCGTTAAATTATTTGTTGCCATCTTGCTTCCCCAACCCTTCAATGTAAGCATCTACTAATTGTTTATGATCAGCAGCACTTAGTTCTTTTTGGATAATCTTAGAAGCAATCGCAACAGATAACTCAGCCACGTCATTTTTCACCCCATCTAAGGCTTCTTGACGCTCTTGTTGAATATCTTTTTGTGCATTGTCTTTTAAAGTCTTCACTTCTACATGTGCAGCTTCGACAATTTTAGCACTTTGTTGCTTACCATTTTCTTTAGCGCGGTCGATAATTTGTGATGCTTCTGTTCGTGAATCCTTTAAAGCAGCTTCACGTTGAGCAGCTAATTCGGTCGCTTTTTGCCGGGCATCTTCGGCAGCGTCTAAATCGTCAGCAATCTTTGTAGCCCGCTTATCCATCATATCTGTAACTGGACCCCAGGCAAACTTTTTGATTAAAGCCAATAAAATTAGGAACATTACGAGGTAAAAGATAAAATCACCCCAGGCAATGCCTGATTCGGCTTCCGCTGCACCTAATAAAAATGCTACGTTCATTTAGCGACACCTCCTTTAACACAATAATTCATTTGTATTGTTACGATTATGCTGCGTATAACATAAAGGCAATAACGACCGAAATGATAGGCATGGCTTCAACCAAACCAACCCCGATAAACATGTTTGTCCGTAATTGACCTGATAGTTCTGGTTGACGTGCCATACTTTCAAGTAATTTAGAAATTAAAATACCGTTACCGATACCACCACCAATAGCGGCACCCATTGCAGCTAAACCTGCACCAATTAATGTTAATGAACCCATTTAAGAATCCTCCTCAAATTAATCTTCTTTTTCGACTTTTTGTGAAATATAAACCATTGTTAAAATAGTGAAAACAAAGGCTTGAATACTACCGATAAATACTGAGAAACCTTGCCAGAGAAGCTCAAGAATTGCAGATGGAATAAAGACTAAAATTCCATGTGATAAAGCTAACTTTCCAACTAGTGTCAGCAATACTTCACCAGCAAAAATGTTACCGTATAACCGTAACCCTAAGGTAATGATGTTTGTAAACTGTTCCAATAAGTTAATTGGAAGTAATGCAGGGAATGGACTTGTAAAGGTATTCTTCAGATAACCCATAAAGCCAAACTTCTTAACCCCCATGTAATGAGCTAACAAGTTCACCATAAACGCTAACGTTAAAGCAGTCATTGGGACAGCTGTCGCACTCTTAAAGTAAACCACATCACCAACTTTCACTTGGAACATTAACCCAGCTTGGTTAGCAACAAAGATAAAGACAAAGAGCGTAAAAGCTAATAAATTGTAACTTCGTCCTTCAGCATTCGGCATGATACTTTTCACAATACCATTGGTAAAATCAATCAACCATTCTAGCATATTCTGTTTACCAGTTGGTTTCATTTGTAAGTTGCGGGAAAACCAAAATAACAACAGGAAAACAACTAATGCGACAACCGCACCAGAAATTACGTTAGTAAGGTTAAAAGGAATGCCCAAAAGTGTGACGATTCTACTTTCTTCACTCACCGGGGTCTCACCTCTTTTCGTAATTATTTAAAATGGCTAAATATCAACCAATAAGACAAACATACCCAAGTTAAATCTTGAATACAATAGCAATAATACCACCATTTTAAAGAAAATACAAAGCAATAATGGAGATTTTACTACATTGTTTCATAAATGTAGCTCGACTTTTTATAAATTTTTTTCATAGCATCTGCACTAATTTTCCGTAATGCACTTTTGGCACTTAAAGTCACATTTTCAGATTTTTTACCCCATATAAAGATTATTTGTTATTACTAAAAAATTGTCTAACACCTTGAGAAAATAACAAATAATCGTCAAATATATAAAATTTTATGCTTATTGAACTGTAGTTAACTGAACTAAGAGTCTACTTTCACCTATTAATTACAAGGCGTGACGGGCGAGAAAAATTTGAAAATTTTTGTACAAAAAAAGCACCCATATGGGTGCTTTTCATATCTATAAGGCGGTAACCGGATTTGAACCGGTGATAAAGGTTTTGCAGACCTCTGCCTTACCACTTGGCTATACCGCCATACAAA
>NZ_BAMI01000069.1 GCF_000615765.1 Ligilactobacillus equi DSM 15833 = JCM 10991 | reverse complement strand
GGAGGTAGTTGACTTTAGATGTGAATCAGCTATAATAACTAAGTTGTCGCTACGATTAGGTGGCGAAAGTAGTTTTGGAAAGATGTGATAAAAATATGACTCAATCAAAGAAGGGGATCTTTTTTGCGGTTTTCGGAACAATGATGTGGGGGTTATCTGGAAACTTTGCTCAACTGTTTTTTGAAAGAACGGGTTTAGAAGCCACGTGGTTGGTTTCGGTACGTATGCTGATTGCGGGAATTTTGTTGACACTAATAGCAGCGTTTAGGGTATCAAGGAAACAATGGCATCGTTATCTACAGGCGAGTAATCTTTTACGCTTAGTAATTTTTGCACTTTTTGGGATGGTTCCGTCACAACTGACATATTTTTTGGCGATACAACATGGTAATGCCAGTTCTGCTACAATTTTACAATTTCTTGGTCCTCTATTTATCATTATCTATTTAGCTTTGAAAAATTGGAAATTACCTCGGCGAATTGATGTAATTTCAATTGTGATGGCGCTAGTAGGAACGGTTTTAGTGGTTACGCAAGGGAATTTAGCTAAGTTGGCCATTGCACCTTTGGGACTTTTTTGGGGAATTATGGCAGGAGTTAGCCAAGCATTATACACGCTTTTACCTCGGAAGTTACTTCAAGAATTTGATGTGGTTTTAGTTACAGGTAGTTCCATGGTAATTGGTGGCTTAGTCTTTACTCCGGCTTTAGTTCAAGAAGGATCAGTCCACTTAGATGGGCTTGAAATAGGCTATATCGCTTTTATTGCTTTAATGGGAACCTTGATAGCATACCTTTTTTATCTCAATAGTTTAAATTACTTGGCTCCTGAGACCACAGGGATGTTATCTTGTTTTGAACCATTGACTGCAACTTTAGTGGCTGTCTTTTTCATGGGGCTACAGTTACAGCTTTGGGGAGCTTTAGGAATTATTATGGTGCTTTCAACGGTTTTTCTACAAGGACTAAGCACTAAAAAACAAAATTCACTTCAAGATCGTTGTTAAGACGGTCTTTTTTAATTGCCAAAGCGGGGGGATTTAGAGTAAGATTAAATTGAGAGAGCGTAAAATAGAAATGGGGTAAAGAGATGTTATTAGATTTTTTAAATGATTATTATCAGGCTGAACTGGAAAATATTCATGATGTTGCCGGTAATCAACATTTGGTTGGCTACAGTCAGCTTTATGATTGCGATTTGTTTGTTAAAATTTTCGAAGATGAAGCCATGTTTTATGCTGAACAACATGTCAATCAAGTTTACTGTCCAGAAATTTACCTAGATAGTGTGCTTTATGAAGATTATTATGTGGTGGTATTGAAGGACCGGAAGATGCAAGAGGTTACCGCTGAAGAAAAGAATTTGCTACCTAAACAAGCGCAAAAATATGGACGGATGTTAGCAGATTTTCATAATCAACTGACAGGGCAAGTTAAAGTTTTCAATGACGAGCGTCCTTTAAGTCAGCGTTTGGCAGAAAAAATAGCAAATTTAAAGGGCACGGAACATGAAACTGACGTTGTTCAGGCTTACCAGATTTTACAAGCTGATTTAGCGGCTGCCGACCAAGAGTATCAACAATTACCTAAGGTTGTGGTTCATGGCGATTTTTCTTTGCGTAACATTATGGTTTACGACAAACATGAAATCCTGATTGATTTTGAAAAAGCGCATATGGGTGTAGCTTACGAAGATATGTTAAAATTTTTTTATAATGAAGTACATGCAGTTACCTTGCGCAAGGAATTTTTGAAGGGTTACCGTCGGCAACGACGTTTTGAAATTCCGCAAATTCAACTTCAAAGAGTGATGCTCTTCTTTGTTGCCTTAGACATTTTGGAATATCATGTGACCCACCCCAAGAAAAAATTTGGTAATATGGCCACGCGGATGTTGCAAACTATTGTGGCAGGTGACGCTTTATTGACTATCTGATTCTGATTAAAAATTTGTAATTAAAATTAAGCATCCTGACAGCGGATGTTTTTTGTGGTAAAATTAGAAAGTAAAAGGTTTCTAATGGTCTTTTTCAGGAAAGACTATAACTGAAAACCAATAATAAAATAACAAAAAGTTAGAGGATGACAGATAATGACAAAAAAACTTCATATTGCCTTGATGTTTGGTGGCAATTCATCTGAACATGATGTTTCCAAGCGTTCTGCCCATAACATTTATGATGCTTTAGATAAGGATAAGTACGACGTTTCTGTTTTTATGTTCACTAAACAAGGTTTCTTATTAGGAAACGAAGATTCCATGAAGATTTTTGATGGTGAAAACGAAGATGAAGTTGTAGCTGAAGCGATGAAGGGTGTGGATATGTCTAACCCATTGGCTAATGTACAAAACTTATCTGAAGTCAAGGATGTAGATGTCTTTTACCCAGTTATTCACGGAAATATGGGTGAAGACGGGACTATCCAAGGGTTATTCCGTCTTTTGAATAAACCATGGATTGGTTCTGGCATCACTTCTTCGGGGATTTCTTTTGACAAAGATTTAACAAAGCAATTGTTAACTTTACACGGTATCCGCAATACAAAGTATGTGGCCTTTACTCCAGAAACGATGGATCAATATCCATGGGAAAAAGTTTCGGCTGACTTAGGAGAAACTTTATTTGTGAAAGCTGCGCGTCAAGGTTCTTCAGTAGGAATCTACAAGGTTCGCAACAAGAAAGAATACGATCAAGCCGTGAAAGATTGTTTGCAATATGACTACAAGATTATGGTTGAAGAGGCTATTAAGAACCCACGTGAAGTAGAATGTTCTGTTTTGGGTAACCGTCAAGCCAAAGCTTCTAAGTTAGGGGCCTTGACAATTCCTGAAGGTGACGACTTCTATGACTACAACAATAAGTTCGTAGATGCTTCTGGGGTGGTTTTCGAATTACCAGTTGAATTACCAGAAGCCTTAACTAAAGAAATTCAACAAATGTCCTTAGATGCCTTCCGCGTCTTAGATAACCGTGGTTTAGCGCGAATGGATTTCTTAGTTGACGAAAATGATGTGCCTTACTTCGGGGAAGTTAATAACTTACCTGGCTTCACCAATATTTCTCTTTACCCTCAAATGTGGGCTGTTTCTGGAATTGAATACAGTGAATTAATTGACCAATTAATCCAATTGGCCATTGATGAATTTAATGACAATGCTAAGTTAAGCTTTGATTTCGTAGAATTAGGTCAAGAAAAAATTGGGAAGGGTCTTTTAAAGAGCCAAAATTAAACTAAGAAGGCAAGTTTCTGAATCGGAACTTGTCTTTTTTCGTGTAAAATTCTTGTAATTAGGGTAAAATTAAAAAATAAACTAAAAAGTAAGGATGGGAGACATGGCGCAAGATTTTGCAAACTATTTAAATCAAAACCTCGCTAAATTAGATTTTGATGGGGACTTGTCCTTGGAGTGGCAAAAAAAAACGCGAACATTTACTTTAGAGATGATTTTTTATGCTGCTAATCCGGATAGTCAGGAGATTGTTGATAGTGATGATGTTTTGACGGATGCGGATTATATTACCTTTATTGATGAAATTCTTTTCTTTGATGAACAAAAACCTGTAAACTTTAATCCGGAAGATTACCTAGCTTGCTTACCTTTTGCGGGAAAACGAGGTTGGACCAAGCAAGAAGCTGACGGTTTCTTGGCTTACTTACAGGAGGTACTCGACAATGGTCAGAGTGATCTTTTGGACTTTTTAAACGATGACACAGCAGAAGAATTTGGTTTGACTTGGGATGGATCGCGCCTGGCTAGCTTGATAGCCCAAACTGCCGGTAATAAAATTATTTTACCTTATCCCAAATTTTAGGAGGAAGAAACGTGGAATGGATTAAATTAGAAGTCGTAACAACTAATGAAGCTAGCGAAGCGGCAGCAAATATCTTAATGGAAAATGGTGCTGGAGGGGTACAATTTGATGATGAACGTAGTGATGATAATGTCGCTTTAATTACCTATTTTCAAGAAAATGAAGCTAGTCCAGAATTGGTGCAAGAATTAACCGTCAAGATTCAAGCTTTAAGTGATTTTGGACTTAACCCCGGTCCTGCAACAGTGACCATTGAAACCACTAATGACGATAAGTGGGCGACGGCGTGGGAAAAATACTATCGGCCGGTGCGTTTAACCCGTTATTTAACGGTCGTGCCTTCTTGGACCGATTATCAAGCAAGTCAAGCTGATGAAAAAATTATGCGTCTAGACCCAGGTAAGGCATTTGGGACGGGGACCCACCCCACAACTAAGCTGTCTTTGCAAGCTTTGGAAACTGTGATGCGTGGTGGTGAAGTGGTCTTAGATGTTGGGACTGGTTCAGGGGTTTTATCGATTGCAGCTAAGTTGTTTGGCGCCGGTGAAATTTATGCGACAGATGTTGACGATGAAGCTGTGAAATCTGCTCAAAAAAACTTGGACTTAAATCCGGTTGCTAAGAATGTACATGTACAAGTTAGCGATTTATTGAAAGGAATTGATATCCAGGCGGACTTGATGCTAGCCAACATTTTACCGGATGTTTTGGTGCGTTTAATTCCTGAGGCACCTAAAAATTTAAAACCCGGTGGTTTATTGATTACTTCTGGAATCATTACGGCTAAGCGGGACTTAATTTTAACAACCATGCAAGACGCCGGCTTTGAAATTTTACAAACTCTAAATGAAGGTGATTGGCATGCTATTATCGGACGTTTAAAGACGGAGGAAAACTAATGCAACGTTACTTTTTAGAGAAAAATTTGCAAGGTCCCAACCTAATTTTACCCCAAGAGATTTTCCACCATGCTATTACAGTTATGCGAATGAGAGTAGGAGCAAAATTTGAAGTTGTGACTCCTGATGAATTTGTCAACATTATGGAAGTGACGGAGATTAAAGGGAAAGTTGCCAAAGCTAAATTAGTATCGAAAAGTCGCCAAACAGTAGAAATGCCTAAACAAGCAGTGATTGTTTGTGGTTTGTCCAAAGGTGATAAGGCGGAATGGATTGTCCAAAAGGGAACCGAAATGGGCGCAGCCAAGTTTATTTTTTTCCAAGGTGATTACTCGGTAGCCAAGTGGGATCAAAAAAAACAAAAGCGCAAATTAGAACGCTTGTATAAGATTGCTCAAGGAGCTGCTGAACAATCCCACCGCACCCAGGTACCTGATGTGGAATTTATTGCCAAGGTGGCTGATTTAGAATTACCAGCAACAGCTTTAGGCTGGTTGCCTACGAAGAAGAAGCTAAACAAGGAGAAAAGACCATGTTAATGCAAACCTTCGAGAATTTGAAGAATAAGGATGCTTTGTGGGCTGTCTTTGGACCAGAAGGGGGACTAGCACCCAAAGAAGTTGAGACATTGTTAGATAAGGGCTTCGTCAAGGCAGGGTTAGGACCGCGAATTATGCGGGCGGAAACCGCCCCTTTATATTTTTTAGCATCCATGAGTTTCTATCTAGAATTAGCGCATGATTTAGGGTAGAATAGTGATAAATATTAAGAAGAGAGGCTAGTAGAGCATGAAAGCACTCAAACAACTTTTTTCGCTCCAAGCAATTTGGTATTTAGCTTTTGCAGCATTTTTTAGTTATGTCGTTCCAATTATATTTGCAGTTGCAGGTACGAATGATGTCTTACGCATTGAATTTATTTTATTTTTAATTAATGTAGCTTATGCCGTTTTGGTTGGTATTATAATTGGTAAGAAAGATCAAACCATTATCTTTACTATCTTTTTTCCGTTACTTTTTCAAATTAGTTACAGTAGCTTTTTTGGTGGTTTTAGTAGCTATGTGCGCTACTTTGGCCCGGTTTACCTATTGATGACGCTGTTAGCTTACGGTGCAAGTAAAGACTAGTTATGAGGTGATGCTTTATGGAAAAAGATGTATTATGGACAGCTGACGATGTCATTAGCATGTGTCGTGACTACATGAATGAAAAGCATGTGGATATGGTGCAAAGAGCTTATAATTTTGCAGCCTATGTTCATAAAGAACAGGTACGTAAGTCTGGGGAGCCGTACATTATCCACCCCATTCAAGTGGCAGGGATTTTAGCAGAATTAAAGATGGATCCTGAAACGGTTTCGGCCGGTTTTTTGCATGATGTAGTTGAAGACACCAAGGTGACTTTAGGCGATATAGGGGAACTTTTTAATCATGATGTGGAAGTAATTGTTGACGGAGTTACCAAATTAAGTAAAATTCAATACAAGTCTCACCAAGAACAATTAGCAGAAAACCACCGTAAATTACTCTTAGCTATGTCCAAGGATTTACGGGTAATTATTGTAAAATTGGCAGATCGTTTGCATAATATGCGGACTTTAACACATCTACGACCTGATAAGCAAAGACGGATTTCCAATGAAACTTTGGAAATTTACGCGCCTTTGGCAGAACGTTTGGGTATTTCTACTATCAAGTGGGAACTGGAAGATATTTCTTTACGTTATTTAAATCCCCAACAATACTACCGCATCGCTCACTTAATGAATTCCCGACGGATGAACGGGTGAAATATATTAATGAAGTGATTGTCGACATTAATGATGCTATTAAGGATTTAAATATCGATTGTGATATTTATGGACGACCTAAACATATTTACTCCATTTATCACAAGATGAAGGATTTACACAAGCAATTTGGGGAAATTTATGATCTTCTAGCAGTACGGGTGATTACTAAATCTATTCGGGACTGTTATGCCGTCTTAGGGGCCATTCATACACGGTGGACACCAATGCCGGGGCGTTTTAAGGATTATATTGCCATGCCAAAGGCCAACATGTACCAATCCCTTCATACCACGGTGATTGGGCCAAATGGAACACCATTTGAAGTACAAATTCGGACCGAAGAAATGCATCGTGTGGCCGAATACGGGATTGCTGCTCACTGGGCTTACAAGGAAGGTAACACCCAAGGTGTTTCTCAAACGAGTTCTGGCGACAAATTAAATCTGTTCAAAGAAATTATTGAATTTCAAAAGGAAGCCACGGATGCCAGTGACTTCATGGAGTCTGTTAAGGGCGATTTATTTGGGGATCGGGTTTACGTCTTCACTCCCAAAGGCGATGTGTTCGAATTACCAAAGGGAGCAGGTCCTTTAGATATGGCCTATACTATCCACACGGAAGTCGGCAATAAGACCACCGGAGCAAAGGTTAATGGTAAGATTGTGCCTTTGGATTATCAGGTGAAAAATGGGGACATTGTTGAAATTATGACTTCCCAAAATTCGGCGGGTCCAAGTCGTGACTGGTTGGACTTAGTGCATACTAATAAGCTCGCAATAAAATTAAGCACTTCTTCAAACTTCACGAACGGGAAGAAAATATTGAAGAAGGGCGTGAACTTTTACAGCATGCCATTGAAGAATCAGGTTACAAAGCTAGTGAAGTTATGACCACAGAAAATCTGGAAAAGGCTGTGGCGAAGAAAAATTTGAAGTTAGTCGATGACTTACTGGCATCGATTGGTTTTGGTGGAATTCAACCTATGGGGATTGCCAACATTATGTTGGAAGATGTACGTCAAGAAGAAGAACGCCTACGGAAAGAAGAACAGGAGCGAGCTGTTCTGGAAGAGCACCAAGAAATCGAAGCCAAACCTGCTAATAATGACAAAAAGCATTCTGAAAATGGAATTAACGTTCAAGGAATTGATTCTATGCTGGTGCGACTCAGTCATTGCTGTAGTCCAATTCCAGGGGACAAGATTATGGGCTATGTGACCAAGGGGCGTGGTGTTTCTGTACACCGTGAAGACTGCCCTAATATCAAGGCGGCTGGTAAAAACGGGATGCCATTGATTGATGTTTCTTGGAATACTATCCCTGATCCTCGTAAATACTATGATGCGGAACTGGAAGTTGAAGGTTATAACCGTAATGGTTTAATCAATGATATCCTTCAAGCGATTAACAATTCTGCCAAGAGTCTATCTTCAATTAACGGACGGGTAGACCATAATAAGCAAGCCGTTGTAACTGCGACTGTGGGAATTAAAAATTCTGAACACTTACAAAGAGTGGTTGATAAGATTAAGCAAATTCCTGATGTTTATGTAGTTAAGCGAGTTATTCACTAGGAGGATTTATGCGCGTCGTATTACAAAGAGTTAAAGAAGCCAAAGTCGAAATTGAAGGTCAAATTAAGGGTCAAATCGGACCTGGATACATGTTATTGGTTGGCTTTACAGAGGGTGATGACAACCAAGACATTGACTATTTAGTGCGTAAAATCATCGGAGCTCGACTTTTCTCCGATGAAGCGGGGAAGATGAACCTTTCCATTGGGCAAGTTGGCGGGGCGATTCTTTCGATTTCACAATTTACTTTGTATGCTGCCGTTAAGAAAGGCAATCGTCCAAGTTTCACAGCGGCTCAAACCCCAGCTTTGGCGGAACCTAATTATTTGGAATTCAACCAAAAGTTGCGCCAAGCGGGCTTGATTGTCGAAGAAGGCATCTTTGGCGCTGATATGCAAGTGAGTTTAGTTAATGATGGTCCAGTAACCATCATCTATGAATCACCAAAGAAGTAAACTGAAAGGATGAGCGATCATCCTTTTTTGAATTTTTTGAAAGGAAAATGTAATGCAATATCGTGATTATTTTTGGGATTTTGATGGTAATCTCTTTGACACCTATCCACCATGACTGCATCCTATGAGCTCGAGGAGTCCGTGGC
>NZ_BAMI01000070.1 GCF_000615765.1 Ligilactobacillus equi DSM 15833 = JCM 10991 | reverse complement strand
GTATTAAAATATATTTTGGAGGAAAACAAATTGACAAAATATCTAGTAGTAGGTGCGGGACTCTTTGGGGCAACCTTTGCCTATGAAGCGGCCAAACGAGGTCATCAAGTAAAAGTAATCGAAAAACGTAATCATATTGCAGGTAATATCTATACCAAAGAAGTGCATGGCATCCAAGTTCACCAATTTGGAGCACACATTTTCCATACTTCCAATAAAGAAGTGTGGAATTATATCCAACAATTTGCCGAATTTAATCGCTATACGAATGCTCCGGTGGCTAATTACAATGGTGAAATTTACAACTTACCATTTAATATGAATACTTTCAATAAGCTTTGGGGTGTTGTTACACCACAAGAAGCGATGGCAAAAATTGAAGAACAAAAGGCAGTTTTAGGTGGTAAAGAACCTGAAAACTTAGAAGAACAAGCCATCTCCTTAATTGGAACAGATATTTACGAAAAGTTAATTAAGGGCTACACTGAAAAGCAATGGGGACGGAAGGCGACTGAATTACCAGCCTTTATTATTAAGCGTTTGCCAGTTCGATTAACTTATGATAACAACTACTTCAACAATCTTTACCAAGGAATTCCAATGGGAGGGTACACCCAAATCGTTGAAAAAATGTTGGGCCACGAAAATATTACGGTTGAAACAGGTGTTGACTTCTTTGATAAGAAGGACCAATACTTGGCTGAATTTGATAAGGTGGTCTTTACTGGGATGATTGATCAATTCTTTAACTACGAGTTAGGTGAATTGGAATATCGCTCCTTACGCTTTGAAACAGAAATTCTTGACGAAGATAACCATCAAGGAAATGCCGTAGTTAATTACACGGATGCCGAAACACCTTACACACGGATTATCGAACACAAGCACTTTGAATATGGTAAAGGTGAAAAAGGTAAAACGGTTATTACCCGTGAATATCCAGCTGATTGGCAACGTGGTGATGAACCATATTACCCAGTGAACAATGAACGTAACAATGAAATGTATCAAGCTTATAAAGCATATGCAGCGAAGAATGCAAGCAATGTTATTTTTGGTGGCCGTTTAGGTCAATACAAATACTACAACATGGATCAAGTGCTTGCTGCGGCCCTAGAGACTGTTAAAAGCGAATTAGAAGGCTAAATATGAAAGTTATTCGTAACTATCTTTATAATGCAGGCTATCAAGTTTTAGCTATTATTGTACCTTTACTAACGTCAGCCTATGTCAGTCGGGTTTTACGCCCTGAAGGGGTAGGGGCTAACGCCTTTACCAATTCTATCATCAATACTTTATTTTAATTGCCAGTATTGGGATTGGTTATTATGGTAACCGTGAAATAGCTTATGTACGTGATAATAAAGCTAAGATGTCACAAACTTTTTGGGAAATCCAAATTATTAAAACTGTGATGACGATAGTAGCTTACCTTGCTTTTGTGGTTTTTATGATGTTTTGTACCTCAAATAAGACTTACATGTGGGCCCAATCAATTAATTTAGTAGCGGTAGCGTTTGATATTTCCTGGCTTTATATGGGAATTGAAGATTTCAAACGGACGGTTATTCGTAATACCTTGGTGAAGTTAATCTCGATGGTAGCAATTTTTCTATTTATTCGAGATGCGCATGATGTAACACTTTATATTATTGTCTTAGCTTTATCAACATTTGTAGGGAACCTGACATTGTGGCCTCATTTACGTTTCTTATTGAACAAAGTTTCGTTTAGGAGGTTGAACCCCTGGCGATACTTTATTCCAACGGTAGCGATGTTTGTTCCTCAAATTGCCACGCAACTTTATGTGCAGTTAAATCGGACGATGTTAGGGGTTATGATTGGTGAAACAGCGTCTGGTTACTATCAATATTCTGATAGCTTGGTAAAACTGGTTTTAGCTTTGGTGACGGCAACGGGGACAGTAATGTTACCTCATGTATCAAATGCATTTTCTAAGGGTGATACGAAAAAGGTTAATCAGATGTTATATAAGTCATTTGATTTTGTTTCAGCGATTGCTTTTCCAATGACTTTCGGTTTAGCAGCCGTAGCGACAACTTTAGGACCTTACTACTGTGGTCATGGTTACGGACCGGTGGGGCCGGCCATGATGATTGAATCAGTGGTTATTCTTTTAATTGGTTGGTCTAATGTCTTAGGTACCCAATACTTACTACCAGTTAATCGGGTAAAAGAATTTACAGCCTCTGTGACTATCGGAGCGGTAACAAATATTATTTTAAATATCCCCTTGATTTATTGGGCTTAAATGGTGCGATGTTATCGACGGTAATTTCAGAGTTAGGTGTAACGCTTTATCAAATTTGGGTCGTACGTAAAAATTTAAATTTTAGCGAATTATTTTCTGATAGTTGGAAATATTTATTAGCAAGTATAGTGATGTTTCTTCCGGTTTACTGGATGAATGGACATATTGCGACTAGTTGGCTAATGTTAATTTTAGAAGTATTAGTTGGGATTGTGATATATACGGTTATGGTATTTATCTTACGGCCTCAAGTTTTGAAAAATGCTAAGCATGTGATAAATGAACGAAGAAAACGTTAACGCTAATTTAGATTACTTCATAAAGCTATCTGGAAAAGGTCCTGAAATAAGTTACTTTCAAAGATGAAAATCTTAAAGCATTCTTGTTATGGAATATTGATATAGTAGAGTTCAATCGTAGACGAAAGTCTATATAAAGAAGTACACGAAATATTGTATACCCTCGGGCTATTCGTGTACAATACGCCCTGTTACATTCATGTACAATTTTTTGATAACGCTTACTGTACATTTGAATATACCAGGGGTATACTGAAAGTAGGATTGATGAAAGGTGTGAGTATAATGAATAATTATAAATCAATCGAGGTACATAGTGTGGCAGACTTTATTGAGAAGTCGAAACAAGTGTTGGAAAATGAAGAGTTAATTTACTATCGTGGGGAAAGTCAAGAATATGGTCGCAGTAAGTTAATTCCAAGTTTAATTCGTAGAGGGTTACCTGAATATCAAGTAATTAACGAGTATGTAAAACAATATCCTGAAAAGTTTGATGCTTTGAAGAATAATACTGCCCGGTTGTCACTTATGCAGCATATGACTTTGCCAACACGACTCTTGGACATTACTCGCAATAAGTTAGTGGCTTTGTTCTTTGCGACTTTAAGTAATGATGAAGAAGATGGTTACGTCTATGTTTTCAAGCCTAATAAAGAAGTCAAATATGGTACTTATAGTGATACGGTGGAAATTTTATCAACCTTAGCCTTTATGGACGAGGATGCCAAAAATGAAATTAATGCTTTAATTCAAGATTTTATTGATGAGGTTATTAAGTCAGGAATTACAGAAGCAGAGTATGTACTTTGGTATCGGAAGTTGGTTGAAAGTATTACGATTACAACCAATGTAAATTGTTGTTGTTGCTGCTGTTGTGGTAAGAAGTGCTGTGAGGAAAAAACGGTAGAGTGCCGTTTAACCAAGAAGTACATGAAAATCAACCAAAATTATCAAGTCTTACGGTTATACCACATGATTAAGCAAGATGTTGGTGATTTTCAACATGTCATTGATTTTGGGCGGATGTTAGAACCCGAAATCTTTGAATCTTCAATCACGAGTGAAAGATTAAAGAACCAACAAGGGAGCTTCATTATTATCCCAGATGTTTACCGTAGTAAACCACAAAAGAATGTCTTGACTGCTAATATAGATAAGATTCACTGTAAATTAGCGAAGTTGCAAGTAAAAGATCAAACTTCGGGAGAACTAATTCGCTTTAAGGTTCCTGCTGGTGTTAAGCAAGCCATCCATGCTGAATTAGACAAGGACTTAAATATTAACAAAGGTACCATGTTCACCGATATGGAAAGTATGGCACAGTACATTAGCGAAAAGTTTAGTTAATGGTATGTGTTACGCTTATTAGTAACAACTTAATTTGAAAATGACCCTGTTTGTATAAAATTGCAACAGGGTTATTTGGTTAGTATGGAAGATATGGTAGTGACTGGAATGAAGTAAAGCCACATGGAGATTTTGAGAAGGTGTGTGTAATGGATTTAATAAAGGAAATAGAACATCTAGATAACAGTTTTACACTAAAGTATTTTGGAACTAATGATATGTATACTGGGGTTATATTTGGTTCTGTGGCGAAGAAGTTTAATTTTTATGAGGAAATTGTTAAAAGTTTAGAACAAATTCGAAGTATGGATGAGTATGTGGCATATTTCATCGTGCAATTACTACAAAAGTTAGATAGGGATAAAGATGCTATTACAGATGATGAAAATATTAAGAAAAGATTTACAGAGATTATTAATTTAATTGATGATGAGAAGTTGAAGAAGCTTAAGAGGCAGGTGTATATCTTTTTAAATCAGCATGTAGAGGAGGTCTTTTCTTTAGAAGTAAAGAATCTATGCAACCTTAGTGATGTAACCTTAGACTTTATCAAAGATAATGGTGGCGGGAATCCTAAATTATATGAATATTTAATTGAGGTAAGACCATGGTATTTTATTTGGAACTTTGATGATTTCAAGAAACTATTCGGAAAGAACCCGCAACTTTTTGTGCAGCTACTTAAATGCTATGAAAATAGCGATTTTCACAGTAAAAGTAGCCTTTTGCCTATGCTACTTAGTGCGCGAAGTAAAAGTAAGTTAAAGGGCATTGTTGACGAATTTATTGATGAATATCGTCAAGAATTGGAGCAAGCTTTAAGTTCAGAAAGACTAGAGGATATTTATTTTACGGTAGAGTACGTCAAAGAATTGCTGCGATACTTAAGGAAAATAAAAGATAAACGGGCTTATCACTTTGAGGTCTTAGCTGAAAATCAAGAAGAAAAGGCAACTGCTTATCTTTTAGAGCATGGACAGGAAATTAGCTGTAACATACCATGGTCAGAAGTTTTAACGACATGGGACAAAAGTAGCACTAGCTATGATAAATTAAAGTATATTGTAAGTACATCCTTGGATCGTGCTGGCGGTAATAAGGGACTTTCAGATTTGTTGACATTATCAGATGATTATTACACTAACGCACATGTGGTTCACTTGGAGACTACTTTATTGGTAGGACAAGCAGTGTTTTATGAAATAATGATGAAAGACGAGCGGCTAGCCGAGTATACGGAGTGTGTAAATGAGTTTTTAATCAAAATTGATCAATTAGATGATGATCTTGAGGAAGGCGTACTATTTCAAGGACAGATGCTATTAGACAATTTTAAAATTTTAGCTAATAATTTAACTATCAAAGATTCGACGCTTATTTCTACTCTTAGCTATAACGTTGAGATGCTAGCGTGTGCGCTGATTGAAAAATTATTGAGAAAACAGTTTTTAAGAGAAAATATGGACAAAATATATGTTCCAATCAAGGAGAAAATGCTGGGAAGTTTGCTAGACCACCAAAATGAGGTTAGACTTCAGGCTTTTAGTCAGGAACATTTACAAAACTTAAAGTACTATTTAGGAAGTGTTGGAAAAGAGGGGAGTTTAGGGCATGACTACCGTAATCGGCTTGCTCACCTGGCAAGATTAAAGAATCGTGATTTAAATCCGCAGATTGCTGCTAGGATGATGTACTTGTTTACTGATGTTCTGGTTAAGATAGTTGAATGGAATGACTTTAAATAGGTAAGTTGGTATAGTGAAATTTCTTGAGCTAATGGATATTGGGATGGTGGAGTTCCCCATTCTGTCTAAAGAAGTATACAAATAGTCTAAGGGCTTGTAAATTCCCAAGCTGGTACAATCGGAGGGTTACGTTATCGTTACGAGTGGCGGACAAAAGTTTTTGTAGGTAAATTTTTTTAACTAAATACAAAAAACTCTTAGCGGTACAATGATTACAATCAAAAAACATCATTATCTCGTAGGATACCTTGAAAAAATAAAACTATATGGGCAAGGAGTATCGCTGGGGACTCTACTGAAGGGCACATAAGTACTGTTTATCAGCAAGATTCAGTTCACGCCCTATGGCATGGAGCGTCGAAGGAGTCAATGCATTAGCTACGGTTCGGATGATGTGTTACAACAAAATAGATATTTTCGAAATCTGTAAGCGAAATCTAAAGAAACACACGAAGAATGATAAGTACTACGAAAACTTTCAAACTAGGGTTTTGACGTCAAATTCTAGTTTGAACAGGGTAATAGTTAACGTTGGAAAAAAATAAAAATATAAGAATTTACAAATGCCGTTATATCAACGATAAAAGTGAATTACCCATAAAAAGTTTTAACTATCTATTTATGCTTAATGTCTTTTATTATTAGTTGTTTAACGATATAATTAATAATAACTATGAGGAATTTTATGATGTAAAGGATATGTAATTGAGGAGATTCTTAGATGAAATTTTTTGCAATGAAATTGAATATTAGTGAAAATATTTTTAATAGTAATTTTAAAAATATTAAAGAAGAGCTTATTCCTAAAAGGATTTTGTCGTTTGCTAAGGAACCTGTTAATCGAAAAGATGAGTGGACATTAGTAAATGTAAAGTCACTTGACAATAACATTATTATGGGTGATGTTGCTAAACCATTACTCCAAAAAGTTACGCAGATAGATGGTTCAGTAACCAAAGAAGTAGCGTTTGAATATGTACAATTAAGTCCATTTTATTATTTTGTAAAAGAAGAAATTATATTATGTCACCCTTATAATACTTCAAATAAAACGTCAGTTTTTAATCATTTTAAAGGCATTATTTCAAGAGATGCTGAGATTGGTGATGTTGATATTAGATTGTTGTCTAAAACGAAAGAATTTGAGAAAAATTTACTGAGTGAGAATTATTCGGTACGGAAACTCGAATTAGATTATGTAACTCCCAATGATCCACGAACACTCAATGAAATCCAAGATATTATTACCGAAAATAATGCTAAAACGGGAAAACTTACTCTTGAAAATAAGGAAGAAGGTTTGAAAGTAAAATCGGAAGATGGTAAAACAACAGATTTTATCAAAAACTTGTTACAGATTACTAGGAAAGGGTTTGGAAATATAAAAGCTACGTTGGTAGATCAAGATAATAAAAAAACAGTGATTGAAACAAAGGAAAATCCAATTAAGAAAACAATTGATGAAGTAGATAAGGAGAACATTGAGGTAATAAATCGTGTTAAGGGTGAGATAATGAGTTCCATGGAAGATGGTGAAAGGGAAGATGAAGAATAGTATATACGAGCGTGCAAAGCTTTCACGCATAATATTGAAAGCAGTAAACCGACACTTGTTTCGTTGGCCTCTATGGGGGGCAATTATTATGAGTTTCATGATTGGAATACTTCTCCATGTGAAAGAAGTAAAATTTGTGAGTGTTATGCGAGAAATTAACGTACAGATATTTAATGTTGCTATTGCCGAAACGTCACTTATTTTAGCAGCAATGGCCATTATTATCGTGGTTTATAATAAAAGTATATTGAAACAAATCATAAATGTTGGGAATGGGACTTTTGAGGGGTTTATTTTTCCTTATATATGGGGAGCGAGCCTGTGGACTATTTTGGCAATTGGATCATTATTTTTTAGTTTGTTTCCGAGATTCTTAGAAATCTTTTCTATTGTAATTGTGTATTTGGGATTAGTTATTTATGCTATTTGTTTTATGCTTTATATCATTGGTGAGCTGATACAGCATGTGATGCTTTCATCTGAGATTGAGTAAATACATGGTGAAATACTGTAATGTGTATGGTGCTAGTTAAGCGAAGACAGCGCCTTGGATATCTTTAACTCACGATAGACGAAAGTTCTTCAAAGCAACCGAAAATAGCTGTTCTTCGCAAGGAATAGTTGATTTGCTTGATGAAATTTTCAATCTTAATCGAAAAACGACTAAGTTATCTGAAAATGATCGGTATCACTTTTTGCGAAATAAAATGAAGCCTAAATTAGAAGAGGTATACAACCGTATCATATTGGCGGGTGAGAAAATATCCTCTAAAACGGCTTTGAGTGACTCTGTTAGCTATATGATTAACCAAAAGGCTTATCTCATGAACGTCTTCAATGCAGGTTACTTCGAGTTAAGTAATAACAGTGTTGAACGGGCTGTTAAAGAGAACGTTATGGGACGAACAAATTGGTTTTTCTCATACTCATTTGACGGTTCTTAAGCCAATGCCGTAGCAATGACTTTGATTAAAACAGCCAAGCTTAATGGGCTGAACCCAGAATCCTACCTGGAAAAGGTCAGAAGTTGCTTCTAAAGATTTCCTTGAAGAGGAAGAACTTGAAGTCCTCTTGCCATGGAA
>NZ_BAMI01000071.1 GCF_000615765.1 Ligilactobacillus equi DSM 15833 = JCM 10991 | reverse complement strand
CACGACGTGATATACTTAATATGTAAACAGATGACAACAACTAGGAGGACTTTTATTATGTCAAATGTATTGTTTGCGATTGACTTAGGAAATCGTCAAATTAAAACAAGTGATGGAGAAATGACAGACATTATTCCAACTTCTCTTGTTAGGGAAAAAGATTATTCAGGATATGGTGAGTCTAAATTAGAAGATTTTGAATTATACACCATTGATAATGAATCTTGCTATATCGGAAAAGATGTCAAAAAATTTATTAATGCACGTAGTGGACTTCAAACTAGTACGGATCGTTATGTTGATAATCAAATTTTTAAATTTTTAGCTATTGCTGCTATTGCTAGATATGCTAAAAATCATTTGAGTTCCAAAAAAGGAAATTTAAAAATTACTTTGATGGCAGGTTTACCAAGTGAAGATTTTCAAAACAATAAAAATATCGAAAATGTTCGAAAAATCTTTTCTGGTAAGCATGAAGTGATTTATAATAATAATGGTGAGGAGAGAGTGGTTAACTTTACAGTTGATGAAGTTTACTTTGTTCCTCAGCCATATGGTTCTTTCCTTTCAACTGCTTTAAAAGGAATTGATATTGTGGAAGGTATTGGAGATCAAGAAGATTTCGATCGTTATGATGAATACAATAAAAGTAGATTAGCAATTATTGATGTTGGAGGCGGAGACTTACAATTTGTTATTGTAGAGTATGGACAGTTTGTAACAGATAAAGCTATTCAACTTAGAATGGGTGCTATTGAATTATTTAATGATATTCGTAGTCGACTTATGAAAGAATACAATATAAAGGGTAATCATAATGAGATTGAATCTCTAGTAAGAGAAGGAATTGAAAATAATACTTATCGTTTTGTATATAAAGTCAACAGACGCAAGGAAATTGATATAACTGATATTGTTGTAGAAAGTATTGAAGATTGGACTCGCCGTATTGTAGAAGAGTTCCAACTTGCTTATCGTGATTCTGAAACATTAGATTTTGTGATGATTGCTGGTGGCGGTGCAAATATTGTTGATAAAGAAATTATCGACAATGCTTTTAATAAAGAATATGAACGCACTGTATTTGTTTCTAATAGTGAAATGGCTAATGTTGACGGATATATCAAGCGACTACAAATTTTAGAAAATGGTGGCGATTAGTCGATGGGAAAAAATAAAGGAATATACGTTGCTTTGGATTATGAAAAAGAAGGGGATATTATTCAATTTTTGGAGTCATCTCCTTTTAGTAAAAAAGCTCTTGTTATACTTGGGTTGCGTGAACTTATGAAACAAGATAGTGTGTCTGTATCACTCAGTAATAACTTAAATGCACAGATTAATACAAGAAATGAATTTCAAGAACCCAACAATAGTGCTAATAGCATGGACGTTTCTTCAGAATTTGATACACCTACGAGAGTTGTTGAACAATATAAGCAACAAGGTGAAGCAATGCCAAATATGCCAAACGATAGAACGGTATCTGAGAAAAGGCCGGGAAATAAAATTCACCGAAAAATTACAAATGGTGGCATTCTAAAATAAAATTATATACGCTTTAAAAACGTAAATGGAACCTTCAAAAAAGTTTCGTAAACGCAAATAAAGCCGTCGATAGACGGCTGAAATAACATTTTAACATTTTTGGTCGTCACCGACCTAATCCCAAAAGCAAGTGCTGGAACACTTGCTTTTTTCAATTATTATATTCTATTGCTTCAAATAAGGCAAATCAGATTAAAGTTATTATCATAACTACTAAGTTCCATCCCACGTGATTCAACATATTTTGTCTAATGTCCTTAAAAATCAAATAGTTTCCCGTTAAGAAAATCGAAATTATACCGTAATTAATAACGTTAGCAATGGTTAAATCAGTCCCGATGTGGGCAAAACAGAATAGTAAAGCAGAAATAGCTGCTGAAACGTACTTTGAAATTCGTGATCCATTTATAGGGATCATTAGGTATCTAAAAATGTATTCTTCAGCAATTGGAGCAAGCACTACAACATAAACAAGCATTACCATTGATGATAATCCACCATAATTTATCAATTTTAAGATGTGCTTAGTATTCTCGGAATCTTTGGTAACAATACCAACTTTACTAGATAAATAAATACTAATTGCCAAAACGATGTACATAACGATAACAAAGCATGTTGCTTTTATTATTCTTTTAAAGCCGCTAGGACTTGAATTACTGTTGATATTGGTTGTATTTCTGATTGTCGCATCTATCACCGTTAGGAAAAATGCGAAGATGAGTAAAAAGGCAACTGTATAAGATAGACTATTCTTATGAACGCTCCAGACTCCTAAAGCTATCTGCTCAAGAATTAATAACAAGAAACTGATAATGAATCTTGTGAGTGTTTTTTTATTTTCAGGTTGTATTATTTTTATTATAAAGTTGAATGTGTTAGTTAGCATTTACTTCTCTCTTTTCTTAGTGTGTTTTTTTTCTGTTTTTGTACTTGATGCTTGGTTTCTTGCTTGATTTTTGAGTGCCTTTTTGCTTTTGTTGTTGCGAGTTTCTGTTTGAGCTCAAGTTACGATAACCAGTAAATTTTTTGGCACTTCTCAGACTCCGATGTTTGATTACTCTAACTTGGCTTCTTGCTCTGACGTACTTAATAGCAAGATAAATAATAGCGACTGCTAAACCACTAAATAAAGAGTTAACAAAGTACAACAGGTAAGACATGTTAGGTGTAAAATCAGCAAATGTCTTAGTGACAAAGGCGAAATACAGTTGACCTAACCAGAGAATCAGATAAGCACCCATAAGAGATGCAATAAATAGAGCTATTGCGATGCTGTTTTCTTTGAGATTGTTCTTAAGAGGCGCATATAAATCAAGGTTAGTAAGTTCTTTAGGTGAAAATCTAATACTAGTAATGCCTTTGAGTATTGGTATTAAACTTACTATTCCAAAAAACGTTAGTAAGAAATAGTTTAATAAAATATGCTGCTTCCACAGGAAGAGGCCAGAGATAGTTCCACCTAAGATGGATAGTGTTAAGACTCCAAAATAAACGAGAGTCTTTTTTTGTTTGATTTTGTTCAGCCCATAAAAGACATATGCAGATAGAATAAGCGCTAAAAGCAATAATTGAAATCTATATAGATGCGTCATTACATAACCTTCACCAACTTCTTTTTTCCCGTAAACATGGCTAGAAAAAGTAATCATCCCCGTTTCAATCAAGGAAAGGACTAGTCCTAAGTAGAATAAGACTATCTTTACCACTCTAAATTTTTGGATGCCAGTAATAATGTTTTTTAAAGCAACGCTAAGAACAAAGATAATTCCAGTAGCGGAAAAGGTATAGAGCGTTTGATATATGGTGTAGATAAACAAGTTTGTCATCCCAGAATTAAATAAATTCCAAATATTATTGGTTACCCACGTATAAACGCTAACGATAGCAATGACTACAAGAAAAGCAAGGATAATTTTTGTAAATCTCTTTTTTAGTTTAAGACGAGTCATGACTTTATAACCAACAATTCCTAATACGAGTACAGAAAACCTTGTCAGTAAATCAACAAGGTTGTACGTGTTAAGTAATTGTTTGTTAGATGCCTTAACCGTTAGAGAAATAGCATTAAGATAGTTGGCAACCATGAGTGTAGGGAAAAAGGCTAGAAATAAGATTAAGGTGTATCTAGCACCACTTTCTAGTATCTGAAGAACGTTTTGCCTGACATAGAAATGAATTTTAGGTACTTTGAATTTTCTCATAAATTAATCCTCGTTGAATTTTCTATTGAAATTTCTTGTTAGTTGTAGGGTTGATCCCTTTAACAATCTTTTTCCATTTAGCTTTGTTAGTTCCTTGGTATTGATAGATTGTTTTGTTGTGCCTTTTAACAAGAATAGACGGAGTATGAAGAATACCTTGGTTTCTAACAAGGGTAGCAATAGCATTATCGTCAACATTAAGCGTAATCACATTTTGAGTTTTGTTAAGTTCGTGCAATGCAGGAACAACGGTTTTTCTAACCTTTTTGCAATCTTGGCAACTCGGTCTATATATATATTCGTAGATAATTTTATCTTGTGCAAAGCTTTTTTGCTCAAAAACGTTGATATCATAGACTTCTTTCACCTTGTCCCTCATAGAGTATCGTAATTGATATCGTATAAAAAACAATGGTATTATTATAACTAAAGGTATTATAATTAACGAAACAGATTGTATTTTTTTCAAAAAAATCACCTCGTTTTAATTATATACTAGTTTGCCCCCAAATTGTTTATTGTGTTAGGAAAAAAGTCATTGACTACGAACTAAAGGAGGTAATAACTTGAAATTTGCGGGTCAAAATTTTGGACCAGATGGAGACGATAAAAAACGAAAGCTTGCGGAAAATAATACTAATACAAATTCTGATGTTAACGTTGATGGTAGTAATCAAAGTGCTAAAGATTTTAAATCTGATGCAAGTGAAAAACTTAGTGATACTTTTAGTGATATTAAGTCTAAGTTAAACCCAGTGGAGGGTGCTAAGAACCTTGCTAAAGATTCCTTTGGTATAAAAAGGTCTTCAAAAGATACTGGAGAAGATGAAAGTAAAGATAATAAGAATCCCGAAGATGACGATGGTGGATTGCTTGATGCTCGTACTGATGATGAAAAGAAAAATGACGATAGCAACGATGGTGATAAAGATATTAATGCTATTGGTAATAAAGCTACAAGTGGTCTGAGGCAGAGTGGGGAAAAGGTTATATCGGCTGGAGCGGCGAATGCTGATAAACTGTTAGTAGGTTATGGAGCTTATAAAGCTGCTAGCGGTCTTAGCAAGCTCATAAGTGGTGCGGTACACTTAGCTAATAGGGTATGGGACGTTGCGACTACTTTTCCTGTTTTAGGTCCTGCGGTTAAAATGCTTGGCAATGGTGTCGGATATCTTCTTAAAGGTTCTGGAACTTATTTATGGAATGGTGCCAAAGGGGCTTGGGGGGCAATTAAATCTGGTGCTATTTTAAAACATCCCTTTGCTACTATGTGGGGTGGTGCTAAGTATGCTTTTAATGGACTTTGGGGCGGTGTTGAACGAGGCCTCGGTGCTGTTCCTAAACTTGCACACTGGGCGATAACCGGGCAAGGACTGCGTGTTGTTGGTCAAACGGCTGCCGGTGTTCCTAAATTACTAAGTGGTATATGGTCTGGGCTGAACTTTTTAGCAGGTAAGCTTTTAAGTAACTTAGGTCCATTACTTGCTATGGGGGCAAAATTAGGTAAAGCACTTGGAGCAATGTTATTAAACGGTTTAAAAGCTGTTTTACAAGCTTCAGCTGTAATCGGTAAGACTGTGCTTGGCTCTTTGGGGGTAACAGCTACTAATGTGATTTCAACAACGGTTGGCGCTTCCTTAATGCTGGCTCCTCTTAGTGCTATTGGTTATACGGGGTATGAATTACTCCGTGACCGTAATATTTCTTACCCCGGTCTATGTTCAACACAAAATAGTTCGAATGCACTTTCTCCCAGTGCTGATGTTGAATCAGGGGTTGGTGGAGAATGGACTAAAAAGGGGACAAAAGAATATAGTATTGCAAAAGATTTATGGGACGCTAGTATAAAACATGGTTTTAACGGTGTACAAGCCGCTGGTATTTTGGGTAATGCTTATACGGAAAGTGCTGGATTTCATAAATTAGATCAAGATCAAATTGGCGGTGGTGGTGGTAAAGGTTTGTTCCAGTTTACAGGAGCTACTTTAACTGCTGTTAAAGCAACAAAATCTTGGGATAATTCTTGGTCTGCTGATAATCAGTTACTGTCCTTTATCGAGGTTGAAAAGCACACAGGATTCCCACAATTTTTATCCACGACAAAGGGATCTGATGATATTGAAAACTCGATTTCTGCATGGCTGAAATATATGGAGCGTGCAGGTGTACCTAACCTTGAATCACGTCTTTCAGCAGGTAAAGAAGCATACTCTCTTTTTCATGGTGAAAGCGAAAAAGGTGATGAATCAAAATTACAAGCAATGGTTGATGGCAATACTAGTGCTATTGCGATGTTAAATTCGGCAACTGCATCAGCACTTAATAACCTTAACTGTAGAAATGGTGGTAATCTTGGTGCTGCGGATGGAAACATCTTAAGCATTGCAAAAGCTCTTGAAGGCTACTTCACTTATGAAAATAGTCGTCCTGTTTTACCACACGTTTCTAAAAATGGTAAGCTTGATAGTATTGACGATGTTAACCGTAACGGGGATACTGACTGTTCTGGTTACGTATGGTTAGTATTAAAACTGGCTGGGTACAAGGTTCCTGAAGGTGGTTGGTTTACAATGTCAATGGCAAATGATGCTCAAGGACCAAAACAATACCTTAAGGAAATTCCTATATCAGAAGCCAAAGCCGGTGATATTGTTATCGCTAACTTAAAAGGTACTGGTGGTTCAGGTAGTAACGGGCATACCGCTATTTTAGCAGCGGATCCAAAAGGTATTTCTGATGGTGATGGTTTGTTAAATTCTTCTACTCCAATCTGGAATGAAGGCGGTGGTAGTGACTCTGTTTCTAAGTCAAAGATGAACTACTCCTTCTATGGTTGGGCCGGTGCAGCTGATTGTATTGTGGCTCGCCCTGTATCGAAAGCAAAAGATTAAATTTTTTTGGAAAGGCTAAAAATTTAAGATGGAAAATAAGGAAAAAATATTAATTTTCGTTTTAGCGCTTACCTTAGTCGGTTTCTTTGGTTATTCGCTTAATACGTATAATAAAGCTCGAAATAACAATATTGTTTATTCTAAAAATTTAGAATCATTGAAAAAGCAAAAGAAATCTTTGGATAGCGAAAAAAGAAAGGTTAAATATATTGATTCGACCTATGAAGTAGTTGAGAAAAAAGCTAACGAAGTAGTTGAACAAGAAAAACGCTTTACTGAATTGACATCTAAAATAGGGGTTGGCAAACTTAAGGGCAACAAAGATTATCAAGATATTCAACTTAAACTTGGTTCTTTACTAAAATCAACTGATGAAAATGATCAATATAATCCAATTGCGATGCCTTGGAACAGACGTACTGATTGGGAAGGTAGTTATAAAATTGGCAAACTTACTGGCTCTAATTATCAGGTAATATTTATTTTTTCTAAGGATGGTACGCCAATGCGCTTTGTATCTTGTAAGTACTCGGTAATATCTCATCAATTCCATGCCTTTAAGCTCTACAATACAGGAGCAGGGCAAAGTGCAAATGGATACTATGAGAAATACGATAAGGATGGCAAGATAATTTCAAATCCAGACTATAGTAAGAAAAACTAATACTACCAATTATTAAAAACTAATTTTCTTTTTGAATGATTGGCTAATGAGGAAAAGGCGTTAATAGCGCCTTTTTTTCTTTGCATTTTTAATATTTCTTTACGTCTTTACGTTGTTATGTACACTAAAATGTGCCCTTACCTATACTTTTTTTGAAAAAGTAGATATGTTATTTTTAACCTCTATTTTTCGATTTAAGCGTCTAAATGTCGTTTTGGCATAATTGCCTATGCATTAATTTAGAATGGTACAGTGGCTAAAATATGGTACTCTATGGAGATATTATAGCTTGGACTATGATTAAGTTAAACTAAGTGGTCGATACGTTATCTTTGTGTGATGTTTTTTGCATATTGAATAGCACGTTCTTAAATGCCTCTATTTTTCGTTTAGACGTATAATAAACGTTTTTGGTCTAATTATACGTTGTTGAGGCTAGGATGCGTTAAAAGTAAAAATGAGTGGGTTTTTGAGTGCTGTATCTAGTATGGCTATCTTAGGGTTGATTGTTGCCGAATGGATCTGTGGTTGATTAAAGCATCCCGATTGATTAGTTGATTTATTTAGCTCTTGCTCGTAGTTCAAGTATTTAGCGATTAAGCGTTCAGTTGTTTAGGTACCTAGCTAACAGCAGCCTAGCTTTGTAGTATTTCCTAATTAGAACAGAACAGGATGCTAGAGCAAAGAAAAGATGTTCAAGAATTAAGTAGCTCGAGTTAAACGTTGGTTGTCTTTTTGCTTAATTAGAGGATTAGTTAAATCGTAATGGGGATGCTAAATTATATGGATCTGTATCTAAGTGCGAAGCACTAAAAATGGATTACCTAAATTTAGAAGTAATTCTTGAATTATTATATATCCTAATTTTTTTTGGTTGTCCCTTTATA
>NZ_BAMI01000072.1 GCF_000615765.1 Ligilactobacillus equi DSM 15833 = JCM 10991 | reverse complement strand
CTAAGTGGATTTCTTCCATCGCTTCTTTTTACGTCCTGTTATGGTGTTCTTACGCTTGAATTTTAAAAGCCTTAAGAGATTATGTTTTCGAAAACATTAATTTCTTAAGACTTTTATCGTTACTATTTCTTAAAATTTATCAAAAGCTAGCTATTTTCTAATATCTGAAACCATATTTTCTCTCCGCTACTAATATCAACATGTTTTGTAAAATTAATATAAATTTATTAAACTCTTATATTTTTTGTATAGCTAGTGATGTAAAATATCCATCACGTAACTTTTGGGCTAATTTTACCGAATTTTCTTTTAACACACGGTATTCTTCATCTGAAATTTTGTCTAGTGTATCATCTAAATCATCTAAATTCGAAATAACAACCCCAACATTATTTTCTTTAATAAAGTCTGCCATGGCAGCTTTTTCCCAAATAAGTACCGGAATACCTGTACTTAAATATAATGATGTTTTGTGAGGATTATTAAATAGTAAATATTTTCCAAAAGTTCCTTCACATTTTCTTGTACTTGGTCCATCCCAAATTAATCCAAAATTTTGTTTTAGATGTTGCGGTAATTCTTCCGGCGAATACTGACCTCGATATTTTAAGCAATCATTATATTTCTTAAACATATTTGGCCCAAAAACATCAATCCTAGTCTTAATATCTACTTTAGATAAAAATTCTGATTTAATGAGATTCCCTGCAAAGCATACTGATTTGTTATATTCAATATTTCTTTGAATTGGTTGAGGATTATCATAATCAAAAATTTTTAATTCTATCATTGATGCACTGCATCCATGTTCCAATAACCATTCTTTCATTTTTTTATTATGAACAATTAGCTTATCTGCCCTGTTAAACCAATTAATTTCTTTATTAATGGTTTCTAAATTTGTAGACTGTAATGATTGAATATCATGAATCCATATTACCAGTTTTTTTACTTTATTTTTCCTTAGACTATCTATCAATTGTTCCATTATCATGTCAGATGAAATCGGATGTTGAATGATAGCGTTATCTATTTTTTCCCCTCTTATCATTCTAGGTAATACTAACTTGGTATAAATAATCCTTCTTAATTTTGGTATATATGGATTAACTTCAAAAGAATAATAATTCTTCTTTTGTAAAAAATTTATAATATCTTCTTTAGCCTTTAATCCACCTATATTTTTACTTCTATCCATTGAAGTAATCACCCAATTATTACTCAATTTCACTGTCACTTCCTTCCTCAAAAAAATTCGTATTAGCAAAAAATGCGATGAAAATAATATTAAAAAGAAATTTCTATGAGATGTTGATCAATCAATGAACTTAACAATACAAATAATAGCATAATTTCCAATGAATACATTTTTTTATTTATAAAATTGCTAGATAATGATAGTAAGAATATTAAAACTATTATGAATATAACAAAGCCATTCATCATTAATATCCTTAAATAACTGGAGTCAATATAAAAATATTCAAAATATCCTTTATGAATACCCCCATTACCATTTTGAACTACCTCTTGACCAAATAATGTCACATTGTATTTTGTAAAAGCTGCATGTCCAAATTCAAGTCTTCTAGTCAATATCTTATTTATAATAACTAATAAGATATTAGTCTTGTCATATAAATATGTCAATCCAATTATTCCCAGTATAGATAGAACGGTAAGGATATTAATTACCTTTGCCTTCATTACAATTAATGCCTTAGTTATATACTTCTTAAACAATGCTACCATAATTATTAATAGCATTAGAAGTGTATCTAACTTAGTATCCGTTACAATGTAAACGAATGCTACCATACTTATGGCTATTATATACTCTGAAAAAAGTAACTTAAACTTTCGAAAAGTAACATAAGTAAGTAATAGGTAGAATATTCTTGCCGCAAAATCTGTTGTATAAACAAATCCAAGAGCATATCTAATAGCAGTTGCCCCATCTCTACTATTAGTTAACCCTATTATTATACCTAATTTTGCAGAAACAATTACTACCACAGTTCCTACTGAAATAATACCTATAAATAGCCTAAGTATTCTTCTAAAATCTACACCTCGCGCTGCCACTACCAATACGTAATAGTAAAATAAATCCATCACCTCTGCATTTAAGGAACATACCCACAAAAATAACCCTAGGATACTTATTAGTAATACCTCTTTTTTATCATCATATATATCAAAGAAAAATATTTTAATAACAGCTATTAAAACACCGACAAGTTGTCCAATACGTATGATATTACTTGGTACAAGCACTATGTACATAGTGCCTGCTAAAAAATTAAATGCTACATATACTCCAAACGCCAACAAATATACTTGCTCTTTTAATTTACTATTTAAAGATAGAGCTCTTCGTTTTTTCACAAGGCTATCTATCATAGCTTTCAATCCTAACACATCTTTTCTATTAGTTTACTAATCCTTAATGACAATAGTACATCCCATACTTTACCTTTAACTTGCGTACGTTCCCTATAATCATGGTACCTATACAATTTAAATAGTCTAAATACACTAGGATTTTGATAAAACACCATTCGTGCTTTTAAATAACCTCGAACATATGTCAGTTGTAAAGTTGAAGGTATTATACTTTTTTCCATATTAGACAACGCTCTCAATCTTTCTTGAAATTCATCCGCTCTTTCATTCTGATTAAAAAAGCGTATTGATGCTTTCAATCCTTTCCCTGTGGCAGACCCTAAAGTATTATTATTATGCATTCTATACATTGTCAATTCTTGATTTAAGAATGCACATCCGCCCCCAATTGAAGCAAGAATATTTAAGTACCAATCATGTGGCATATCTCCCACATAATTTTTTAAAAAAATTTCTTTTAATTCCTTAGTTATAGCCATTGTACACCCAGGAGAAATATTACTTATAAGCAAACTCTCAACACTATAATAACTTAATTTATCAATTTTCTTCATTGAATGAAGAAAATTTGCATTATACGAATTTTTACCTAATTTTACTTTTATTTCTTCAGAGTTACTATTAATTAAACAGACACCACTATTTAAAGCTTTTATATTCTTATTCAGTCTCATTGCATCTGACATTAACTCTATTTTTCTTTCATTCCACTCATCATCTTGGTCTGAGAAAAATATAATATCTCCCTTGGCATCTAGAAGCAAATTTTTAAAATTTTTTCTATATCCTTCATTTTGCTTATTGACCGATAACTTCCAATTATCTAAATTATTCTTCTTTATAAAATTATAAATTACTTGGACAGTTTTATCTTCAGAACAGTCATCATGTATAATTACTTCACTAGGTTTTACCGTTTGCATCAATATAGACTGAAGTTGTTTTTCAACATACTTTTCTCCGTTATAGGTAGCCATCACTATAGAAATCATCTATTTCTCCATCCTTTTCATGACAATCTTTGTAATATCATCTAAAATTGTGGGTTTCAATATTAATAGTATTACCACATATATCACTATGCCTAAAAAAACTTCTACAAATATTGATAAGATACTTGTATGCAGCATAATATTTAAATAAAATACCGGTAAAAACATTAATATACCTGCTAAAAAATATTTAGGCACATTTATAAAAAGTTTTTTTAAGTTTAATTTATTTCTTACACAATATAGTTGATAACAAGTTACAGCTAGTTCAGATAATACAGTTGAAATCATCGCCCCATTTAATCCTAAAATCATAATCAATGGAATATTTAAAACAATATTTACAATAGCTCCCATTACAACAGAGGTTGTATAATATCTAACATTGTTAGTAGGTAACAAATATTGATTACCTATAACATTACTCCATGCTATTAATAAAATAATTGGTGATTCAATCATCATAACAACACCTACAGGATCGTAACCCGGTCCATAAAAATATGGCCCAAAATGCAATGATACTCCTGTAATCCCAAACATCATTGCAATAGCTAAGCACGAAACATAGTCAAAAGATTTTTCAACTAAGATATTAACCTTACCCGTTTCCCCTTTAGAAAATGCACTAGCAACATGTGGCAACATCACTGTTCCAGTTGCTGTAATAAGTGATAACACCATTTTAATTAGTGTGTCCGAGTAATTGTAGTAACTTGATGATGTTTCACTAACCATCGCACCTAACATTGTCTTATTTAATTGTGCATATATTTGAATAGCTACTTGTGGAGCAAAAAATGATATGGTTGGTAAAATATGTCTCAGTGGTTTTAATTCTTTAAGATTCACTCTAACTAAAATTTCCTTTAAGTATGGCCAAAACGTTAGATTACCCACTAACGTTCCAAGAGACAGTATTAAAATGTATTTATTTAAATCTGATGGTTGTTTTATAAAAATAAAAATAAAGCAAACAGTTACTACCTTAACTAATGTATTTCTAATAACTATTTTTTTAAAATCTTCTAACCCCATAAATAGCCATGATATATCAAAGAAAACTGCTACTATATATATGGATTGAAGCCACATGTACGTAACATTACTTGAATAGAATCGCATAAAAAAAATGAAAAAGATATATGACGCTAATACTGCTAGAAATTCTACAACAATAATTTCATAAAAAATTTTGCTTACTTCTTTTTTACTATTTTGTACGTATGCGATTTGTCTATTACCATATAGTGATATACCTAATCCTGCAAACAAAACGAAATACTGAATTATCGAATACGTGTACGTGTTCACACCAGTTTTATATGGGCCCAAAACACGACTTATATAAGGTGATGTAATAAGTGGAAGAACTAAAGCTAAAACCTGATAGCCTGCATTATATAAATAATTACGAATTACCTTCATAGTTTAACCTTTAAATTCTTCTCTAACTATTTCTAAAGCCGCTGCAATTACTTGATCCATATTGTAGTATTTGTATTGACCTAAACGACCACCAAAAATGACGTTGCTTGCATTCTTGGCTGCATATGCTTTATAAGCTTGGTACATTTCATTGTTACGTTCATTGTTCACTGGATAATATGGTTCATCACCACGTTGCCAATCAGCTGGATATTCACGGGTAATAACCGTTTTACCTTTTTCACCTTTACCATATTCAAAGTGCTTGTGTTCGATAATCCGTGTGTAAGGTGTTTCGGCATCCGTGTAATTAACTACGGCATTCCCTTGATAGTTATCTTCGTCAAGAATTTCTGTTTCAAAACGTAAGGAGCGATATTCTAATTCACCTAATTCGTAGTTAAAGAATTGGTCAATCATCCCAGTAAAGACCACCTTATCAAATTCAGCCAGGTATTGGTCCTTCTTATCAAAGAAGTCAACACCTGTTTCAACCGTAATATTTTCGTGGCCCAACATTTTTTCAACGATTTGGGTGTACCCTCCCATTGGAATTCCTTGGTAAAGATCGTTGAAGTAGTTATTATCATAAGTTAATCGAACTGGTAAACGCTTTATAATAAAGGATGGTAATTCAGTCGCTTTCCGTCCCCATTGTTTTTCAGTGTAGCCCTTAATTAACTTTTCGTAAATATCTGTTCCAATTAAGGAGATGGCTTGTTCTTCCAAGTTTTCAGGTTCTTTACCATCTAAAACCGCCTTTTGTTCTTCAATTTTTGCCATCGCTTCTTGTGGTGTAACAACGCCCCAAAGCTTATTGAAAGTGTTCATGTTAAATGGTAAATTGTATATTTCACCATTGTAATTGGCCACTGGAGCATTCGTATAACGATTAAATTCTGCAAATTGTTGGACATAGTCCCACACTTCTTTATTGGAAGTGTGAAAAATGTGGGCCCCAAATTGGTGAACCTGAATGCCATGTACTTCCTTGGTATAGATGTTACCTGCAATATGATTACGCTTTTCGATTACTTTTACTTGATGACCTCGCTTGGCCGCTTCGTATGCAAAGGTTGCTCCAAAAAGCCCTGCACCTACTATTAAATAATTTGTCATTATAGTTCTCTCCTTTTCTATAAATCAAAGTAATTACTTTTGTTTATATATACCAAAATGCCTAACAACAAAAGGTGCTTTTATTTGGTGTGGTGAAGTCCATTTCAAACCACTAACATTATTCGATTCGATGTAGTGTATCCCTTTAAAAACTGTTGTTCCTTTAGAATTAACCATGTAGGTATCATAATATAATCTTATTTTACCATTTTCTATAACAGCTTCGGGAGCTTCTACAGATTTATTACCATTATCAATAGACAGCTCCTTTGACTTATAAGGACCTTCAAGTTTTTTAGATACAGACATCATAATTTTTTCAGTATTATAGCTCTTATAAAACATAATGTATCTGCCATGATAGTAAGTAATATTTGCATCAATATTATTACCAGAAAAGTCACCTTGTATTCTTCTCCAGTTATTAGCTATCTTACCCGTCCTTACATCAATATCAGATATATAGTTAGCCATATCATTGTCTTGACGGGACCAACCTGACATAACTACCTTATAGTTACCATACTTATCTTTTACAAATTCTGGCGCCCACTCATATTTATTAGTAAAATATTCTGAGTGCGCCCATGGCACCCGTTCCCAATTTTTAAAGTCTTTAGTTCTTATTAAGCCTTTCGTATAAATAATATACCAAAAATTACCGATTTTAGTTATATGTGGGTCCCTAATATTAATTTTAGGATAACTAATATGAAGAAATTTCCAATCCTTTCCATCATCAGAATAAATAATACGTAAACTATCTTTACCCGTTTTCTTTCCGTGATACGTTCTAGATAAGTTATAAGGATCTGCTTGCCAACCATTCTTAATCGGAACTGTCATAGGTTGAAAGGTAGTAGCTATATACTTAGCTCTATTTAAATTATCCATTTCATCGTCAAAATTTTTTGCTTTAAATTTCAAAGTCACATATTGATGCTTATCATTAAAAAATACGTTATGTCTTACTAACTTGTACCCTGGAACCGAATCATTTAATGTATTTGCAAAAAGAGGCAACCATGGTTTAGAAGTATATGTTATAGGTTTTATAAGTAATTTTGTGCCATTTTCATCGACAAAATTTACTGTTATTTTAGAATTTTTTTCTCCACAAATCCACAAGATGCTACCTATCACCATACATATTAGAACTGTAATAATTAAATATAGAATTTTTTTCTTCACGTTTAAATCTTTTAACCTCTCAATCCACATATTTAATTTTTGTTATTTAACGTCCAAGTAGAAATTTTATATACATTTTAAAAAGATAGAATAAAATATATATTTGTGCATAAATCCCCCGTGTTCTCCACCTTTTTACTGTTGTATTTATCGTATTTGTATATTTCCGATACTCTCTAACTAACTTCCTTACTTGGAGTGTATATCTGTAATCCTCTGACTTTCCATCAGATGTATGCCATATATCTTTTATCGGTATAACAAAATTTTTAAACCCTGCGTTGGAAGCTATTAAACACTGTTCAACAGCGTATAAGTGCCATCCTTCTTTAGAAGGAAAAGGATGTTCCTCCCAAAATTTTTTTGACATTATGAATAGCGCCTCATCAACGGTTTGAACTTCTACGGGGGCATTTATTTTAGTAGAATTGGGAACCGAAATTTTATTCTTTCCATGTACTATATTAGTAACAATTATTCTGTCGCCCCCCACAAGCTCTTTAGGACTGCCAGCAATTCCCACAACTCCAAATTTTTTTAAAGATGATAACTGAAATATAATATCAGATAATGCAGTAGTTGCTGTAAAACGAATATCTGGATGTAAAAATATCAAAATGTCTCCCGTACTTTTTGCAGCAGCAGTATTATAGGCTTGTCTTGCTGACGAATACTGCTTCTTATCATTCCAAATTGTAATCAACTCATAATTAACATTAACCTGAGTTTTAAGATTATTTATAAATTCTAAATATATATCTTTCTTATTAGCAATCGTTATTAATGTAACCTTATTCATTTCCATTTTATGGTTTAAACCTTCCTGCATTTATAATACTCTTTTTACCATGACTTTCTAAATTTTACTCACTCATCTTAAAGCATTAAATTAACCATCATTTGCATGATAGATGTAGTAGTTTTAAAATTATGAAGCCTCAAATTCTATATGAAAATAATAGTTTC
>NZ_BAMI01000073.1 GCF_000615765.1 Ligilactobacillus equi DSM 15833 = JCM 10991 | reverse complement strand
GTAACTTATCATATTTAGTAATTGTGAGGGAAAGAATATGATTAACGATCATTTAGAGCCAGGGATTAATCGTAAGGTGGCCGTGGCGGAATTGTTAAGTATTAAAGGTGATGGTCTAGTCGATGAGCTCGCCCAACGTTTAACCTACCAACGTCGGCAGGTTTTAGAAGCCATTACGAGCTTACAGAAATTAGGGGCGCAAATTAAGTTGGATAACGATTATGTGTTTAATGCAACGTCTGGTACTCAGATGTCCCAAATTATTTCTAAAGTCTACCAAGAATCCAAGGTATTACAGTATTTGCGTTATGCTTTTTTAGAAGGGCCAACTTTAAGTAATGAGCGTGTCCAAGAGGTATTAGGTGTGGCGCAAGCTAGTATTTATCGCTTACGCAAAAAAGCTGGCTTAATCTTAGAATCTTATGATTTACAGTTAGTAAAAAATGAGATTCAAGGTAATGAACTTTCCAAACGGACGTTAATCGCCCTCCTAAGCCATCGTTATGGGATAACAGTGTATACTAATAGCCAGAATACTGAAAAACTTGTTCGCAAATGGATTATTGCTAATAATAAGCAAGTAACAGAGGTACTTTTGGAGCAGACCCGCCTCCAGGTTGGATTTTTTGAACGCTTATTGGTAGTGGGGCTTTGCCGTCGGGAGGAAAGTTCTAAGCTTGATTGGTCAGATGATGCCTTAGATAATTTCAAAAACTGGTGGGTCTATGATGCCATTAAGACCAGTATGAATCAGTATCTGCCTTATAAGTTAACCGAAAAAGACTATGAGTACGCCTTATATTGTTATATAACGACTGATAATTATCTCTTGATGGATAAGTGGACCCCAGAACGTTTTGAGGAAGGGTATGACAAGATTTATGCAATTCCTAAATATGCTAAAATTGCGGAGATGTTTACGGAATTCTTTGAGGTTGATTTCTTTAAATCAGATTATTTACGGAAGCTGATTTTAGAAATTTTCAAGGTTACTTTTTATGAAAATTTTGTGTTTCGCCCTGATTTTTATGCGGAAGAAAGAATAATTCAACACAGTAAAATCTCTAAGGTAATTTTGGATAAGTTGGAACAAATCGCTCAAAAGACTTTTAAGCGAAAGTTACCTGCAGCGGTGAATCATAAGACGGCCATGTACATCCAAGGTTATCTCTTTTTGCATGAGGATTTTCAATGTACGAGTTGGATCGTTGGTATGAGTCAGGTGATGCACCAAGCGATTGTCGAACAGGCTAATTTACGCTATGAGGGCAGTTTTAAAGGGATTACCTATTTTGCTCCGGGTCAGAACCGTTGGAGCCAATTAATTACCGATAAACCGGAAATTATTTTGGTGTCACCACATTTGAGTGCTTATGTACGTAGTCTACCTTTAGGGCCAAAGACGACGGTGATTGATATGAGTTTGTCTAGTGTTATCGATAATTTTGAAGCGATTGAACAAGCTTTTCGTCAGAAGCGTCGACAGGAATTTTATGAACTAATCCCGCGCCGGTTTGGTAATAAGGAAGTACCTGATTTTGAATAGGTGGCAACAGTTAGCAGAAGCTAGCGTTCTTTTTTAGTACAATTAGGTATTAGTTTAGGTCCCGAATTTGCCGGATTAGCAATGGCTTTATCTTCAATTAGTGTGGTAGGTTCGTCGTTGTTATTAAACCAAGTTAAAATAGGTGAAAATTAGTGTCAAAGCTCTTAGTGTAAAATTGTTCTCGGTTAGTCACCGGGAACTTTTTTGATTTGTATTTAATATTTTAAATTTCTGTTGACAAGTGTACACAGAAAGGGGTACCATATCCCCTTCTTCTCTCAAACAAAACCAACAGAAAGGACACGGTACCCCATGCTGCTAGAATAAAAAATGATGAACTTAAGTAGGAAGCACGAAATTACTCAAAAAAATTGACAGATACCTGACAAGGTCAGTCTGAAGATGCTCAGTTACGATGATGTGGTGACTAAGAATGTGACTGAATACTTACAATCACAATTAGAAACCAACTTACCTGGATTGACTGTGGAATTAAATAACATTCCTAAGGCTACAGCAATTCAACGTTACATGGACGGCGAATTTGACTTTGGTTTGTTAGGTTGGGGGGCTGACTATGCTGATCCAACCACTTTCTTGAACTTACTAACTGTTGATGGTTCAGGTAACTATGGCAAGTGGGATAATCAAGAGTTCAATAACTTGATGAATGTCGAAAAGACCACTAATGTTAACAACGAGTCTAAACGTTGGGATGACTTAGTAAAGGCAGCAAATGTCGTTAATGATACAGCAGTAATTTCACCGCTTTATCAACCAACTTTAGCGACAATGGTTAAGTCTAAAGTTCAAAATGTCGGTTACGACAATTTCGGACACTTTATCTTCCGGGATATGTCAGTTAAATAATACAAGCAATGGCTAGAAATCTGATTTCTAGTCATTATTTGTTGCATACCGCTTGCTTCTTGTGCAACCTTAGTCTTTTTAATAGCCGATTAAACTTTGAAAAAAATAATTTCCGAAAAGTAAGTAATTTTTATTGACAATAACAAAAATGTGAATATAATTAAAACTATCAACTAACAAAGGAGGATATATTTATGATTATAACTAACCGATTGAACAGCCAAATGACTATGATGACATGCTGCATGATGTGTAGCATGCAATTTGGCGTACAATCGAATAATCATAATGTGTCCCTAATCAGTTGACTAAATTAAAAAAAGATGTGAATTAACGGGTGGACCATTATCGTGGTTCACCTTTTTTTTTCAGGAGGGATGTTTCATGTCAGATAATTTTAAATTAGTTTTGGGTAAAACAGGTTTGGATAAAGCGACGGTTGTTTTAAATCTAGGTTGTCCTGATAGTCGACAATGGTTTGAAAGTAACTTTGAAGCACATGAGAAAGCTGCAAAAGAAGGCCAAGAGTTATTAGAACTTTATTTCTGGAATAAGGATAAAGAACCACTAAGAAATGGGAATATCGCAAACGATTATATCGATTATGATGATCCTAAAAAAGCATTGGCTTACATTAAAGCAATCTATGAGGTTCAAGATACACTTAATGAACAAGAAGATGTTGAAGACTATCTCAAAGAAAATTTTGCTGATTTGATTGCTACAACAGTAAATAAGGCTCAAATTAAGACTTTGCAATATGTTATTGAACATAAAATTGAAAGTCTACCAACGTTACTAATAAATGATGTCATAAAATAAGGGAGCGGATGTCCATGAGTAGACAAAGAAATAAGAAAACGACACTTTGGTTAACTTTTTGGCGGGGCAATACTCGTGGAGGTAAGGCTTGCATGTGTGTGGGTAAAGGAGAAGAAAACACACATTAAACAAGCGAGGTCTTATCTATGAAAGTTATTAACAAAATTCCATTTACCAGTCAGTTACTAATTGCCTTAGTCCTAGGAATTATAGCCGGAAAGCTACTGCCCCAGATTATTAAGTTTTATGATCTTTTAGGGACCTGGTTTTTGAATAGTATTACCATGGTTGTTTTACCCTTGATTTTTCCAACGGTAACTTTAGCGGTTGTAGGGATTTTTAAACAGAGAAATTTTGGCCGAGTTTTGGCTAAAGTTTTTATCTATTTCTTCGTAATAACTACTACGTTAATCTTTATTTTTCTTGCGGGTAGTTACTTTAGTCATCTAGGTAAGGGAGTGAACAATGTAACTTCAACAGCTAGCATTAAGGAAATTGGGGACAAAATCGATTTATGGAACTTTTTAAATGAAATTGTTCCATCAAATATTATCGCTTCTTTTGCTTCTGGCAGTCTACTATCGTCCATTGTTTTTGCGATTGCTTTAGGCTTAGGGATTGGTGCTTATGGCGTTGATAAAGCCGATTTGGTAGTCAAATTTTTTAAGGCTTGGGTAGGAGTTATATATAAAATCACAGACTTTATCATCAAGGTTTCACCAATTGGGATTTTTGGTATCATTGCAGCTGATGTTACCAAAGTAGGTTGGTCAAGTTTATCATCTTTAGCCGTTTTTGTTGTTGAGTTATATGTAGCTTATATAATCTTGGCAGTGGTGATTTTCCCACTTATCGCACTATTATTTCAAGTTTCTTACTTAAATATTTTAAGAAGCATCAAGGATTTACTATCGTTAGCGTTTTTTACGGGGTCATCAAGTGTGGTTTTACCTAAGCTTTTGGAACGTCTCAAAGAAAATGATCAAGAAGACAGTTTGAGTGATTTTATAGTTCCTTTGGGCTATACCTTTAACTTAAACGGAGCCGTAGTTTACTTAGCGGTTGCGATAGCCTTTATTGCTAATATTTATGAAATAAATTTAACTTGGACAACGATTATTTCTTTAACAGTCTTGTTAACTTTTATCAGTAAAACCATTGCCACGGTTCCCTCCGGTGCGATAGTGGTCTTATTAGCTACTGCTTCACAACTTGGTTTACCTAAAGAAGGGGTAGCTTTAATCTTTGCGGTTGACTTTTTTGCAAATGCTGGGCGGACAGCGCTGAATGTTTTAGGTAATACTTTAGCAGCTAAGATTTTAAGTAAGCAAAGTAAGGTAAGACCAGTCAAGGTTTTGCAAACAAAGATTGCACATGACTAAATAATGGAGGATTTGAATATGACAGAAGCAAAAGTATACGTCTTACATGAAAACTACGAATGGACACAACATTTAGAAAAAAGACTAATTGAACAGAAGGTGCCTTATGAATTATGGGATTTATCAGAAGGTGTCTTAGATTTATCGAAACAACCACCTAAAGGAATCTTTTATAACCGGATGTCAGCATCGTCGCATACTAGAAATCACCGTTTTGCACCTGAGTTCTCACAGCAAGTTATTAAATGGTTGGAAGATAATGGACGCGTGGTTTTAAATGGTACTACTGCGATTGACCTTGAAATCAGTAAGGTTAAGCAATATTTAGCTCTTCAAAAAAGTGGCATTAAAACACCTAAAACGAATTGCTACGATTGGTAAAAAGTCAATTGTCGAAGCAGCCAAAAGATTAGATAAATATCCCTTTATTACCAAACATAACCGAGCTGGTAAGGGTGCAGGAGTATACCTATTTAACTCTTTAGCCGAGCTTGAAGTTTATGTAAATAGTGATACTTTTGAAGAGCCAGTTGATGGGATAACCTTATTACAAGAGTACATTAAACCAAACGACGGTCGGGTTAAGCGTTCTGAATTTATCGGTCAAAAGTTCTTATACACAGTTTCCATTGACTCTAGTCAGGGCTTTGAATTGTGTCCTTCTGACGAATGCCAAATTGGTCAAAAAGAAGAAAAATTTCAGATTATTGATCCACTTGAAAGTAAGCAACGTGAAAGCTACGAATATTTCTTACATGAAAATGGTTTAGATGTAGCGGCTGTGGAATGGGTGGAAGATGGAAACCACCAAATTTATGTCTATGATATCAATACTAATACTAACTATAACAATACTGCCGAAGAAAAGGCGCAAATCTTCGCTCACAAGCATTTAGCAGCTTACTTAAAGGAACAGCTCAGCCAAAACGAGAGGGAGTAGTATGAAAAAACGAATTTTAAGTGTAATAGCATTAGCAACATTAGGTCCGCTTTTGGCTGCTTGTTCTAATGAGAAGAACCAAGGTTCTGACAAGCAAGTTTTGAATTGGAGCATTCAAGCTGAACTTCCGACAGCGGACCAATCGCTTGCTTCTGATGCCGTTAGCTTCAGTATTTTAAATAACATTGGCGAAGGGCTTTACCGCTAGATAAAAATGAAAAGCCAAAGCCTGCATTAGCTACTAAAACTGAGATTACAAATGAGGGTAAAACGTATACTTTTAATTTGAGAAAAGGAACTAAGTGGTCTAATGGAGATGAGGTTACAGCAAAAGATTTTGTCTATGCTTGGCAAAGAACAGTTGATCCAAAGACAAACTCTCAATATGCCTATGCTTTTGATGCAGTAAAAAATGCTCCAGCAATTTCTAAGGGTGAAAAAAGTCCACAATCATTAGGCATTAAGGCCCTTGGAAAGTATAAACTGCAAGTTAACTTGACAAGAAGAGTTCCATATTTTCAGCTTTTGATTTCAAGGCCAACTTTCTTCCCACAAAATCAAAAGGCAGTTGAAAAATATGGAAAAAAGTATGGCACAGCTTCAAAATACTTGGTAACTAATGGACCATTTACATTGAAAAATTGGTCAGGCACAAGTCTAACTTGGAAGTTGGTCAAGAATAAATCATATTGGGATACTAAAGATGTGAAACTTAGTGCTATTAACTTTAAGGTTACCAAGGCTACCACAACTTCATATAACTTATACCAAACTAATAAGCTAGATGAAACATTGCTAGATTCAGAACAAGCCAAGCAATTAGTCAAAAATCCAGCTTACACAGTTTGGAAGAATGCCCGGACGCAATATCTTGAGTTTAACCAGACACAAAAGCAATTCCAAAATAAGAAGATTCGTCAGGCAATCTCCTATGCAATAAACCGTGATAATTTGACGAAAAATGTTGTAGGAGCAGGAAGTAATAAGGTTACTGGGATTGTGGCCGACGGGACGGCTAGTTTTAAGGGTGTAGACTTTGCCAAAGCGGCTAAAACTGCTGACGGTACGACTTATAATAGAGAAAAAGCTAAAAAACTTTGGGCAGAAGGTTTAAATGAATTAGGAGTAGATTCGGTGCAATTTACCTTATTGGGAGATGATACAGATGTTTCTAAGAAGGTTGCGGAATATATCCAAAGTCAGTTAAACGAAACTTTGCCAAATATTAAGGTTAGTGTCGCTAACGTTCCTTATAAAACACGGTTAGCTCGTTCAACAGCAGGTGATTTTGATGTGGTAATCAGTGCTTGGGGTGCAGATTACGCTGACCCAATCAGCGATTTAGAACTCTTTACGACTGATAATGCTTGGAATCACGGAAAGTGGGAAAATGAAGAATACAACCATTTAATTGATACTTCCCAAACAGAAGGAAATAAAGCTAAACGGTGGCAACTTTTAGTTAAGGCGTCAAAACTTTTAGACCAAGAACAAGCTATCGTTCCGCTTTTCCAAGAAAATCAAGCAGCCTTAGTCAAAAAACAGGTGCATGGATATCTTTATCACCCTGCAGGAGTTAAGTTTGATTTTAAAGAAGCTTATCTCAAATAATTATTTACTCGGACTCTGGAAATTCTGGAGTCTTTTTGGTGATTATATAAAGATTGCTAATCTTCAAAAATGCTCTTTTGGTTTGCAGTTAATTTTCATTGTGATTTTTACAGGTGTGATTGGCCTTATTGTGGGCTATATTAATGAAACTAAGGCGGATGTTTCTATCATGGCAGGTTGGCTAATACATGCTTTTGCTAATTCGTGACGGGGACATTAGCAGCGTTTATGTTAATTTAAAATAGGTGTCTTTTTATTGGTAACAATGCTTAGTGTAAAATTGTTCTTGGTTAGTTGAAGTACCTTATAATTGTTAGACAAAATCTAACGATTATGAGGTGCTTTTTATATGACTAAATATGCTCAAAAATTTAAATTAGATGTTATTCAGGAATATCTGGATACTGGTTATTCACAACGCTCTCTAGAGCACAAGTATTCTCTACCGAAAGGAACCGTTAAACGATGGTGGGCTACCTACAATCAGAATGGTCCTGATGGATTGAAATTACAGCATTCGAGACGTGAGTTCACTGTTGATTTCAAGCTCTATGTGATAAACTACTACCTAAATAATGATCTTTCAATGTCTGAAGTTGTGTCTACCCATAATCTCTTGTGTTCCCAGGTATCTATATGGTTT
>NZ_BAMI01000074.1 GCF_000615765.1 Ligilactobacillus equi DSM 15833 = JCM 10991 | reverse complement strand
CATTATATTTTAATTTAGGGGGCGACTTTAATGAAAGTGATAATGTATGGAGTTTCTGATGATGAACGACGCCATGTACAAGCTTGGCAAGACCAACACCAGGATGAAATTAAGTTAGTGACAGAACCTTTGACCAAAGAAACTGTTGCTTTGGCGGCTGGCTTTGATGGAGTTTCTACTAAGCAAGTCGAAAGCTTAGATGAAGAAGTTTATCAGCAATTATCTGCCTTTGGTATCAAACACCTTGCTTTACGAATTGTAGGTTACAATATCGTTGATTTTGACAAGGCTCATGCGCATGGCATTACGACAGTGTCCAATGTTCCTGCTTACTCACCACGAGCAATTGCTGAAAATGGTTTGGCGGTGGCGCTTAACTTACTACGGAAAATCTCCGTCCTTCAAGACCGCGAACGTCGTGGTGATTTCACTTTACCGGAATCATTAATGAGCGAGGAAATTTATACTAAAACGGTGGGGGTTATTGGAGTTGGTAATATTGGTTCGGCCTCGGCGCAACTTTACAGTGCTTTAGGGGCCAGAGTGCTGGGCTATGATCCGATTTATCGTGCCAATTATGAACCCTACTTGACATACACTGATTTAGAAACGGTCTTGAAAGAAGCTGATATTATCACAATTCATACGCCATTAGACGATAGTACCCGGGAAATGTTAGGTGCGAAGGAATTTGCGCTGATGAAGCCTGGTACCATTTTCATTAACCAAGCACGAGGGGGCTTGGTTGATACGGAGGCGATGATTGCGGCTTTGGAATCTGGTCATTTAGGTGGTGTGGGCTTGGATGTTTTATCTAGTGAAAGTGAGTTCTTCTGGAAGGTGATTGAAGACCCCGCCCAACTTCCTGCTGACTACCAACGTCTAGCTAAAATGCCTAATGCAATTGTTACCCCGCACTCAGCCTACTACACGCAAACCGCTGTGCGTAACATGGTAATGCAGAGTTTGGAAGATATTCGCCGTTTCCTTAACGGCCAAAAGCCTCTTTACGTGGTTGACTTATAAACAATTGTTGCCGCTTTTCTATGGAGAAGCGGTATTTATTTATTTTTAAAATTAGTCAAAATATTTGACTTTATTTCAAAAGATTAGTAAGATTAAATGGTAAAAATATTTGACTATCAAAGGAGGGAGTTTTTTGAAAGCGATTGTCGTGCATCATGCCGGAGGACCAGAGGTATTGCGACTTGAAGAGCGTCTCATTCCGCAAGTAAAGCCTGGTTGGTCAGTGATTAAAATTAGGGCTTTTGGAATTAATCGCTCTGAAATTTTCACCCGGCAAGGCTTTTCACCGCAGGTTACTTTTCCACGAATCCTAGGGATAGAGTGTGTAGGGGAGATTTTTGCAAGTAGTGATACTGAAAGATTACCATACGGGCAAAAAGTACTCACAACCATGGGAGAAATGGGGCGTCAGTTTGATGGATCTTATGCCCAATATGTTCTAGTGACTAACGAGCAAATTTTTCCCATTGCCACAGATTTGAGTTGGGAAAATTTGGCCGCTATCCCAGAAACTTACTTTACCGCCTATGGCTCAATGTTACAGTTGCAACTTCAAGCGGGTGACCGTATTTTAGTAAGGGCGGCCGCTTCAGGTGTGGGGGTAGCCTTTGTAAAACTTGTCAAAGCCCGCTATCCTGAACTAGTGGTGGTAGCATCCGTCCGAAATTTAGCTAAAAAAGAGCAATTATTGGCTGTGGGCTATGACCAGGTTATTTTGGATAAGGCAGGATGCTTGCAGACGGAAGCGACGTTTACCAAAATTCTGGAATTAGTGGGACCAAAAGTTATCAAGGACTCATTGAAGCATTTAGATATGGGGGGAATTATTTGTGCTACGGGACTTCTAGGGGGACAGTGGTACCTCAAGGAGTTTGACCCTACGGAAGCTTTACGCAATAACGTCTATCTGACAACCTTTTATTCTGGTAATGTTTCTTCACAAGGATGGCAGAAGTTGCTAGATTATATCGCCAAGTATCAAGTAGATGTGAGTCCACAGCGAGTCTTTAGCTTAGAACAAATCCAAGAAGCTCATAAATTTTTAGAAAGTTCGCAAGCTTTTGGTAAGGTTATTATTAGAAATGAGGATTAAAATAATGGCAGTTAAGGATTTTCACACATACTTACGGATTTTAGAGGAGCGAGATGCGCTTTATGAAAATTATGCTCGTCAACATGGATTAAAGGGTAAGTCTTTGCAAATGTTATTATGGCTGGCTACTTACCCGCAAGTAACCGGTCAAGCAGTTACCCAGAAACTTTTAGCAGCGAAGACTTATTCAACGAAGCAGGTGGTAAATGCCACCATCAAAAATTGGCGGGCGCAGGGGTATTTAGAACTTTTACCATTGTTAGCTGATAAACGCCAAAAATACTTGCAGTTAACGGCACAAGGGCAAAAATTGGCGACAGAGATAATTGCGCCGTTAAATCACTACGAGTCCGAGGCTTTTACGAAACTAACAGAGGCCGAACAGGCGCAACTATTAGCTCTAACACGAAAGTACCATGCTAATTTAAAAGCGCAACTAGTTAAAGAAAAAGGGTGAAAAAAATGAAAAATAAATTTTTAAAGTTAAGTGTAATGTTCGTGGTGGTACTATGTACTTTGACTACAGTAGCTAGTAGTGTAAGTGCCGCATCTGTGGTAGTTGGTGCGAAGAATTTTACAGAGAGTCAAGTAGTTAGTGAAATCTATGCGCTGGCGCTAGAAAAAGAAGGCTTTAAGGTAAGTCGTAAGCAAAGTATTTCTTCTTCTGTGATTCCAACTGCAATTAAAAAAGGGCAAATTGACCTTTATCCAGAATATACGGGGACAGCGCTGCTAACTATTCTGAAAGGAAAAATGACTACTGATCCAGACCAAGCTTACCAAAAAGCTAAGGCCGGTTTAGCCAAGCAAGGACTAACAGCTTTACCATATGCGCCCGGTAATGATGGTCAAGGGATTGCTATGCGGGCCAGTGTGGCCAAGAAGTATGGTATTCGCACGATTTCTGACTTACAGCGTCATGCGGAGAAGATTCGTTTTGCTTCACAAGGTGAATTTGATAAGCGGACAGACGGTCTAGCAGGTTTAGCCAAGAAATATGGTGATTTCAAGTTCAAATCCAATAAGGTTTATGACAATGCTTTAAAGTACCAAATTTTAAGTCAAAGCAAAGCCGATGCGACCCCAGCCTACACTACAGAGGGTCAGTTAGCCTCGAAGAAATATGTGGTCTTAAAAGATGACAAAAATTTCTGGCCACCATATAATTTGATGCCGATTGTTACGACTAAGGTTGCCAAGCAAAATCCTAAGTTGGTGAAAACTATTAATCAAGTTGACCGTAAGTTAACGACTAAGACATTGATTAAATTAAATAAACAAGTGGATCTAGATAAGCACAGTTACAAGAGTGTTGCCAAGAAATGGTATCAAGCTAATTTTGATTAGGGGGCGGTAGCGATGTTTACCGACATTATCCAGTATTTTGCCACTGATAGTGACCAGTATCTTCAGGCCGTTGGTCAACATTTGACTTTGAGTTTGACAACTTTGTTACTAGCAAGTCTATGTGCGTTACCCTTAGGTTATTTAGGCAGTGAAATCCCTGTGATTGCTAAAGTTGCGACGAGCTTTGCACAGGCCTTACGTATCATTCCAAGTTTGGCACTATTGTTCATCTTAATTCCGATTATGGGGGTTGGAACGTTACCGGCTATAACGGCCTTGTTCGTTTTGGCCTTACCGCCTTTGCTAATTAATACCTTGCTAGGTTTCCGGGAAGTATCACCGCAAATACTAGAAGTTGGCACTGGTTTAGGGATGGATGCTCATCAATTATTTTGGCAAGTCAAGTTTCCTCTAGCTTTGCCTTATATTCTAAATGGGATAAAACTTGCTTTAGTGGAAATCATGGCTTCAGCCACGCTGGCAACCTATATTGGTGCTGGGGGACTGGGAACGCTGATTTTCACGGGCTTAGGACTTTATCGGCTGGATCTCTTGTTAATTGGTGGTGTCTCAGTGGCGTTACTATCGCTTTTAGCATGGTTGCTTTTGATTATGTGATTGGAAGGTTGAAAAATGGTAGCTAAGCAAACAGTTTTAGAGTTTCAGCATGTGGTAAAGAAATATGGTTCACAAGTGATTTTGCCCGACTTGTCATTTACTGTGCGAGAAGGGGAATTTATCACAATTCTCGGGTCATCGGGGTCTGGGAAGACGACGACTTTAAAGTTAATCAACCACTTAATAGAACCAACGCAAGGGAAGATTTTGTTGAAGGGTCAAGACAGTCAAGCCCTAGATTTGATTGCTCTACGGCGACAAATGGGGTATGTTGTGCAGTCAATCGGGTTGTTTCCTCATATGACAGTAGCTGAAAATATTGCGACCGTACCTAAGTTGCTCAAGTGGTCATCGCCAAAAATTGAGCAACGAGTAAAAGAACTGCTCGAATTGGTGCAACTCGATCCAGAAAAATACCAAAAACGTTATCCCCGCCAGCTTTCTGGGGGACAACAACAGCGCGTCGGCGTGGCACGGGCCTTGGCCGCCAATCCTGAATTTGTCCTTTTTGATGAGCCGTTTGGAGCCATTGATGCTTTGACGCGTTTAGAATTACAAAAACAACTTAAAACCATCCATCAATCACTGGGGCAAAAGACCTTTTTACTTGTAACGCATGATATTGCCGAGGCTTTTTATTTAGGCGACCGGGTGATGATTATGCATGAAGGGAAAATTGAAGCCTTTGACAAGCCTCAAAAGATTATCCAAAATCCTCCTACACCTTTTGTACAAAATTTAATGGCGACAGTTAAGGCGGAACAGAAAATGTGGGAGGGCTTAGAATGAAAGCTTACTTTATAGAAAACTATGCGGAATTGTTAACCTATACAGGGCAACAGTTAATCTTGGTTGTGCCAGCCTTAGTTATGGCGCTGTTTATCGCATTAAGTCTCATTTCATGGGGGCTGAAGCATCCGCAGGTAATGACAAAATTGGTTTACTTTTTTTCTGTCCTTTATGCGGTACCGAGCTATGCTTTCTTCGCTCTCTTGATTCCTTTCCTAGGTCTAGGGATGCCAACAGCAATCGTCGTGCTGACGTTATACAGCGAGTATATTTTGTTACGGACGTTGGTAACGGGGTTAGAAGAAATCGATCCAAGTTTAGTGGAGGCAGCCCGAGGGTTGGGGATGACTACGGGACAAATTTTTACTAAGATTCAGTTACCGTTATTAGTTCCGGCGATTTTTTCTGGCTTGCGGGTAGCCTTAGCAGCGACCATGGGTTCCGCGACCATTGCGGCGACTATCTCGGCTGGTGGTCTGGGGCAGGTTCTATTTACAGGTTTACAAATGCAGGACATTAATATTTTATTGGTGGGAACGTTCTTAACGGTAGCGTTAACCCTATTGTTATTACTAGGTTTATGGTGGTTAGAAAAGATTATGACACCTCAAATTTAAAAAAATTCTCCCTAAAACTATTAGGGGGGATTTTTTGTTGAGCAAGAAGCTAGTTGGGAAACTGAATAAAAAAATAAAGTTATTTATAGTAATTAATCAGTTGTTATGTAGCTGAAAGGATAAGCTTGATAAAGCTTGAAACTATAGAATCTCGTTATTTTAAATGGCATTAAGATTAGAAAAAGATTAGCGAAAAATAATTTATTTCAAAATAATGTATATCCATGTTTTGGGATGAAAATATTGTATTGATTTTTTTTGGAAATTTATGTTGTGCAAATTTTAAAAAAAGTGGCATTTTTTAAGTAATTTTAAAAGAAAGTAAAAAAAATATAAAGTTAAAGTATTAAATAACCCCCCTTTTTTTGATGTATATACACAAAAATTAGCAAGTTGAAGTTAATTGGGAAGTCTGTATAATCAAAATATCGAATGAAATATTTTAAGAAGTTTAAATAGGGGGAAGTTTAATGGTTTCGAAAAACAATACTCGTTTATATGATGAAAAAATGAACAAAAACAAGTTCAAGTATTCAATTAGAAAATTAAACGTTGGTGTAGCTTCAGTGTTAATTGGGGTAACGTTTGGTTTAGGTGCTTTAGCGGCAACTGCTTCTGCAGATGAAGTAAACCAAGCTCAAACAACAGAGGTATCTACACCAGTTAAGGCAAGTGCAACAGAAGAAGGGGAAACGACTTCTGTTGTTAGTACACAAGCACAACAAGAAGAAACAACGGCATCTGCTGACGATGCAACAGCAACGGAATCATCTAATGCTGAAGCACAAACAACAACATTTAATGTTGCTGATTTTGCGCAAAATAATGCGGTTTCAGCTGATATGTTAGCTGAAAGCAAGGCAGTAACAACAGGCGATGCTGAAGATCGCGCTGCAGTTCCGGCAGAAAATCAAACAAATCCTCACCGGAGTTACGATGTTCCAGATAGGAAAACGTCAACGCCAGAGTATTCTAGTGGGGACGGCCACTTTGCTAATTTAGTTGACGATCACTACAAAATTGGTTGGACACAAGATCAACTAAGTTCACGGCCTAATGACCCGGGTTTTGCATTATCTGATGACGGTAAGACCTTAGTATATCGTCTAGCAGCTGGGGATACAACAAGGTTTGAACTGAATGATATTCTTAGTTTACTCTATGTTCAACCTGAAGTTAACCCTAACCAGGTTATTTGGGGTAACGACAAGCGTTCAGCTGAAAATGGTCTAACTGATACTGTTAATGGTATAACATGGTCTCAAGATAAAAGAAACCGAAGCCGTTTCTACTACGCTAATGGTAACCAAGCGATGGTTTTAGATATCGTTGATAAGAACAGAAATGGTGACTTTACGATAGACTTAAATCCTAATAAATATGCGGGAAAAACCACTACGGCTACCTTGACAATTCCAGAAGATAATGAATCACGTAAAGTTTATTATCCAGGAACAGAAATTAAATTACCTAATGAAAATAACGTAAATTACTACACAGGTGCAGATATTAAGAAGGGTTACTTAGTAGCTACTGACCGTGAAGTTAATAAAGTGGGTTACGCCCAAGACGTCTGGGGAACTAAATCAATTAAATTTGTTTTAGTTCCCGTTAATGCTGCGCCACTTATTAATGTTGAATCAACTGCAAAGAATATGAACCTAGGTGAACTACATCATGATGAAGAAAATAAGGTAGAATACTACAGCATTAATAAAGAAAAACTTTCCGATATAAGAGAAGGTTTAATGGCTGTGTCTGATTACATGGATGATGCAACGGGTGCGACTATTAATAAAGAATTAGAAATTATTCCGGCTGGTCAAATGCAAGGAAAAGAGCTGTACACCGTTAAGATGACAGCGACAGATAGTACAGGTTTAACTTCTAAAGCCGAATTCAATATTGTTATAGATATTGACAAGACTAATTTGGAAGAAGCTATCAAGGATGGCAAAGATTTCCAAAAGGATAATAACTACAAGAACGCTGTCGATGATGACAAGCGAGCTTTGGATAACGCAATCAAGAACGGTGAAACTGTTAAGAATAATCCAACCGCAAGCCAAGCAGATGTGGACGCAGCGAAGGAAGCCATTGATAAAGCAATGAATGCCATCAAGGACAAAGCTAACCAAGCAAGCGCTCAACCAACGAA
>NZ_BAMI01000075.1 GCF_000615765.1 Ligilactobacillus equi DSM 15833 = JCM 10991 | reverse complement strand
ATGTAATTTAAGTTTTCAAGGAGTTCCATATTACTCACTCTCTTTAATTTTTTTCGTTATTAAAATGATACAACAAAGAGTGACGATATGGGACTCCTTTTTAATATTTTTCTCATAAAACACAAAAAACTGCAGACACCTATATTAGGAATCCACAGCATCTCGTAAAGAACCTTTTTGGTTATATTCTCTATCCATTGTTTGCTACGAAAAAACTCCCAGAAAATTTGGGAGCTTTACGGTAATTATTATCTTTATTTAGGGAGGATGTAGTTAGCTTAGACTAACTGAATATCTTTACTTTTGATAAAGTCAATTAAAGTTTGAACTTCATCGCGGACATCGCGATAGACCAAATGATGTATATTGTCATAGGCTTCTAGAGCATCTTCTTCAACTGCAAAAAAACGATCCAGGATTTCTGAAATTTGTTCGCTAATAACTTGATTTTGGCTATATTTTATCCGCATCAAAGTTAATTCTTGGTAAGCTTGCATCAGAAAAATTCGGCATGATTCTTCTGAATACAGCGTACTTTGACTGTTTTCTAATTGGTGAATCACCTTTTGAAACATGGCGTCTCCCCCTTAGACTAAGGCCAACTTTTCATCAGTTGATAAAACTTCATTCATCCGACCTGACTTGAAAGCTTGCATATCAAAAGTAGTGTAATTGAAGCCAAGTTTCCGTAAAGTAGCGGAGATTTCATCCTTCTTGTCCCACGCATCTTGCAAGTCTGTTTCAGGCAATTCAACCCGTGCCAAATCACCGTGGCAACGAACACGAACCGTTTTGTAACCTAAATCTTCACGTAGATATTTTTCACTAGCAAAAACCCGGTTAACAGCAGTTTGGGTTAAGCGTGTACCGTATGGGAAGCGTGAAGCAACACTACATGAAGCCACTTTATTCCAGTTAACAATACCATTTTCCTTAGCCAAAATCCGAATATCCGCCTTGTAAAGATCTGCTTCTTGTAAGAAAGAACGCACTCCTTCTTCATCACGAGCAATTAAACCAGGACGGAAGTCTTCGTTATCATCCATAATCATCCCATCAGCTATAGTGGTAAAGCCATCAGCAGCGACAGCGTCTTTGATAGTCTTGTAGAGTAATTTCTTACTGTAGTACCAACTCTTAGGGGTGTTAGCAGCAATTTTAGCATCAGCTAACTCACTCATTTCTAAACCTAAGACTTGAGCACCCATATCATTAGCTAAATCAACAGCCTTATTGAATTCATCATCTAAGAATAATTCCGAATTCATCACCACTGCTAAAACTTTGTCACTTCCCAAAGTGTCTAAGGCAATCTTTAACAGGTAGGTTGAGTCAATACCACCAGAATAAGCAATCACCAAATTATCTAATTGCGCCAACTTATCAATTAAAATACTTTCTTTAACCTCCAAAGAAGTCATAAAAATCATCTCCAATTTTGTAATTAACGTGGCCTAGTATAAATAATTTTCTGAAAAGAAAAAATAGCGATTGTTGCTAACATTTGATACTATCATTTATTTTTCAAAAATCACGTTTTATACTTACAATTATTTTCTTTTATTTAGCCACATATTCCTGGAGACATTCATAATCTTTAATTAATATTTTTTGATGAAGAATTTCAATGATACCTTCTTCTTTCAGATGATGAATGATACGATTAACCGAATTTCTAGTAGAAATTCCACAAAAGCCAGCAATGTCTTCATTAGTCACTAAAAAATCAATTAAAGTTCCATTTCTATGAGGTTTTCCAAAAAGGCGCGTAAGCTTATACAAAAGCGCACAAACTGCACCTGTTTTTCCATTCATCGTCATAGTCTGAAGAGATTCAATATTTTCAGATAACTTCAAACGGTAGTAGTCTCTGACATAAGCCTGAAGTAATTCATCATTTGCTACATAATTCCAAAAAGTTGTTCGTGGTAAACGATAAAAATGGGCTTCTTCTGATTCTACACGAATATTAAAAGGTGAAGAAGTGTATTTAGAAACTTCATCTTTTAAAAGCGAAACAATATCAGGCGAAACAATGTAAGAAAGGTTAAATTCTCGCCCATCAGGTAAGATAACACTGGTTTTAGCTACCCCATCCTTCAAAATATAGATATAAGACTCATCTAATCCATGGTAGGACAGATAAGAGTGACGCTTTTTTTCAATCAAAGGAATGTGCTTGTCTTCTAAAAAACTTAATAAGTAATCAATTTTCATAAATCTAACTCCATCTAACTATCAAAATTTTTACCTAAGTTTCCCTTAACTTGAATATTCAAATTAAATTATAGTGATTTGGCGAACTTATGGCAATCCTTTTTACTTTTTACCGGTAAGAAAGCACTGATTTTTCTTTTATCTACTTTATTATTCTTAAAATACGACTATAAAAATACGGCAATTTAGCTTTATGGTGCTAACATTTGTTAACAACAATGGTGATTTCTTGAAAAAATTTTTCAAATTATACTTTCCCTTGTGAAAAAATGACATGAAGGAGTCGTTAAAATGAGTGTAATCACGAAAGAAAAAGTTGCACATGAACATGAAAAAATGGTCAAAGTTGATCTTCCTTATGATAAGGCACAATTACAGCCGAAATTCCCGAAGACAACTTTGCTGGCCTTTTAGAGTCTAAAGCTGAGGATTTTTCCAACCCACTTTCAGAAAAAGAAACTGTGGAAAAGTCTATGGATAATCCTATTGGCAGTCCTAAGCTTGAAGAACTCGCAAAAGGAAAGAAGAATATCGTCTTAATTTCCTCAGACCACACCCGGCCTGTTCCTTCACACATTATTACCCCCATTATTTTGAGAAGAATTCGTTCCGTTGCCCCAGACGCTCGGATTCGTATTTTAGTTGCGACTGGTTTCCACCGTCCATCTACGCACGAAGAATTAGTGGCTAAATACGGGCAAGAAATTGCCGATAACGAAGAAATTGTGATGCACTTCTCACAAAAAGATGAAGATATGGTCAAAATTGGCCAACTTCCTTCTGGTGGGGACTGCATTATCAACAAGGTTGCTGCAGAAGCTGACCTTTTGATTTCAGAAGGCTTTATTGAATCACACTTCTTTGCTGGCTTTTCAGGGGGACGTAAGGCGGTTCTTCCTGGAATCGCTTCATACAAGACCATTATGGCTAACCACTCTGGAGAATTTATCAATTCTAAGGAAGCCCGGACCGGAAACTTACATCATAACTTGATTCACCAAGATATGGTTTATGCAGCACGAACGGCTAAGTTAGCCTTTATTGTAAACGTTGTCTTAGATGGTGACAAAAAAATTATCGGTTCTTTTGCTGGTGATATGGAAGCGGCTCACAAGGTTGGTTGTGACTTTGTCGAAAGCTTAGCTACCGTTAAGAAAATTCCATGTGATATCGCCATCTCTACCAATGGTGGTTTCCCCTTGGATCAAAATATTTATCAAGCAGTTAAAGGAATGACCGCTGCAGAAGCTACTAATAAAGAAGGTGGCGTCATTATCATGGTTGCAGGGACTCGCGATGGACACGGTGGCGAAGGCTTCTACCACAATTTGGCCGACTATGATGACCCTAACCAATTCTTACAAAAGGCCATCAACACACCACGTTTGGAAACTATTCCTGATCAATGGACATCCCAAATTTTGGCCCGGATTTTGGTACACCACCATGTTATTTATGTTTCTGACCTCGTGGATCCAGAATTAATCGAAGACATGCACATGGAATTAGCCACTAGCTTTGACCAAGCGCTCCAAAGAGCCTTCGAAATCGAAGGTGAAGATGCTCAAGTCACCGTTATCCGTGATGGCTTGTCCGTTATCGTCAAATAGGAGGGAACTATGGAAACACGCGAAATTCTTCTGGCCTTTCAACGTGGAGAACTCTCTTTAAAACAAGCTCAAGCATCCCTCCAAGGCTTTAGTGATTTGGCTTTGCCAAGGTTGATACCGCCCGCAAACAAAGAAACGGTTACCCTGAGGTTATTTACGGTCAAGGTAAGAGCCAGGAACAAATTTGTGAAATTATGGCGGCTTTAAAAGATGAAACGAGCCCAATCTTAACCACTCGAGTTGATGCCATAAAGGCAGAATTTCTCAAAGCGCGTTTCCCACAAGGCCAATACTTTGAAACGGCCCATTGCTTTGTTTTGAATCCTCAAAAAGAAGTTGCCAGTGATAACTACATTGCCATCGTTACTGCAGGAACTTCTGATTTATCTGTAGCAGAAGAAGCAGCCGTTACCGCCCAACAATTTGGAAACCGGGTGGAAAAAATCTACGATGTCGGCGTCGCAGGTATTCACCGGCTTTTTAACCACTTAACTTTGATTCAAAAAGCTCGTGTCGTTATTGTCATTGCTGGAATGGAAGGCGCCTTAGCTAGTGTCGTGGGAGGCTTAGTTTCAGCACCCGTCATTGCGGTACCTACTAGTATTGGTTATGGCACCAATTTTCAAGGCTTAACTGCTCTTTTATCTATGCTTAACTCCTGTGCTTCTGGCGTTAGCGTAGTTAATATTGATAATGGTTTTGGAGCGGCCTATAACGCTAGTCTGATTAACCACATGAAAGGATAAACTATGGCAGATATCTTATTTTTAGAACCCTTTTCCGGCCTAAGTGGTGATATGCTAAACGGGTTACTCTTAGATTTAGGCGCTGACTTTCAGGAAGTTCAAACTGAATTAACCAAGTTACACCTTCCTGAATTTACTGTCAGTTTCCAGCGTAACAGTCATTCTAGTATTTACGGTGGAAATTTCGAGGTTCATTTAACTAACCATGTTCACAAAGACCAAGGTTTAAGTCATCACTATGAACATGAACATCACCATAATCATAAACACGAACATCATCACGAAATACGCAATTTAGCGGCGATTAATGACATTCTTGACCAAAGTGACCTTTCGGCTGACGTCAAGGAACATAGTAAAAATGTTTTCTTCGACATTGCCCAAGCCGAAGCAAGAGTTCACCACGTGAGTTTAGATGAGATTCACTTTCATGAGGTAGGAGCAACTGATTCAATTGTTGACGTCGTTGCTTTCTTCATCGCCTTTGAAAAACTCGGTATTAAACGTGTCTACACCACAGCAGTTACTGATGGTACTGGTTTTATTCAAGTGGCTCATGGTAACATGCCTGTCCCCGTTCCGGCTGTTATGCAATTACGGCAAAACACCAACCTAATTTACCGTCAAGACTCTGAGATTCACACGGAATTGGTAACACCAACTGGTTTAGCTATTTTAAAGGAACTTAAACCAATCACTAGTATTCCTGAACACCTACAAGTAGAAAAAATCGGTTATGGTTTTGGGAAACGTCAGACAGGTAAGCTTAATGCTTTACGTGGAAGTCTGGCCACCTTAAAGCATAGTCACGAGGAAATTAACACCACCCAAGACCAAATTGCCAAACTCGAAGTCAATCTTGATGATCAAAGTCCCGAAGAACTCGGTTATATCTTTGATTTACTGCTCGAAGCCGGTGCTTTGGATGTCTTTTGGACCAACATTATAATGAAGAAAAATCGGCCGGCAGTTTTATTAACAGTTTTGTGTCAAACTCAGGAGCAAGCTAAATTTAGGCAGCTCCTCTGGGAACACACCACGACTCTAGGCGTAAGAAGTCAAGTCATGACCCGCACCAAAGCTACCCGCCATTTTGAAAAAATCACCACCCCTTTCGGTGAAATCACCGTTAAAGTTGGAATGCTCGGCTCACAAGTTAAACGTAGCCTCGAATATGATGACTGCGCCCGCATTGCGCGGAAATACCAGCTTCCTATTCACAATGTTTATCAAAAATTACAACCATATTTGCAAGGAGAACTTAAGTAATGTTACACAATTTGATTGCTGAATTTTTAGGAACCGCCCTCATGATTATGTTTGGGGTCGGGGTTCACTGCGACGAAGTTTTACAAAAAACTAAATATAAAGGTTCTGGTCACACCTTTGCCATTACCACTTGGTCCTTTGGGATTACCGTTTGTCTTTTCATTTTCGGTGGGGTCTGCATTAACCCTGCTATGCTTTATGCCAAGCTATCTTAGGAATGATTCCTTGGTCTAGCTTCATTCCTTACGTCATTGCCGAATTTTTAGGGGCACTTTTAGGTGCTTGCTTAGTTTACTTTATGTATGCTGATCACTTTACGGCCTCAGAAGGTAAAATTGACCAAATCGCCATCCGCAACATCTTCTCTACCAACCCTAACTGCCGTAACTTACCCCGTAACTACATGGTCGAAGTTATTGCTACCACAATTTTCTTAACTGGAATTTTAGCCATTGCAACTGCTTGGCCAAAGATGTTACCTGTCGGTGTCGGTCTTTTAACTTGGGCCGTCGGAATGGGCCTTGGGGGGACTACTGGTTTCGCCATGAACCAAGCACGTGACTTGGGACCTCGTTTAGCTTACCAATTGTTACCAATTAAAAACAAAACTAATAACGACTGGCAATATGGCTTGATTGTTCCCGGGACAGCTCCTTTTGTCGGGGCTTTAATCGCTGCTGCCTTTGCCCACTTCTACTTAGGAATCTAATCTACAAAATAGGGAGATAATATGAAGAGAAATATAATTAAAGATGCAATTCCATATTACTTGGCCTGCTTAGGGCTTCATTTCATCGCCCTTTTATGTCTGGTCAACGCTGCCATCCACTACCCTAAACTCTGGGGATTAGGACTCGTAGCTTATTCACTAGGATTACGGCACGCCTTTGACGCTGACCACATCGCCGCCATTGACAATACTGTGCGGAAATTAGTTCATGCAAAACATCGGTCAACTGGGGTCGGTTTCTTCTTTTCTTTAGGCCACTCCACCGTTGTTTTCTTGATGGCTGTAATTATTGGTTTTTCCGTTAAGTGGGCTAAAATACAAATGCCTTTCTTCCAAGCAGTTGGGGGAAAAATCGGAGCCTGTGTCTCCGGGACCTTTTTACTTGTAGTTGCAGCTTTTAACTTTATTATTTTATTGAGCTTACTAAAATCCGTCAAAGCAATGAAGGCTGGACAAGTCCAACAAGATGTTCTTGAAGATTTATTATTATCACGAGGATTTATTGCATCTTTAGTTAAGCCACTTTTCAAAGTTATCTCTAAAGAATGGCAAATGTATCCTACTGGTTTTCTTTTTGGATTAGGCTTTGACACGGCAACAGAAATTGCTCTTATCGCCCTTTCTGCTGGAGCTGCTAAAGCTAGTCTACCTTTAAGCGGAATTCTATCTTTGCCTTTGTTATTTGCAGCAGGGATGTGTCTTATGGACACTACCGATTCTGTTATGATGTCCGGTGCTTATAATTGGGCCTTTGAAGCGCCTTTACGCAAAATTTACTATAATGTAACTGTCACCACAATTTCCATTGTAGCGGCCTTCTTTATCGGAGCTTTGGAATTAATCCAAGTAGCCTTAGAATCTAACCCAACCAGTGGTTTCTGGGCTTGGATTCAAGCACTTGATCTTGGTAATCTTGGTTTATGGCTATTCTTCTTATTTGCCGTTCTATGGATTGTAACCTCCCTAATCTACAACCACAATAAGAAAAAATTTTCTGTATAGGAAAAGAGCTTCTGTGTGTATGGTATATGTCTATAACCACACCGGAAGCTCTTTTTGTTTATGGTCAACTACCCCC
>NZ_BAMI01000076.1 GCF_000615765.1 Ligilactobacillus equi DSM 15833 = JCM 10991 | reverse complement strand
TGATAAAAAAGTCGCTAGATTGGGGAACCTAGCGACTTGGGAGAAGTATTATGAAAAAGTTATTTTGTGTTATTAGCTTATGTTTATAAGATACCGTGAATTTATGACCTTTTTGTGAAGATTCTTTTCTTTCTTTGCGACTATTTCCTTAATTCCTGGTAAAGAAAAACAGCCTAGCTCAAACTAGACTGTTCGCCAAGCTTATTTTGAAAGCCCGATTAAATTATCACCATGGTTCACTTGACCAGCAACGTGACCTACACTAGTGTAGTTTGGTGTGTTAGTTACAATCACCATCACCGTTGTGTCGTAACCTGCAGCTTTGACTGCGTCTAAATCAACGGTACCTAGCTTGTCACCCTTCTTAATCTTTTGACCTTGCGTCACAAAGCTTTCAAAGTATTGCCCTTTCAAATTAACCGTATCAATTCCGATGTGAATTAAAACTTCCGCACCATCATCTGATTTCAAACCATAAGCATGTTTAGTTTCATAAGCAACGGTAACTTCACCATCCACTGGGGCAAAGACTTCACCATTAGTTGGAACAATAGCAGCTCCATCACCCATTAACTTAGTTGAGAAAACATCATCATTGACTTGAGATAAATCTACTACTTGACCAGCAACTGGGGCTAAAACATCTTCGTCAGCCACACCAGCAACTTGGGCAACTTCTGTTTGTGCTTGAGCAACTTCTGGAGCTACATCAGCTGTAGTTTCAACTGCAGATACATTTTCCAGCGCAGCAATACGATTGCGACCGTAAAGGTAAGTCAAAGCAAAGGCTACAGCGAAGGAAATTAATTCAGCCACAATGTACATTGGAATTGACTTAGGGTAAATGGATAAGAATCCTAAGAAACCAGCAGATCCCATAGAAGCAGCTTCAACACGAACTAAGCCGGCAAAAGTTGCAGCCACTCCTGAACCGATTAAAGCACAGAAGAATGGGAACTTGTACTTCAAGTTAACCCCGAATAAAGCTGGTTCGGTAATCCCAAGTAAAGCAGAAACCCCGGCTGATGAAGAAAGACCCTTCATCTTCTTATCTTTCGTAATAAACCAAACGGCAAAAGTTGCAGCCCCTTGAGCTACGTTAGCCATCGAAGCAGTAACAAAGATAAAGTCCCCAGCACCCTTGCCTTGAGCAAAGGCTGTTACTAATTGGGTTTCGATTGCTGGGAAACTTTGGTGTAAACCAGTCATAACAATAGCTGAGTAAGTTAAACCAAAGAGCCCCATCCCGATGAAACTGGTCGTATCGTATAACCATACAAAGCCGTTAGTAATCCAGTCTGAGACAGTCTTCATCACTGGACCAACGATTGTGAAGGTTAAGAACCCAGTAATCATCAAGGAAAGCAAAGGTGTAAACGTAAAATCAACCGCAGAAGGCAAACGCTTGTGGAAGAATTTTTCTAAGACAGATAAAATCCAAACGGCAGCCAACACTGGAATAACTTGGTAAGCATAATTCGTTTGTGCAACGTGAAGACCAAACAAATTCCAGAAATGATCTTTGCCTAACAAGTCAGGAGTGGTCATAATCATCCCCATGGCTGCTCCTAAGAATTGGTTAGCCCCAAAACGTTTAGCAGCAGAAATCCCGACTAGAATTGGCATAAAGATAAACGGCGCTGCTGACATCAATTGAATCATGTCAGACATACCCTTGATATTAGGGTACATTTGAACTAAGGACTTAGGTCCGAATAATCCTGCCGCTGTCAAGAAATTGTTGAGGGCCATCAACAAACCACCTGCAACCAAAGCAGGAATAATTGGAACAAAGATATCTGACAAGAGCTTAATAAAGGCCATTACCGGATTTGGCTTGTTGTTAGACTCAGCAATTTTCTTTAAATCATCAGTCGAAACTTCTGATAACCCTGTCTGCTTGATTAATTCGTCATAAACGAAATCAACATCCCCAGGTCCGATAATAACTTGGTATTGGCCGTTTGTCTTAAAAGTCCCCTTCACCCCATCGTTACGGTCAAGGGCGGCTTGGTCAATCTTGCTGTCATCTTTAAGTACTAAACGTAGCCGCGTCGCACAGTGAGCGGCAGCGACCATATTGTCTTTACCAATGGCATTAATGACATCGGTTGCAACTTTTTTATAATCCATTGCCATAATTGACACTCCTTTACAAAATTTCATTTTGAATAACATAACAAATATAATTTCTTGTAACCGATTTCTCTTAGCTACATTTTTATGATAACGCATTCTTAAAATATGTCAATCGTTTAGCATAAAAAAATTATTTTTTTCTAAATTTACATACTTTTTATTATTATTCTAGATTTTTCTGATTATCAATTTCTGATAACGTTTGACATAAATTTGAGAATAACTTAAAATTAAAGAGGATATATAAACGTTTTCATGATTAATCTAATAACTTTTTCAAGGAGGAATTAACCTATGGAATGGACCACTGAACTACGTTATAAACCCTATGAAGAATGGAGTGCACAAGAACTCCTTCAGCTTCAAGCTCAAGCAGCTAATTCTCAATACCAAATGGCCTACCACATTCGTCCTCAATCAGGACTTTTAAATGATCCTAATGGTTTTTCTTACTATAATAATCAATGGCATGTTTTTTATCAGTCCTTCCCATTTGGAGCTGCTCACGGTCTCAAATCTTGGATGCACTTGGTAAGTGATGACCTTGTTCACTGGCGCAATTTAGGTTTAGCTTTAGCACCAGATACACCGCTCGATAGTCATGGTGCCTACTCTGGTTCGGCTGCTGTCATCGATGATAAATTACTTTTAATGTATACCGGCAACGTGCGTACTAAAGAATGGGAACGAATTTCCTACCAAAACGGTGCTTGGTTAGATAAGAATGGGAAAATTACTAAACTCCCTAAGCCATTAATTGAAGCTCCTGAACATGTAACTGAACATTTTCGCGACCCTCAATTATTAAAATATCGTGGTGAGTACTACGTAATTTTAGGGGCTCAAGATAAAACCACCCTTTCTGGAAAAGTTGCCCTCTTTAAATCTAAGGACTTGGAAAAATGGCAAGATCTCGGCTATGTTGATTTTACAGATGACGTTATGGGATACATGATTGAATGTCCAAATTTAGTCTTTATTGATGACAAACCTGTCTTAATTTTTTGTCCGCAAGGGCTTGAGCACGAAGTAGCAGATTATCAAAACATCTACCCTAATATGTATGTTGCTGGTGAACACTTTAAATTTAATGCCGGTAAACTTCAAACCCAACAAAAAGCACCTATTAACCTTGACGATGGTTTTGATGTTTACGCTACACAAGCCTTTAACGCTCCTAACGGTAAGGCTTACGCGATTTCTTGGGTTGGTTTGCCTGACTTAGCTTACCCTAGCGATAGCGAAAACTGGGCCGGTTGCCTTAGTCAAGTCAAAGTCTTAAGTTTGGATGCAGACGGTAAATTGATACAACAACCTGTACCTGCCATGGCTGACTTGCGCCAAGCCGGGACGGTTTTACGCCCCGAAGCCAACTACAATCAACGCCAACAATTAGTCTATCAAGCAGGTAAGCACTACGAACTCAAACTTAATTTAGATGCTAACCAAAGCGGAAGCCTTCACCTAGCTGCAAATAAAGACGCTAGCCAAAGCTTGAAAATTGATTTTTCAACGCAGGACCATGGTTACATTACAGTTGATCGTGCACACACCGGGATTTCTTTTAACGAAGAATATGGTACCACTCGCACTGTTAACTTTGACCAGGCTAACCGCTTAGAACTCGATATCTTTATTGACGGTTCCCTCTTTGAAATTTTTGTTAACGGTGGGCGCCACGTGATTACTGGTCGCTTCTTCAGTCAGCCAGATAATCAACAAATTGCTTTGACTTCAGAAATTGCTCTTGACTTCACTGGAACTTACTGGCCACTTCAAGGAATCTAGGTGATAATATGACGCGACCAAAATTAATTGACGTAGCCAAAAAAGCTGGCGTTTCTGCCACCACTGTTTCACGGGTTATCAATAATTACGGTTACCTCAGCGAAAAAACTAAATCCAAAGTGTTTGCAGCCATGGAAGAACTCAATTATCAACCTAACTCTTTGGCGCGTTCCCTACACGGAAAGGCAACCAAGCTAATTGGGGTTATCTTCCCTACCATTACCAATCCATTCTTCGCTGAATTAATTGAAGAAATTGAAAAAGCCTGTTTTGCTGATGATTATAAATTAATCTTATGCGATGCTGGCTACAATGCGCAAAAAGAAAAAAACTATCTTAAAATGTTACAAGCCAACCAAGTTGATGGGATTATTGCTGGAACTCACAACTTAGGCATTGAAGACTACAATAAATCAGGACTGCCAATTGTAGCATTTGACCGTAACTTATCTGATCAAGTTCCAATTGTTTCTTGTGACAACTTCTCCGGGGGACGTCTAGCAACTAGTGAACTCTATCAAGCAGGTTGCCGTCATATCTTCTTTTTAGGTAGTGCAAATGTTGCCAACAACCTTCATCCACTAATTCACGTTTAGAGGGGTATCTCGATTTTATTGACAGTGTCGGCTTAACTCGCCATGTTCATTCGGTAGCTTATTCTGAATCTGCTGCGGTCAAAAAGGCTATCATCAAAGAAATTTTACAGAAACACACGGTAGATGGAATTGTCTGTACTGATGACTTAACCGCTTTACTCGTAATTCAAATTTCCCAACAAATGGGTCTGCAGGTACCCCAAGATGTAAAGGTGGTTGGGTTTGATGGCACCAACTTTCTTCAAACTTACCACCCTGAACTAACAACCATTGCTCAACCTATTCCGGAAATTGCTAAACTTTTGGTTACTTTACTTCAAGAAAGAATTAATGACCCCCATCAGCCACTGAAACAAAAGCGTTATGAGCTGCCAGTAAAGGTTATTCGTTCTACTACTAGTATGTAAAATACCCCCCTAATTTCCAGTAATTAGGGGGGCTTTGTGTTAAAATATGGTAAGTACTTAATTTGATTACGAGAGGTGATAATTGTGATTACGCGTCAAGAAATTAATGGTAAAGCTACCCTCAACTATTCTTGGTATGATGTTAACGAACTTAACGAAAGTGATATTCGCCAGTTAAAGCGTCTTTTTCGCTTAACCCCCGCGATTTTAAACTATATTTCGGACCGCCATGAGCGTCCTCACTATGATTATGATGTCCACACCCAAAGTGAATTGATTGTCTATGATGTGCCCATTTGGCCCAATAAAGAAGTCGAGCACTTTACTACGCGTCCAATTATCTTCTTACTGCAAGGTACAACGGTCTTCACCTTCCACAATGATGAAACTGCCTATGTTTTTGAAAAGTTTAAGGCTGACCGCATTAAAGAAGTTTCAACCGCGACCGAATTTATCATGACCTTCCTCTTGCATGCCACGAACTACTTTAACCAAGCCTTAGATAAAATTAATAATGAACGTAATATCTTGGATCGTAAGTTAAATGGTCATATTATTAACCACGACTTATTACAATTAGCCCAAATTGAAAAAAGTTTGATTTACCTTTCTTCTAGTATTAAAACTAACTTGATGATGTTAGAAGACTTGCGCCATACGCCATTGACACTTCAAATTACCAAAGAATCCCAAGAAAAATTGGACGATATTTTGATTGAAATGGAACAAGCTTCTCGCGTCGTGCAAATTGCCAATGATGTGACCGGAAAAATTTCACGGACTTCAAATAATATCTTGAATAATAACCTAAACGACACTATGAAATTTTTAACTGGTTGGTCAATCATCCTGACAATTCCCACAATTGGGACCGGATTTTATGGTATGAACGTGGACCTCCCTTTTATGAAGCTACCCCTTGCTTGGCTTTTGGTTAGTGGTATCCTTGTTTCCTTGATGCTAATACTCTATTGGTTCTTAAAGCGTAAAAATATTCTTTAACTCTCAAGTCACCTCTAGGTGGCTTTTTTTATTTAAAATTATTAATATTATAACTTTTTTTCTATCAATTCTTTAACTTTCTCAATTAGATTTTTTAAAGAAAACGTTTTATATTTATAATGTAAACTTTGATAAATATATCACAATCTATAGTGGAAGGACCGATTTAATGACTAATCAAATACTCTCCAAAAACATGCGTTTTCGCTTAGTTTTCAGCCTCTATCTCAATTATATTATTCACGGTTTTGGCTTAATTATTCTTGCACAAAATATGACAACGCTAAGCGATTACTGGTCAACTAGCCTCAAGATGGTTTCTTTTGTTATCTCAGGAATTGGAATAGGACGGTTATTAGCCTATCTGATTACTGGATACCTTTCTGATAAATTAAGTCGTAAATTCTTTGTTTATCTAGGAATGGCTTGTTATCTCTTTTTTGCAATTGGTATAGTTTCTACAAAAAGCATCATTTTTGCGTACTTCTGCGCAATTCTTGCCGGAATCGCTAATTCTGCGTTAGATGCCGGAACTTACACAACCTTGGTAGAATTAAATGATGGTAATGGACAAGCAACCGTGCTTATCAAAGCTTTTGTTTCAGTGGGTGAATTTATCTTGCCTCTCCTAATTGCAGCTATTCATGGAGCAAATTTATGGTTTGGCTGGTCTTTTATCTCCATGGTGGTCCTACTAATTTTAAATGCCATTCTCTTAATACCTTTAAAATTTCCACAACCATACCAAAATGAGAAAAATACCCAAGAAAAAATTGAACAGAGACAACAAAGTAATTTGGGACGGATTATTGCTACAGGAGCCCTAGTTTTATACGGCTACACTTCCATGGCACTTATGATTTGGTTTACCCAATGGATTACCCTTTTTGGTGAAAAGGTTGCGGGATTCAACACGACACAAGCTCACTTGCTCCTATCACTTTATAGCGTTGGTTCCATTTTGGGAGTTCTTTGTTTGTACATTTTCTTAAATCGTAATATTAGTGAAGGACCAATTCTAATTATAATGAATATTTTAGCTACTTTAGCACTCGGAATTATTCTCTTGAGTCATACACCTTTACTTTCTCACATTGCTAGTCTGCTCTTTGGCTTTTCAGCTGCCGGAGGAATTATGCAAACTGGTTTAACGGTCTTCATGAAACTTTACCCTACTCGACGCGGATTTGTGACCGGAATTTTCTATTTCTTTGGCGCTATTGCCTCCTTTACTGAACCACTTATTTCCGGTGCCTTATCCGATATCAGCATTCAAGTTGCTCTGGGAGGCGATTTCTTCGTTGGACTAATTGGTATTGGTTTAGTAACTGTTATTAATTTTGCCAGTCGTCAAGCCTTTGAGATGTGATTTTCCACAAAGTATATCATTAACTGTCATTGAACATTAATCGAGTTTATAAAACCACCCATCCTTTTGAAGTCAACAGGACGGGTGGTTTTAGGTACAAAAAAAGCCACCAAAGTGACTTTCATAAGTTG
>NZ_BAMI01000077.1 GCF_000615765.1 Ligilactobacillus equi DSM 15833 = JCM 10991 | reverse complement strand
TCCAATTAGTAAAATCCTCAACCTCAATATCATACAACTTAGATTTATCATGATTATGAGTAGCGACTCTTACTTTAGTTGAGTGTAGCCTTTTGCTATATTTACGTTGCCACAATCTCGCCTTCTTTTCTAAGCTCTTGAATTGTAGTTTAGGATATTTAACACCATCAGAAGTAATTGCTAAATCATGGACACCCAAGTCGATACCTACTACTTTACCCGTTTTATTGAGCTTTTGGTTCTCAAACTCAACTTGCAAGCTCAAATAGTAGTTTCCATTAGGTGCATGTTCAACGGTATAACGTTTGATTTTACAATTATTCAACAGGTTAGTCTTACTTACTTTGACAATTCCCAATTTAGGTATTTTCATATATCTAGTATTGGCAACTTTAATGGTTGCTGACTTACCAGTATATGATTGTTTACAAGCCTTACGACTATGAAATCTAGGTCTACCATGCTTTCGCTTGAAAAACATTAGCCACGCTTGATAGAGATTATTAGTTACCACTTGTAAACTGGAGCTATCACTTTCTTTCAGAAACGTATATTCTTGTTTAAGTGGTTTTAATAAATATTGCATATCATAAGCTGACAAAATCTTTAAACTAGGATTGTTTTTATACCGTTGGTTAATTAGATTTAACATCTCATTCCAAACAAATCTGTCATTGCCAAACATCCAATCTAATTGTTGTTTCTGTTTAGCATTAGGATAGAATTTTAGTTTAATTCCTTTTAGCATATTATTCACCACCTTTCTGTGCGTTTATTATAATATATGCAAAAAAAGCACTTTAAGGTTAACCAAGTACGGTTAGCTTATCGACAATTCATCCCGTGTTTAAAAACACGGGCTTTCTTGTCTACTAACCTTTGTAAAAATCGTTTTCTAAAACTTCTTGACGTAACTTTTTAATTTCTTCTTTTGTGATAATTACTGTTTTCATATTACTTACCTCTCGTGTGTCTTTTGATTAACTTTATAATGTTATTATGTCATCCCCACCGCCACTATCAAGTTCTGACAGATGCTGATGTACCAACGATTATAAACAAAAAAAGCGGCTAAACCGCCCTTCATCACGAGGGAAAGAAGACTCCTGAACTCTGTTGACTTAACTAAATATCAAGGTTTCTTCATCAAACTTAGTTAGCTTTTCTGATGTAAAGATTGTCTCCCAGTATTCTTCATCTTCTCCTAATTGAGTATTACTTAATTGTGATACATATCCTTCTTCAAGTTCATTTTTAGCCCGAAGGTACGTATCACCTAAGTTATAGGCCTCATCCTCGTTATTTAAGCAATATACATTATTTAATTCAACAAGTTCATCATCTACATCAAATCCTATTCCGTTATCTAATAAGTAAGCACCACCTACTAAAATACTTTCCTCAGCAGAAGTTGCTAAACGTTCTTTCAAAGTTTCAGTTACTGTAGTTATTCGCTTTGTATTAAAATCGTAACTTGCTAAGGTTACTACCTCTTGATTTAATCGATTAATAATTTCTTGTACTTGTACTTTCATGGATATTACCTCTCGTCTTTATGTTTTTTGATTTTGGTTAGGTCTTACTTCATCCCGACCCTATGCCCTAATTATGACCTTTCCATTGTTACTGACAAGCTCTGACAGATATCATAAATTAACTGCATAAGCAAAAAACATCCCCTAAAGGATGCTTTTGACTACTATTTAATTGTTACGTTTACGATTCTATCGCCGTCTAACATAATCCAATTTTTATTCTCATACTCTATGTGATCGGCCAAAGATTCAGCAACATCATTTTCAATCACTGAGTAAGCCCAACTGAAGTCCCAGTTTTTATCCTCTAGTAGTTGGCCCAAAAGTTGATTTGCTTCCTGTTGGCCCAAAAGTTGATATGCTTCCTTTTGTTGAAGGTCTTGCGCCTTACTGCAAGCTTCTTCAAATTCTTCATCATCGTTTTCTGCACACAATGCTTCCAGAATAGACAAAGCTGTGTAGTCTGTTTCAGCATGTCCTTGATGTTCTTCACCTTCCGCGTCAATTACCATATAGTCAACTCGAAACGTTGCGTAATAAGGGATATTAGCCTCATCCCATTGGCTCTGATTGTCAATCGCTTCTTTTACCATCTCTCTCAATTGATGTCTTGCTTCTTTTTTTCCTCGGTTGTCTGTATCTCTTAGTGTAATCATAACTTTAACGTTTCCTTTCTTTATTATAAATTTCGGCCTAAATCTTGAAGAGCTAGGACAACAGCTACTTTCATGTTAATTTTCAACACACGGTCACTCAATTTCTTCATATATTTTTCTGAATCACTCCCCTTAATACTCTTAACAATAGCGTCATGAACTGCGATGATTAATTCATCATCTTTTGCATCTAACATAATGGTTACCTCCCGTTTTTAATACTTTTGATCATACATCTTACTGGGATGCTAACCATCCCTTATCTATGCCCTTATTATGGCATCTCTAACAGGACTAGCAAGCTTTGACGGATGATAATCTGCAATGATTATTGCTATCGTTTCAATCATTTTATAACGATTCCCTTACTCGTTGCAAAATAAAAAGACGGTATCACTACCGCCTTGGTTTTACTTAGCTTTAACACTAATTACGTTAATATGTTCTGTATTGTAACCGCCACCCGCAATAAGTTTTAAATCGTTAATAATGTATTTTGCCATCTCCTCATAATCTCGTCCCCAATATTCGGTATCGAAACGGTAGGTATCGCTAAATTTAAAAATCTTTCCCTCGTACCAATCTTTGATATACCGCATGTCTGGGTGGTCTTTATCAATCGTGTAAGTAATTTCTCCTGTAATAACTACTTTTGGTGATTTTGTTCTGTTATCTAACATAATGTTTTCCCGCTTTCTAGTTTTTTAGATTATCTCGGTTTTGGTTATTTTCCTCAACCTTGTGTCACCATTATGCCATCCCCACCGATGTTAACAAGTTTTGACAGATGTTGATTTAACGATTTTGGGGGTCTTGATTACTAAAAGGGATATTTGAGGTTTTTATCGTACACTAATTCAATACCATAAACACTATAAATTCAATTTTAATGTGGATATTTTTAGCTGTCATTGCATTTTAAATTAAATCAGTATGATTTTATCCGTAATTCTACAACGAGGCTTAAAACTAAAAAAAGCAGGTATTTCACCGCTTTTGAAATTAGATATTTGGCCCTTAGTAATTTGACACTTCTGCTCCGTCCTTCCATACTTCATAGACGCTGTTTTCTAGAATTTCATAATCTGGCATCTCATCATAATTAACACCATTTTCTTCTTCATAGTTAGGAAATTCCTTACGCATATAGTCGATTTCTAAGTCAACTGCAAAAAAGCGGGCTTCTTCTGCGGTATTGAAAGTTCCTAAGATTTCATCTGTATTTGTGTTGATTACATTAAACATAGTTAATTACCCTTCCTGTCCTTTGTTTTTTGATTTTTACAGACTTATTATGTCATTTCTAGTAATACAGGCAAGTTTTGACAGATATTAGCACATCGCTAAAAAAGCGGCCTCTGCCTTTTTTATCCCTTAGGTGTTTACAATTTTCTCGAAAAAAGGCAATTTATTAACATCGCACTTCAATGTTAAGAATTTACCTTTATTCAGAAAAAAAGACAACTAAGCATCCCTTTTGACAAAAAAATAACCTTCAGTTAGTGACGTTTTTTGAACTCCCATTCTACGTCGCTAACCTCCCGGCTATTTATTTTTAGTTTACCGTATTTGTTAATGCTTGCAAGTTTTGACAGATTTACGGATCGTAGGTTAATTGGTCGAAAAAAAGCCCCCAAAATGAAGGCTTAATTTAAGAGAATTTCTAGTTATTCTACTTCTTGTTATTGCAAGATGTCTCGTTTTCTTTTCTTCGTTCTTTACTGCTTAACATAGTCGCATATCCGAAAGCTAAACTAAGTAGGACTGACGGTGCAACCATCCCGAAAAATACCAACAAAATTTTGAGTTCCATGTGGCCCTCCCCTTTACTCAAGAATAAATTCTAAAGCCATCTTTTGGACGGTGTATTCTTTCCCGTTTTGACGCTGAAAGCTTACCTTAGAATTAGCAACCTTGGTAATAGTAATCTTCTCGTCTTGTTCTAGAGTTACATTCCCTAAATTGGCAGTAATTGGAGTTACAGTGTATGTTTTATTTTCAACTAACATGGTTAGTTCCTCGCTTTCTGTGTTCTCTACTCTATCTAACAGTGGCGGGTTATTTCATCCCTTACCACACTATTTATTATGCCACCGTTAAGGTTACTTACAATCTCTGACAAATAAAAAAGCGAGCGTTTAAGCTCACTTTAAAGGCTTATGTTGCCAACAAGGTAGAAAGTAATTTTTGGAGTTATTTTGCGAAAAAACGTTAATCTTAGCTACGTGTTTAGCTTGTTATTGATACTTTCTACCCTGTTGGCAACATAAGCCACCAAATCAATTTTATCTATACTCGAGTTTATTGCCTGTCACAGTACAATATACTTCTTTCATCATTTCAACAAAAGCGGTCTTTGCGTTGACTACCGAAACATCGGGGTAATAGTGATTACCTGTTATATACTCATAGCGTGAAATATGCTCTAAGTCTATACCTACCGCTTTCCCTTGACTATCTTTAATGCGATCATCTGCAGTTGCTAAAACCTTAAATTTAATGCCTAAAACCTCGAATTGGTCGCCCTCTATGACGTGTTCCATGCTAATTTCAAGTTCTTGTTCCTCGACAAAACGATTAACTGCTTTTCTAGACACTCTCGCAACACAAGGGGCTGTCTTTTTAACTTCATCATAAATCATCCCTAAGCGTTTGAGATTGTCGTTTGTAACATCCCCGTGCAAAGTAACCGTACTTTGATTTGCATAGGTTTTTACAATAATATCTTCCATAAATTTTCCTCCATTTTTTCTAACCAAAGAGGAAATAATTTTATAAATTAGTTTGTTTTTGAAGTTGCTTATTTCCCATACTATTATCAATTATTTGAATGTTACCAATCATTTAGATTACCTCACTTCTTTGGACTTTATTCCTTACTGTATTTTCATTATGTCACAACAATCATCGCCATCAAGTTCTGACAAAATTAAAGGCCTACAACATCCTAAAATGCTGTAAGCCTCCAAATCAGTAGTGGTTTCCTAAACTTTTTAATAAGTACATAACAATCTTTTCTTAGGGGAAAATGTTTAGAAAAAAGTTTTGTTAACTGAGGGATATAGGAGATACCCTCAACATCTTTATTATACTATCAATATAAACAAAAAGTAAATTATAAATACTGTTTTTTCTGATTTAATTCCTATTTAGTCATTGTATTTGCATCATATTGATCCAAAAAATTCTTGAATTGGTTATCTATTTCATGCTGAACTACTTCCTCAAAAGGTTTATTAGTCTGAATAGCTTGCTTGTCAAAATATTCTAAAATTTCAGCATCAGATATTTTATCAAATAAGTTCTCTAAACCTCGACTTTTACAAGCATCCCTTAGGTGTAGCATGATTATTATTCCTCCCATCATGCTATACACCACATCTTTTTCATCATCCATAGAAAATAATCCTCCCAATACTAAAAAACTCCTATGAGGTCTAAAATCATACAACTATTAACATTCTACCAAAATCTGAGATTTTTACTAACTAATTCATTATGCAAAAAAAGCCCTTATTTGAAGGGCTTTACTTGTTAATAACCGTATACTAAATCATCTACATTATCTTCATTCCAAATAACTACAATTTTCCAGTATTCCTCGCCTTTTTGTTTGTCCTTAATTCGCTTTTCCTCTTTCTTGATACGCTTTTCAAGGTCGGAAATACGCTCTTTATAACGATTCAACGTTTTTAATGTTGTCTCTGAACGTAAGTCGTTATCACACAAAAGACACTTGCTATTATAGTCTATTGACCGTAGCGTGTCGTTTTCTCTAAATTTCTTTCCCATTAACTCTGTATTGAATTTTGAACCGCAATTCTTGCATCCAATACACTTAGCCTTTACGTTTGTTGGGCGGTGTTCGTAAGCGTACGATACATGGTCATTTTTCAACTTTTCTAACCGATTTTGTAAATTTATCAATGCTTTAGTTGGCTTACCAATAGATTTCTTGATAAAGCGTTGCAATAGATGCCATCTTCACAAATATCATTGTCCCACTTTTCAGCTTTCTCTTCTGATACAACTCCATGACCATAAGTGTTTATATGACCATATCCATTTTCTACTAAAATTTGCGGTAGCATATCGTATGCGATACCCTTAACCCGCTTTTTTTCACGTTCTAGGTCGGCATACTTTCTCTTTACATCCATTGACTCTCCGGCGTGTCCCATAATAATTCCTCCATTTTTCTTTTTTGATAAGTGATTAGGTCTTGTTTTTTACTTCAACCTATGCTCTTATTATGGTTTATCCACTAATAACCGCAAGCTTTGACAGAAAAATTCTAAACGCTGCTAAATCAATGTTTCTGAATACTATGATATGTTTTGGGTTTACTTACATCCCCTATGTAACTTTTCTCCTAATTTCCTCTCTGACCCCTTTATTTTCTTCCTTACGCTCTTTTAACACTCACTCTTGATAATTAAACACCCTCAATTTTGGACGTTCACATCGCTTTTTATCCCCTTTAAATTGTACCTTCATATTTGAAGTAAATACTTAAAAAACCACCAAAACTGGTGGCTTTTACTTATTTGCTATATCCTAATTCTTGACTAACTTTGGACAATAATGCGTTCAAGTTATCAACATAATTCTTAATATCATTATATGCGATTGTAAGTTCAACAAATAATGAATCATCTACCTCTCTTTGTTCATTAATTGCTGATTTATCAAACATTACCCCAAAATGCGAGTTTTCTAAATCATCTAGTTCAATCGTTAAGTAAGGACTATCGTCTACTTGCTGATTTCCATTTACTACACCCACCATAAACTGACCGAATGAGTATGTAATATCTTGTGGATCAACTATTATTTCACCGTGGTTATCAGTAACTAACAGTTCTTCTTCCCACTCGCTTTTAAGTGAGATTACCTTTTCATTTTCCTCTCCATTTACAACCATCTTTAACATACCAATCACATTCCTTTCTGGATTTTGACTCTCTCTTTATGTATACCCTAATTATGACATCCTTTTTAAGGTTGACAAGCTCTTACAGATTTTTTAGATTTGTAATCTACTTCTTATCAGATTTCTTTACTGGCATCCCACT
>NZ_BAMI01000078.1 GCF_000615765.1 Ligilactobacillus equi DSM 15833 = JCM 10991 | reverse complement strand
GTTTTCTTTAATTTTAGACCTCGAGAGGCACAAATTCAAGTTGATTAACATCTACTAAGCCTTGGTCAGTAATTTTGAGACTAGGAATTACAGCTAAAGGCATGAAACTTAAAGTCATAATTGGATTGATTTCGGCAGGAATGCCGAGCTCTTCATGGGCTACTTGGTCAACTAAGTCTTGTTGGGCGATAACTTCTGGGGCGGATAAATTACTCATCAAACCCGCAATTGGAAGTGGCATGGACGCAATGACTTGGCCATCTTTGACTAGGGTAATACCTCCTTTTTGTATCTGGAGGTTTTGCACAGCACAAGCCATGTCGGCATCATTAGTCCCGGTTACAATCACGTTATGAGAATCATGCCCAATTGAAATTGCGATAGCACCAGCCCGAATGCCATAGCCTTTAAGTAAACCTGTGAAAACATGACCTGTTTGGTGGTGGCGCTCTACGACAGCAATTTTGGTGAGATCTTGGTCAGCTTGGTAAACAAAATCCCCCTCAGCATCAGTTTGTACCTCGACATGAGCTTCGTTAGTCAAAACCTCGCCAGGGATAATTTCAATGGCACGCACTTTATTTTGTTTTAATTTAAGCTTGAGTTTATCCGAAGTGAAGTTTGCAATTTTCATTGTGGCGGAAACTTTTTGAATGGAGGCATGTTTGGTTTTAGGTAGATAGTGACCAGCTCGCGCAGTTAATTGCCCCTTGACAAAAACTTCCTCTACCTTAAAATTTTCTAAATCTGAGACCACTAGCAAGTCGGCGCGCTTACCTGGGGCGATGGCCCCACGGTCATCTAACCCACACATTTCAGCAGAATTTAAGGTTGCCATTTGAATTGCTGTGATTGGTGTAAGCCCGTTCTTGATTGCCAGGCGAATATTATGGTCTAGGTGACCTTTAGTGAGGACTGTTTTTGCTTGAACATCATCTCCCGCAAGCACGCACCGGCGACTATTGGTAGCAGTGACACCTTTCAGAAGAGTGGGTAGATCGTGACAAACGGTACCTTCACGGAGCATAACGTACATACCTCGGGAAATACGATCGTGCATTTCTGCAATCGTAGAACATTCGTGGTCATTTAAAATTCCGGCAGCCACATAAGCATTTAGGTCCTTACCGAAAATTTTTGGTGCATGACCATCAATGCGTTTACCGCTTTTTTGAGCAGCGAGCAGTTTTGCGATAACATCTGACCGCGCGGAAATAACGCCTTTAAAGTCCATGAATTCTGCCAAACCATCGACTTTACCAGCTTGTAGATAAGGTTCGATATCGGTAGCGGTTAAATTGGCACCTGAACTTTCTAAGGGGGTTGCAGGTACGCAAGAAGGCATAAGGTAATGAATATCTAAGGCGGTATTTTGAGCATCCGCACACATGTATTTTAGGCCTTCTAAACCTGCAACATTGACGATTTCATGGGGGTCAGCCATGATAGTAGTGGTGCCATGGGGAAGAAAAATACGACCAAATTCAGCAGGTGAAACATAGGAAGATTCAATATGAATATGACTTTCAATTAAACCTGGTACAAGGTATTGGCCGGCTAAATCATGAACTTTTTTAGCTTGATAGTCACTGCCAAAACCAGCAATTTTACCATCAACAAGGGCGACATCAGTTTGAATGATTTTGCCTTGATAAACGTCGACCATGCGGGTGTTTTTCAAGAGGAGATCGGCTTTTTGGCGACCATTGGCGACGGAAATCAAGTGGGTTAGTTGGTTAGTATTCATATAATTTTCCTTTCTGCGTTAAATGTTCGCTTTTAATCGGATTTAATCCGCTTTTTAAGTTATTTTGTCTATTTTAACCGCATAATATGACTAAATCAAGTTTAAATTGACCTTTTAGAGAAAATTATCAAACTTAAAAACGAATAATGATGTTTTTTATTGATTGAATTAAATTGCGGTACAATAACGATAAGAAATTTTACGAAAAGAGGTTAAGATAATGACCAAACCCAAGGCTCTGATTATTGCGGAAAAAAAGTCACTTGCTGATGTTTATCGTCAGGCCATCCACCAATATGGCCAGACATTTCCCTTTGACTATGAAGTTTTACAGTTCCAAGGTAATGTCGTCGGGTTAAAAGAGCCTGACCAAATCAATCCCGCCTGGAAAAAATGGTCCTTAGAAGACTTACCTTTATTACCAGAAAAATTTGAATATACACCCATTAAACCTCAAAAAGGGGATGATCGACGCACGGCCCAATATAAAAAACGGGGCTATCAATATTTCCAAGAAGCCAAAAAACAATTATCCTCAGGGCGTTATGCGGTGGTCGTTAATGGTTGTGATCCGGACCGTGAAGGACAGTCAATTTTCGATAAATTTATGTTATTAATGTCTAAAAAGGTTCAAAAGTTACCGCAAAAACGTCTCTGGGTTGGTGATATGCAGGTGGAAACGTCTGTCCAATACCTGCGTAATCCTTTGGATAATAAGGATCCTGAATATGTCAACTTTGGTCATGAAGCGATGGGGCGGGGGATTATGGACTGGCTTTTAGGAATTAATGGTTCGCGGGCCTTTACCCTAGAATTTAAAGCGCGTCCCGCTATTCATATTGGGCGGGGGATGACAGCAATCTTAGCTATTGTGGCGCAAAGAAACCGCGAAATTGCTAATTTCCAAAGTCATCCTTATTGGCAACTAAAGCTCATGGCGGGGTTAGGTAACGGTCAGGAATTAACTACTCGTTTGATTCAAGCTAAAGCAGAAAAACTGCTTAATTTTACGGATTTTGAAGCGGCTCAAGATGTTGAAAAGCAGGTAAGACCTGGTCCCGCTGTTGTGACGGAATCTAGTCAAGGAAAGGGAAAAATAGCGTTACGGCGGAGTCCGAAGTATTTTAATACTTCGGATCTGATAGCTTACCTTTCTAGTCCCACTTATCGTTGTAGTGGCCAAAGTGTGACGGCGGCTTTGCAGCACCTTTACGAACGTAAAATTACCACTTATCCACGAACGGCGGGGCGTGAAATGACACCTCAGAGGGCTGAAAATTTAGAACAAATCCTTGCCGTAGCTCAAAAGGTTCCTGCTCTCAATGAAAGGTTGCGACAGTTAGAAATTACCCCGGCCATGGTTACTAAATTGGCGCAAAATCGTTACTATGTGAAACCGTTAAGCCAAAAGACCGGCCACGATTGCTTGACTTTTACGGGGAAAGAATTTGACTATGAGAAACTAAATCATGTTGAACAATTAGTGGTTTCAGCCATTGCATTTAGATTGTTATTATCAGTTTTACCACCAGAAAAGCACCGTCAAGAAAAAATTATTTTAAAAGTTCAAGATTACCGCTTTTTAGCTCAAGCTAATAGTTTAGTAGATTCAGGATGGACTGCGTATATTCCTAATTTCAAGGGTAATTATCAGCAACTGCCCTCCTTGTTCCAGGGATGGTTTTACCAGTTACTAAGACTGAATTAGAAGAAAAGCAGACTACCCCTCCCAAACCGTATACGACAGCAACCTTGTTGAAGGCCATGGAAAATGCGGGTCGATTAACCAGTAAGGCTAAATTGCGCCAAGCTTTGAAAGATCACGGTATAGGTACCGCAGCAACCCGTCAAATTTTGATTGATAAAAATGAGCAACTAGGCTACTGGACTATTGACAAAAAAAGTCGTATTATCAAGCTTACTGATAGTGGTAATCGTATTATTGATCTTTTAAAAGATAATCCTTTGGTTAAGGTCGACTTAACTGCCCAATGGGAGGAAAAATTAGCAGAAGTATCCTCAGGAAACTTATCATTGAGCGATTTTTCTGAAATAGCTAAAAAAGAAGCAAGTGCGATTGTTGCCCAAATTATCGGTAGCCAAACGGAGAGCTTCCGGCAGGAAGAGCCAGCCCAAGTAATTGCGAGCTGTCCTTTATGTGGGGGGCAAATTCAACAAGATGGTCATGCCTATAAATGTAGGAATTATGGTCAGGAGGCAGGATGTAATTTCTATTTAGGCCGGTATCCATCTTGGTTAAAAGGTAATGAATTACAACCACATGAAGTTCTAAGTTTAATTAACACCGGTAAATCAAGCTTTTTAAAAATGTATTCTCCTAAGAAGCGTCGTAACTTCCAAGCCCGGTTCACTTTGAATTTGGCGGAAAAGAAAATCGACTTTGAATTTAAACCGCGTAAACAAATACTGGCCAAAGAAATTGGTATCTGTCCGCTTGATGGCGGTAAAATTTTAGAATCCGATAAACAATATGTCTGTCAAAATCATCGAGTTCAACGTGACCAAAGTGGTCATTGGCAAGAAAGTGGCTGCCCGTTTAAGGTTTTTAAGACCATGTTAGGAACTAAAATTACGATGGCGGATATGCAAGCTATGTTGAACCAAGGACAAACTGAAGTAAAAGAATTTACTGGTAAAAAACACCAGTTATTTAGGGCACGTTTGATTTTTGATGAGAACCAAGGGCGTACAACTTTTCGGTTTGAAAATTAAAAAGCCCACTGAAATTTGGATTTCAGTGGGCTATAGGGAGAAGTATTATGAAAAAAGTTATTTGTGTTATTAGCTTATGTTTTTATCATAGGAGAAAAATATGAAAAATGTGTGACGTGCTGAAGATGATTTTTTGAAAAAAAAGTTCTAAAATAAATGTAAAAATGAAAGCAGGAAAACAATAGTGAAAAAAAAGAAATTATTATTAATCTCCACGGGGGGCACCATTGCTTCGGTAGCTTCTAACACAGGTTTGGTGCCTAAAGAATCTGGGAGGCAAATGTTAGAATTAATTGGGGAAGTTCCTTATGATGTTGAAGTACATGATATTTTGCAAATAGACTCTTCTAATATGCAGCCTGAAGAATGGGAAATAATTGCTCAAGAAATTTACCACAATCGCCTCAATTATGACGGGATTGTACTTTCGCATGGAACCGACACGATGGCTTATACGGCTTCTATGTTGTCTTTCATGCTACAAGATATTGAAATTCCGGTCGTTTTAACTGGGAGTCAGGTGCCAATTAACGTGGTTTTAAGTGACGCCCCTGACAATTTGCGCTTAGCGTTTGTGGCCGCGGACTTGTGCCAACCTGGTATTTATCTAGCTTTTGATGGTAAGGTTATGCGGGGGTGTCGGACAGTTAAGGTTCGCACGACAAACTTTGATGCTTTTGAAAGTGTGAACTTGCAGCCAGTTGCCCAGGTTACATCAGATGGCTTAGTTTTTAATGATCAGGCGCAATTAAAGTTGGCCCCTAATTTAAATTGTAAACTCAATACTAAGGTGGACCACCATGTATCTTTGGTGAAACTCTTCCCCGGTTTTGATCCTAATTTGTTATTTGCTATGGCTGATAATGGTTGTCGTGGGATTGTAATCGAAGCCTACGGTCTAGGTGGGATGAATTTTATCCGACGCAATATTGTGGCAGTAATTGGTGAATTAATCAAGCGTGGGATTCCGGTGATTGCTACCAGTCAATGTCTATATGAAAGAAGTGATCTGACCAAGTATGAAGTAGGACGTGAAGCTTTACTTCAGGGGGCAATTTCAGCTCATGATATGACTTCGGAAAGTGCTATTACTAAGTTAATGTGGGGGTTAGGTCAAGGAATGGACTTAGATGAAATCGCCCAATTTTTTGAAACCAATGTGGTCGGTGAAGTTACGCTTTCAGTAAATTAAGATAGACATTTTTAAAAGTATCAGCGTATAATAAGCCGTAAATAGAAAAATGAATATTACTAGAAAATATCAAAAGAATTTTTGATAGTGAGGGAAATTTATGAGTAAAGAAAAACGTGGTGCACCCGCATTAAACCGAACCATGACGGCCGGGCAGATGGAAATGATTTCTCTGGGAGGGGCCATTGGGGTTGGATTATTTATGGGATCAACGTCGACGATTAAGTGGACCGGACCTTCAGTAATTTTGTCATATGCTTTTGTTGGGGTTATTTTGTATGTTGTTATGCGAGCCTTAGGGGAGATGCTATATGTTAACCCTGGGACTGGTTCTTTTGCTGATTATGCAACCGAACATGTCCATCCTTTAGCTGGTTATCTGGCTGAATGGGCCAATGTTTTTGAATATATTGTCGTGGGGATGTCTGAAGTGGTGGCAGTCACTGAATATATACGCTATTGGTGGCCTAATGCCAACACGGCGTTTGTGGGTTTGATAGTGATTTTTTTCTTACTGCTAGCTAATTTGGCTTCAGCCAAAGCCTACGGGGCACTTGAATTTTGGTTTGCCATGATCAAGGTGGTGACCATTATTTTGATGATTATTCTGGGACTTTTAATTATCTTCTTTGGCTTTGGAAATGGTGGTCATCCAGTGGGGGTAAGTAACCTTTGGGCTCACGGCGGTTTCTTCACAGGTGGTTTTAAGGGATTTATCTTCTCCATGGCAATTGTCGTGGGTTCTTACGAAGGAATTGAACTTTTAGGAATTTCAGCTGGTGAAGTAGCGAACCCGCAAAAGGCCGTAGTTAAATCCGTCAAATCAGTTTTGTTTAGAATTCTAATCTTCTATGTAGGAGCTATTTTTGTGATTGTTACCATTTACCCTTGGAATCAACTAAGCGAAGTGGGCTCACCATTTGTTTCCACATTTGCACAAGTCGGTATTACAGCGGCTGCTTCAATTATCAACTTCGTGGTTTTAACTGCGGCTTTATCTGGAGCTAATTCAGGGATATATTCTTCGAGTCGGATGCTCTTTAAATTGGCCCACGATGGTGACGCACCGAAATTCTTCGGTCATATTTCTAAACATATTGTGCCTGATCGGGCCATTCTCGGGATTACCGGAGGGATTTTAATTGGTTTTATCTTGGATTTATTTGCTTCTAAGTTTAGTAATTCAGCTTCGGAATTGTTTGTCTTGGTCTTTTCATCTTCAGTTTTACCGGGGATGGTGCCATGGTTTGTAATTTTATTAGCCGAATTACGTTTCCGCAAACAAAGTCCAGAATTGATGGAGAACCATCCATTCAAATTGCCACTGTATCCTTTCTCCAACTACTTTGCCATGGCAATGTTGGTGATAATCGTGGTCTTTATGTTTATCAATCCGGATACTAGAATTTCTGTGAGTGTCGGGGCTTTGGTCTTAATTGTTGCGACTATCGCTTATCTCATCCGCCACAAGAGTGAAATGAAACAAAATTAAATAAAACCGTCCTGAACTCAGGACGGTTTTTGTCGCGTAAGCGCGCGAGGAAACTCGGTAATTTATTACCGAGAGGAAAGCGCCCCCTGTAAAAAAATTCCTT
>NZ_BAMI01000079.1 GCF_000615765.1 Ligilactobacillus equi DSM 15833 = JCM 10991 | reverse complement strand
TCGCTGTCTTGCGACAACTTCTATATCATAGCAAGTTAAGTAAAAACTGTCAAGATTTAATTTTTTTAATTTAATTTTGACGTCGTACTAACTCGCGACAAGAAATATCATACCTTGAATTAACTTTTTGGTCAATACTTTTTTTAAAAAATTTTTTAATGTTAAAATTTCAGGTCTAACTAGCAACAGCAACATTTGTTCATCCGTTTTCGATTTAAAAATCAAATAACTTTTTCTTCAATAATTTTATCGCCATTTTTAATGGTATATCTGCCTCTAGCTGTTGTGCTAACTGCCAAAAAGCAGCTGGAAAAAAGTCTTAAAAATTAAAAAGTGCCAGAAAATCATGCTGCTGAAAGCATTGATTTCTAACACTTCTTTATGGTTATTTTCTAGGTTCTAGCTAAAAAGTTAATTTTTTCCCAGCCTCTTCAAATTTAATCAACTGATTTTAAGGCTTCTAGCATATCGACCCGCTTTAAAATATGATTTACCAAGAGTCCTAGTAAGAAGAGAATGACAATAATTGCCACCGTTGGTACTAAATAAACATATAGCCCCACACTAGGATTGAACATGATTTGATCAGAACCAATTATACCTAAGATTAACTTATGGAGGTAAAAACCACCCACTAGACCAACGATAATTCCGACAAACGATAGTGTAATGGTTTCACGATAAATGTACATAGTAACTTCCTTGCTATGGAAACCAAGCACCTTAATCGTTGAGAGTTCTCGAATTCGTTCAGAAACATTGATGTTAGTCAAGTTATACAAGATAACCACTGCTAATAATACCGAAAGGATAATTAAAATAATCATTACCGTCTGCAAAGATCCAGCCACCTTATTTAGTTGTTGAACAGCGGAGTTATTTTGTGAAACAACACCGACTGCTGACATTTTCAGCAGATGTGCAGCCGTATCTCCAGCAGGGCCGAGACGATTATCCTTAAGCTTAACTAAACTAGCATTCGTCTGATAATCCTTGCCCGTCAAAATACGATAATAATCCGCACTCATGTAGATAAAGTGGGCTGCATACATTTCCGTAATCCCTGCCACCTTGATTTGGCGTTGCTTACCGGCTAACTTTAAGTTAATCGTTTGACCAGGTTTCACGCCATAAAGATTGGCCAATTTCTCACTCAAGATTATGCCCCGATTATTTAATTTTAAAGCCTGACCGTTACTACGTTGGCGTAAATTAACATACTTGGCAAAACCTTGGGGCTGACTGATAATCAGATTAATATCTTGCTTATCACTGACCCCGGAAATTTTTTCTTCCAATGTTTCCAACTGTACCGCGCGACGACCTGTTGCCTTTTGATTAAGGTAAGTCGCTACTTTCGCTTTTTGAGCCTTCGTAGCCTGCGGATTTTCTACCACAATTAGGTTGTATTTAAGAATCTCTTGAAACTGACTGGTCGAAACGCCAGAAATCGAAGCTTGAATTCCAAGCCCTGCGAAAAGCAAAGCCACTGAGCCAGCCACCCCAAAGATGGTCATTAACATCCGTTGTTTATAACGAAAAATATTACGTGCGGTTACCTTTTGCGTAAAGGAGAAACGTTTCCAAATAAAGCTCATTCTTTCCAAGAAAATCTTGGATCCAGCAACAGGGGGCTTAGCTTGTAACAGATGGGCTGGTTGCTCACTTAAATCGCGACGGGCCACTAAATAAGCTGGTAAAACTGCTGAAAATAGTGCTGCCATAAAGGCAATGATAATGTAGTTAAGGTGGAAGTATAGCTTAGAAGCCCCCACCACCGTACCGGCAGTCACGATCTTACCAATAATGGGCGATAAACCATAATTTCCGACCATAATCCCAATCGTGGTTCCGAGAAAACTTGTTACCAAACCGTAGAGGACAAATTTCATCACGACTTGATGTTTAGTGTAACCTAGAGCCCGAAAAAGTCCCACATTGCCCCTTTCTTCGTCGACAAAACGTGTCATCGTCGTTAAAGTTACCAGCGCTGCCACCAAATAAAGCACCAGTGGGAAAATATCACCGACGGCAGAAATACTAGAGGTCGCCGTTGCATAAGTGCTATAGCCATTTCCTCCAGGAAGAGTTTCCCGATTGTAGACCGTATACGTTGGCTTCGCCATTGCTTCAATTTGTCTTTGACTCACTGCTAACTTAGCTTGAGCCTTAGTCACTTCGGCTTGCCTTTGACTCACATCAACTCCTAAAGCCTGAGCTTGGGAAATTTGAGTTTCTAACGCCCGAATTTGAGCTTGGTTAGTAGCTAATTTTTGGCGGGCACTTGCCTGTAATTCATGCAAACGCTTGGTACCGTTATCTTTTAAGGTCGCCTTGAGTTTAGCTTGGTCTTTTTTTAAATTAGCCTTGTAAGTATCGGTATAATAAGGATCGTTCAAATTTGTAAAACGCACCCGTGCCAAGCCATAAAGATTCGTTTCGAAGGCCCCAGCAGTTGTCACAGCATAAGCTTGCAACTCACCGGTTCCGACACTAGAAGAACCGAGATTTTCCTCCGACCAAATTTCCGCTGATTTAATGAAACCAACTACCGTAAATTGTGTCCGCTTAAGACTATCATTCTTCCCGCGATCAAAACTAATCTTATCACCTAAATGATACTTACCCCGCAACTTTTCCGCCAAAGCAATTTGATTAGCCTTTTGAGGAAGCTTGCCAACTACCACTTGATCTTGCGAAATGTACTGACTCTTGGAAAAAATCCGCACTGCCTGGTTAGTCTTTTTTATCGTTACATCTTGTAATTTAACAGCCTCGACTTGGGCACCCTTAACTTTTTTGAGTTCTTGGACATCTGTTTTAGTTAGACCATAATCAGACATCACCATTAAGTCCGCCATCTTAGTTTGTTCAATATATTTTTGTCCAGTAGCTTCCATATTAGGGCTAACGACTTTCAAACCAATTAAGGTCGTTGCTCCTAAAGCTAATAGGAAGACAATTGATAAAGTCCGACCCCAGGAAGCTGAGAAGGATTGGCGGACATCTTTCCAGTATTTTTTCTTACTCATCATAGCCCCCTAGTATTCCAAAATCGCAATATCTTGAGGATGCGCGTTAAGTTCAACCTTTTGCACGGTAGCATCTCGCATATGAATCACCCGGTCAGCAATCGGTGCCAAAGCCCCATTATGAGTTACAATCACTACCGTTGCCCCGTTTTTGCGGGACATGTCTTGAAGAATTTTCAAAACTTGCTTCCCCGTTCGATAATCCAAAGCTCCAGTCGGTTCGTCACATAAAAGCAACTTAGGCTGTTTAGCCACAGCCCGTGCAATAGAGACTCGTTGTTGCTCCCCTCCGGATAGTTGCGCTGGGAAATTATCGATTCGAGCTTCCAGACCAACCTCCTTGAGAACTTCTACTGGATCTAAGGGATCCGCCACAATTTCAACCGCTAATTCCACATTTTCTTTGGCTGTCAAATTAGCCACCAAATTGTAAAATTGGAAAACAAATCCGACATCCGTTCGTCGGTAATCCGTTCGTTGGCGATCGTTGTAGGTTAAAATATTCGTCCCGTCAATGATGACCTGCCCTTCATCGCCGGTATCCATTCCTCCCAAAATATTAAGCAAGGTTGATTTCCCAGCCCCCGAAGAACCTAAAATAATAACCAGTTCACCCTGGTTAATTTCGAAATTGACCTCCCGATTAGCTTCAATCACATTTTCACCCATATGATAACGTTTAGCTAAATTTTTGACTTCAATATATGCCACCAACATCGCCTCTTTTTCTTTGTATTTACATACTAATAATATCCTAGCGTCAAGCTGGCTTCAATTACTTTTTACAAGTAAAATTGAAAATTCCTTAGTGTTAATCATGAATGATTTGCAGGAAAGGTTCAGGGAAAATACCAATCAAAATAATTGACACACTAAAAGAAAGCGCTTTATAATATATGTGAAATTTATATCAAGGAGGAGTTTCTCTATGACTGATTACAAATTTTTAGAACCTTATACTTTAAAAAACGGGGTCACACTTAAAAATCGCGTTGTTATTCCACCAATGACTGAAGGATCTGCTTTGGCGGATGGTTCAGTATCTGATCAAGAACTTAAATATTTCCGCCAAAGAGCCGGTGGGGTTGGTATGTTCATTTCACCAGTTGCTAATGTTAATAATCTCGGTAAAGGATTTCCTGGTGAATTAGCGGTTACTGATGATGCTTTCATTCCACGTTTAAGAGAAATGGCTTCAGCAATGAAGTACAATGGTACGAAAGCCATTTTGCAAATATTCTCCGCAGGTCGAATGAGTAATTCTGCAGTTCTAGGGGGCCAACCTCCAGTAAGTGCTTCTGCGGTTCCTGCACCACGTGAAGGTTATGAAACACCACGAGCTCTAAGTGAAGAAGAAATTGAGCAAACAATCAAAGATTTCGGCCAAGCAGTAAGACGAGCAATCCAAGCTGGATTTGACGGTGTTGAAATTCATGGTGCTAACACTTATTTAATTCAACAATTCTTCTCTCCCCACTCAAATAGAAGAACAGACAAATGGGGTGGCTCTCTGGAAAATCGAATGCGGTTCCCATTAGCGGTTGTTGATGAAGCCTACAGAATTATTGAAGAATATGCTGACCGACCATTTATTTTAGGATATAGAATTTCTCCTGAAGAAATTGAAGAACCGGGAATTAGGTTAGATGATACCTTGAAGTTAATTGATAAATTAGCAGATAAACCATTGGATTATCTCCATGTTTCTATGGGCTATGTATTCCGAACTTCTCTGGTTGATAAATCAGATGAAGAACCAATTATTTATAAGATTAAAAAACAAGTTAATGGACGTTTACCGTTAATTTCAGTGGGGAGTGTTGAAACGCCACAGGAAGCAGAAAATGTAATGGATGAAGGCATTGAATTAGTGGCAATTGGTCGTGAATATATTCGTGAACCTCGTTGGATTGAAAAAGTAATGGACAACGATGAAGGGGCTATTCGTTATACATTATCACCTTCAGATTTGGAAGATTTAAATATCTCCCCTGCTTACTGGGATCTCTTACAAAATACATTCCATTCTTTAATGCACATTAGTAACGACCCCGACGATACAGACCCAACCCGTTTCAAAAATCAGTTGGCGCCACACGAAGGGGTTCAAGATTAATCGTTAGAAATCAGCTCGTCGGGGCTGATTTTTTATGTATAATTTTCCAACGCCTCCATACAAAATGAAAGAACCAACTGAATCATCAAGAAGGACGTAGATTTTCAAAAAAGTTGCCAAAAGTGGTATAATAAATTTAACGAAACCTAGAAAGTTGGTGCTTTATGTCAACTTATGTCGCCATTGACTTGAAATCCTTCTATGCTTCGGTGGAGTGCGTGGCTTTAGGCCAAGACCCCCTAGACTTTAACCTTGTGGTAGCTGATAATCGTCGTTCCGATAAAACTATTTGCCTGGCAGTGTCTCCCGCCTTAAAACAATTAGGAGTTTCCGGTAGACCACGCCTTTACGAGGTTAAACAGAAAGTTCAAGACCTAAACTATCAACGTTACCGGCAAGTAGGACGACTTTACGCTAAGAGTCCATATTTACATGTGCTGAAGAAAAATCCGCGGGCCAAGTTGATTTTCAAGTTGTACCTCCACGGATGCAACATTATCTAGAAAAGAGTTCGGAAATCTACGAAATTTATTTACGCTACATAGCTCCGGAAGATATTCACGTCTACTCCATTGATGAAGTCTTTATGGATGTTACCAACTACTTGGAAACCTACAAGCTCACGGCCAAAGAATTAGTTAAGCAGATTATTCTTGATATTAAGGAAGAAACGGGAATTACCGCAACAGCGGGCATTGGCGAAAATATGTATTTGGCCAAGGTTGCCTTGGATATTGTGTCTAAGAAATTCAAGGCTGACAAAGATAGCGTGCGGATGGCGCAACTTTCGCAGCAGCACTACCGTCAGTATTTATGGGCCCACCAACCCTTGACAGATTTTTGGCGCGTTGGTCGGGGCTATGCCAAGCGCTTGGAAAAACTCGGCCTTCAGACGATGGGCGACATTGCCCGTTGCTCACTAGGAACACTTTCTGACAAGATGAATGCCGAGGTGCTTTACCAGGAGTTTGGCAAAAATGCCGAACTTCTAATTGACCATGCTTGGGGCGAAGAAACGACGACGATTACGGATATTAAGGCTTATCAACCTAAGCGCCACAGTCTTGGTTCGGGCCAAGTCCTGATGCGTCCTTATAGTTTCCAAGAAGGATTGGTAATTTTACGGGAAATGTCGGATAACTTAGCCTTGGATTTAAACCGCAAAAAGCTGAAAACTAAGCAATTAACCCTGACAATTGACTATGATGTTAAGAATTTAAAACAAGGTTATCAAGGAGCTTTAGCCACGGATTACTATGGCCGGGCGTTACCCAAACATGACCACGGGAGCTATAATTTTGAACGCTATACCGACCTACAAAGTCAGTTATTCAAGGGTTTTAAAGAGATTTATCAGTGCCAAGTAAACCCGAAAATGCTAATCCGAAAAATTACCGTGGTGGCCAGCGATGTCATGCCAGCTGAGGCAGCTGATCGGGTGCAAGTCAGTCAACAGTTAGATTTATTTGCTGATTTTACCCAAGCCGAAACGCCCAAGAATCTTGAAACTGAAAATAAAGAGCACCAACGTCAAGAAATCGTGAATAACTTGCGGGAACGTTTTGGGAAAAATGCCATCATCAAGGCCAGTAGTCTTTTGGAGGAAGCAACAGGCAAGCAAAGAAATAATCAGATTGGAGGACATCAGTCATGAGTAAGCTCTTTCCGTCAACGGAACGCTATCGGGATATGTGGGACCTGCCAACGC
>NZ_BAMI01000080.1 GCF_000615765.1 Ligilactobacillus equi DSM 15833 = JCM 10991 | reverse complement strand
GTATAAAGAAAAAGTCTGAGAAATCAGGCTTTTTTTGTGGATTAAAAAGTTGTAAACTAGACTTGTTTAAAAAATTAAGAAGTGAGGAAGTTTAATGTTTACGAAATTAGATGCTGATTTTCCCAAAGGTTGGCGGCAAACCTTTGGGGCTTTGTGGCTAGGTTGTTTTATTACGGGACTAGGCTTTTCAATGACCATGCCTTTTATGCCCTTATTTATGGAATCTTTAGGTACATATTCCCAAACGCAACTTAATTTTTATTCTGGGTTAGCATTTTCAGCCACCTATCTTTCCCAAGCAATTATGTCGCCATTATGGGGGAGTTTAGCTGACCAAAAAGGACGAAAGCTTATGTGTTTACGAGCTTCTGGAGTGATGGCTTTAACCATTACGGCAACCGGTTTAGCTCAAGGAGTATGGTCCATTATTGCTTTGCGTTTTTTACAAGGAGCCTTTTCTGGATATATCAATAACGCGGCTGCCTTTATTGCTGGTGAAACACCTAAAAGACGTTCTGGTACGGTCTTATCGACCATGATGACAGCTAATGTTACGGGAAACTTACTCGGTCCTTTATTTGGGGGAGCGATTGCTGGTTTAGGTGGTTATCGTCTGCCTTTCTTTGTGACGGGGGCCTTAATGGCCTTGGCCTTTATTTTAACTGCTATACTGACTAGAGAACATTTTATCCCTATTACTAAGGAAAAGATGAAACCAGCCAAGGAAGTCTTAGTTAGTTTACCTAACAAGAGTTTAATTTTCTTAATGTTTACAACGACCTTAATTGTCCAAGCTTCTTTGATGTCAATTTCTCCAATTATCTCACTCTTAGTTAAGGAATTGATGCACAACCACGGCAATGTTTCCTTTGTCAGTGGGGTGGTGGCAGCGGCACCAGGATTTGGAACCTTATTAGCTGCCCGTTATCTGGGAAAAAAATGGATGCCAGTGGACCGACAAAAGTTTTAATGTGTGGTATGACATACCAAGTTGTTATGTTTTTACCGATGTTCTTTATTCGTGATGTTTGGCTTTTAACTCTTTTCCGATTCTTAATTGGGTTGTCAAGTGCGGCACTTTTGCCGGCCGTGCAAACAGTCCTCACCACCCAAGTTGATAAGCAAGTTTTTGGTCGAATTTTTTCTTACAATCAGTCCTTTCAAGCCGCTGGTGGAGTGGTTGGGCCTCTGATAGGTTCGGCTGTTTCTAGTGTTTTTGATTATGAAGGAGTTTTCCTCTTTACTTCATTATTATTAGCTATCAACCTGGCTTTAATTATGTTGGCGCATAAGAAAATTGCATAAACCAATAACTATAAAAGGTGAAAGTTGCGTAACTTTCACCTTTTTGGACTTAATACGGATTCCAGGAATATTTTGCCCGTGGACCACCGATTAATTTTGGCCGACTGCGGACATAGGTTACATGGCTTTGCCAATTTCCTTGACCGAAGTTCGCACGGGAATCTGGACATGCTTGACATGCATTCCGATAAAGGTATCACCGATATCCATCCCAGCTTGTGCGACTAAATGTTCTACTTCCACAGGATGGTCAAAAAGTTCAAAAGCCGCGACTTGCGCAGCTCCACCAGCATGAAGGGAAGGGTAAACCGAGACAATTTCTAAATTATGGTCTAGGGCGGCTTGCTTAGGGATTACTAGAGCCCGATTTAAGTGTTCGCAACCTTGGACTGCTAAAGTTACGCCGTCTTTTTGCAGGCGATTATAAATTGTTTTCACAATGATACGGCCAATTTCTAAACTTGAATGCTTACCAATTTGATGTCCTAAAACTTCGCTACTACTGCAACCCAGGACAAAAATATCTCCAGCTTGTAGGTCGCTTGGGCCAATAATTCTTCCAAACCAGTAGCAACTAACTTTTCAATTTCTACTTCCATATTTGCACCTCATATTCTATTTTTGGTATAACTTTATAAAATTTACTTCGAATACCTATTTAACAATAACACAATATTTTGTGCAATCAATTATACATGAAACTATATATTGTGTTTTTTTATAAAACACGCTAGAATTAAACATGAATTGAAAGTCACAAGACATGATATTGATTAGCATTATTATACTACATATAGAGAGGATGAGTGTGATGAAGGTAGAAACTTTATCTTCTAAGAAACAAAAATTAAAAGTACAAGTAACACGTGCCGATGGTAGTCATACACAATTTCACGTTTATAAATTAAAGGCGGTACTAGCTAAATTAGGGTTAGCTACGCAAACAGCGAGCTTAATTCCCACCATGGTGGCGCAATTAACACCAACTGTAACTACAGCAGAAATTGCCCGAATTTTTGTGCAAACCTTAGTCGATTATGGCTACACGAAAGAAGCTCAAGCTTACCGCGACTATAAGCAAGCTGCGCAAAAGTCATGGGAAGATGAAACTAATCCGGCCAAACGTTTAGCTCGTCTGCAAGCTGCAGATCCGACTTTAGTTCACGAAAATGCTAATAAAGATAGTCGTGTTTTCAACACCCAAAGAGACTTAACCGCTGGTACGGTTGGAAAGACCCTGGGGTTACGTTTAATGCCAGAGCACGTAGCTAAGGCTCACTTACGTGGGATATTCACTATCACGATTTAGATTACACACCTTGGAGTCCTATGACCAACTGCTGTTTGATTGATTTTAAGGAAATGTTGACCAATGGCTTTAAAATTGGAAATGCTGAAGTAGAGAGCCCTCATTCCATTCAAACTGCTACCGCTCAAATGGCACAGATTATTGCCAATGTAGCTTCCAGTCAATATGGTGGCTGTTCAGCCGACCGAGTAGATGAAGTTTTAGAACCTTTCGCCTATAAGAACTATCAAAAGCACCTCGTGGAAGCCAAGGAATATATTGAAGATTCAGATAAACAAATCGAATTTGCACAAAAGCGGACTAAAAAAGATATCTACGATGCTATGCAAGCCTTGGAATATGAAATCAACACCTTATTTTCGTCTCAGGGCCAAACACCTTTTACTACCTTAGGTTTTGGGCTCGGAACGTCCTGGATTGCTCGCGAAATTCAAAAAGCTATCTTGCAAATCCGGATTGAGGGGCTGGGTAAAGAAAAGCGCACGGCTATCTTCCCTAAGTTGACTTTTGCCATCAAGAAGGGTGTAAATTATAGTCCTGCTGATCCTAATTATGATATTAAGGAATTAGCGGTCGAATGTGCCACTAAAAGAATGTACCCGGATGTTTTGATGTATGATAAAATCGTGGAGTTGACGGGTTCTTTCAAGGCCCCTATGGGTTGTCGTTCTTTCTTGCAAGGTTGGCATGATGAACAAGGCCAAGAGGTTAACTCTGGTCGAATGAACCTAGGGGTTGTTACCCTGAATTTACCAAGAATTGCTTTGGAATCTCAAGGTGATATGAACCTTTTTTGGGAAATTTTTCATGAAAAAGTTGCGATTGCTCATGAAGCCCTTGAATTTAAGGTAGAACGTTGTAAGCAGGCCCTACCAGAAAATGCTCCTATCCTTTACCAATACGGGGCCTTTGGTAAGCGACTCAAGCCCCAAGATAGTGTCGATGAGCTCTTTAAAGGTGAACGGGCAACGGTTTCTTTAGGTTACATTGGTCTTTATGAAGTTGGTACCGTCTTCTTTGGTCCTAACTGGGAAGGAAATCAAGCGGCCCACGATTTTACCCTAGAAATCGTTAAGCAATTGCACGATTACTGTCAAGATTGGGAAAAGGAATCTGGTTACCACTATAGTGTTTACTCAACGCCAAGTGAATCTTTAACTGACCGCTTCTGCCAATTAGATCTTAAGCGTTTTGGCAAGGTCAAAGACATTACTGATAAAGAATACTACACCAATAGTTTCCACTATGATGTGCGTAAACACCCAACGCCATTTGAAAAGTTAAGCTTTGAAATGGATTACCCTAAATATGCAGCCGGTGGTTTCATTCATTACTGTGAATACCCGAACTTACGTCAAAATCCTAAGGCTTTAGAAGCTGTTTGGGACTGGGCCTATGATAAAGTAGGTTATTTGGGAACTAATACACCGATTGACCACTGCTTTAAGTGTGGTTTTGAAGGAGAATTTAAAGCTACTGCACGTGGTTTTGAATGTCCAGATTGTGGTAATCATGATCCTAAATTATGTGATTGTGTCAAGCGGACATGTGGCTACTTAGGTAACCCACTACAAAGACCCATGGTTCACGGGCGCCACGTGGAAATTTCTTCCCGGGCTAAAAATATCGGCGAGGGGATGTAGTTGATGGCTGAGATACGCATTAGTGTTGGTGGAGATACCCGATTTGTGGATACCAATGATCTGGCGGGGAAAGTTCAGGCTAAACGTCCTAAACGTCGCAAAATCCGTGAACCTAAAAATCCCAAACCAATGGAATGGTTGGCCCAGGATTACAGTCAGGAAAAAATCGCCGATTACAAACCTTTTAACTTTGTCGACGGTGAAGGGGTTCGTTGTAGTCTTTATGTGAGTGGGTGCCTCTTTGCTTGTCCCGGTTGTTATAACAAGGCTGCCCAAAACTTCAATTATGGTAGGCCCTATACCCAAGAACTCGAAGATCAAATCATCGCTGATTTAGCCCAGCCCTATGTTCAAGGACTAACTCTTTTAGGTGGCGAACCATTCTTAAATACCCAGGTCTGCTTACGTCTAGTCAAGCGTATCCGTCAAGAATTTGGTCACAGCAAAGATATTTGGTCTTGGACTGGTTATGACTGGGATGAGCTTCTACAAGATTCGTCGGATAAATTAGAGCTCTTGTCTTACCTAGATATTCTGGTTGATGGGCGCTTTATGGAACCGCTCATGGATTTAACCTTGCAATTTCGGGGATCATCTAATCAAAGAATTATTGATGTACCTCGCTCCTTAAATCAAGGTGAAGTAGTCATTTGGGATAAACTTGAGCGGTAGCTTAAGGTAAAATTTAAAATTTTTTATCGAGAAAGGCTTGTTAAAAGCATTTAGCTCGGTGTATAATTAATTGTAGAAAATATAATTTGTCGCTAGTGTTTTACAACTGTAAAGGAGCGATTACTATGGTTACACTATTTACTTCACCAAGTTGTACTTCTTGTCGTAAGGCTCGTGCTTGGCTAGAAGAAAACAATATTGAATACAAGGAAAGAAATATTTTTTCAGAACCTTTATCAATTAATGAAATTAAACAAATCTTACAAATGACCGAAGATGGAACCGAAGAAATTATTTCTAAGCGTTCCAAGGCATACCAAAAGCTTAATGTGGATATTGACGAAATGCCAATGAAGGAATTATTCGCAGTAATTCAAGCCAATCCAGGTATTTTACGACGTCCTATCATTATGGATGAAAAGCGTCTTCAGGTTGGCTACAACGAAGATGAAATTCGGCGTTTCTTACCACGTGAAGTTCGTGTTTTAGAACTCCAAAAAGTTTTAGCTGCTTCTGGTAACTAAAAAAGTATTAAAAATCAATCTAAGTATTCCAGGAGGAATGCGGGGATTGATTTTTATTTTGAAAATTGAATGTCAAGTGATAAAAAAATTCAAGGTTACCGGGCTATCTGGTGGCCTTTTTCTTTATTTTCTGATATAGTAATGAATGAAACTTTTAAAAAGTGTAAGAAGAGGTGCATTAAGATGGAAATGAAGAAAATTAATGATAATACCATCAAAGTTCTCTTGGAAAACGAAGACCTCGTTGAAAGAGGAATTACAGTCCTCGATCTTTTAGGTAACCAAAAAGAAATCGAAAGCTTCTTTTATTCAATTTTAGATGAAGTTGATGTGGACCACGAGTTCCGTGATAATGAAGCCGTAACTTTCCAAATGATGCCAAATCGCAACGGTTTGGAATTGTTTATTTCCAAGGTAGATCCAAGTGGGGAAAGCGAACCTTTCAATCCTTTAGCCGAATTAGAAAAGCAAGGTAAGAAAGTCCACCACGTGGATATGACGAATTTTGATGAAGATGACAATCTGACTGACTTCTTGAAGCAACAATTGGGAGATGCCTTCGAAAAAGCTAGTCAGGATCAAGAAAAGGTTAATAATGAAACCATGAACTCTAAGGGGCGCATGACAAGTCTAGTAGATGAAGAAAAGTCTTACCTGGTAGAATTAGATGACTTCGAAGACTTCCTAAACTTAGTTAATGTCCTAGAAGGTGACGAGATTACTAGTGACTTGTACTTTTTGCATGACAAGTACTACTTGAAGTTGACTTTCTACCCAGACTCCATCAGTGAAGAACAAATTAACGATTTAATGGCGGTGGCCTATGAATATGGTCGGCGCGTTGATCAAAGTCCACTTTATGTTCAAGAACATGGTAAGCAAATTATGGAACATGCGGCTTTAGAAATCGCGCAACATTATTTT
>NZ_BAMI01000081.1 GCF_000615765.1 Ligilactobacillus equi DSM 15833 = JCM 10991 | reverse complement strand
AAACTAAAAAGTAGTGAGGAAAAAATGACTATTCAAATCAGAAACGTAACCACCGCCGATCTGGAAGAATTACAAAAAATCTGTCGGCTCACTTTTGCAGCCACCTTTGATCAAGACAACGATCCGGCTGATTTACAAAAATACTTAGATGAAGCTTATAATATTGAAGTTTTAAGACAAGAACTAGCGCAGGAACAATCTGCCTATTTCTTTGCCCTTAAAGATAGCCAAATAGTTGGCTATCTTAAATTAAACTGGGGCCACGCTCAAAGCGAACTCGATTGGCCCCAAGCCTTGGAAATCCAACGTATCTATGTACACCCTGAATATCAAAAACAAGGTATCGGCCAAGCGCTCTTTGACTTTGCGCTAAAATATGCCCACGACCTAGCTTGTGAAGGCATTTGGCTCGGGGTTTGGGAACACAATAAAAATGCGCTAGGCTTTTATCGTCATCTTGGTTTCAAACAAGCTGGTGCCCATACTTTCGTCCTAGGAAATGACCGACAAACAGATTTGCTCATGTATCGTGATATCTAAAAAGACCGGCGACTTTTGCCGGTCTTTTTTGCGATATTAGTTGGCTTTAGAAGCAATCATGGTGAAGTCGCCACTTAAAGTCCAGTTTGTAACTGTTGAGGGAATGATAAAATGCATACCTTTTTTCAAATCATAAGTCTTATCACCGAGATTAATTTGACCTTGACCTGCAATAACAGAAACTAACCAGTAATCATGGTTTTTATTTTGAAAATCACCTTGATTTTGGTGATTTTCCCAACGATAAACACTGAAGAATTTAGAATTAACAAACTCTGTAACTTTCGTTTGCCCACAAAAGCTGGTTTTCCTAGTTAATTTTGGTGCTTGGAAAGGCACTTGGCTACAAGCCAAAGAATCTTTGATATGTAATTCCCGACTTTGACCTGTCTTTTCATCCTTGCGGTCCCAGTCATATAAACGATAAGTAGTATCACTTGATTGTTGGGTCTCTAAAACCATCACTCCACCACCAATTGCGTGTACCGTCCCACTTGGCACATAAAAGAAATCACCAGCTTTAACGGGTACCTTAGTTAAAAGTTGGTCCCACTTACCTTGGGACACTAATTGGGCAAATTCTTCCTTGCTTTGGGCGCGGTGACCATAAATTAAATAACTACCAGGATCCGCTGCAAGAATATACCAACATTCGGTCTTCCCCAATTCCCCTTCGTGTTTCATGGCATAAGCATCATCAGGGTGAACTTGGACGGAAAGGTCAATTTTGGCATCCAAAATCTTGGTTAACAAAGGAAAACTTTCCTCAGCACCGTGGTTACCAAATAGTTGCGGCTCTGAGGTCCATAACTGCGTTAGAGTCATTCCAGCATAGGGACCATTTTCAACGGTCGCAGGTCCATGCTTATGGGCTGAAATCGCCCAACATTCTCCGGTTTGGTCACTAGGAATGTCATAGCCGAATTCTTCTTGTAATTTTTTGCCACCCCATATTTTTTCTTGGAAGGCAGGCTTTAACAAAATAATATCATTCAAATTGAGCGCTCCTTTAATTTTACTAGCTTCATTATAACAAAAACTGACCAAGTTTTTTCTTGTCAGCCTACATTTATCGTGTTATTCTCATAAACAAAAATTACGTGGAGGAAAAATCATGTTAAATCAAAATTTTAAGTATCCCGACACCGCAGCTTACAACTTTGTTACACAAGAGTTAGAGCGACGGGGGGTGAAACTTTCCGACCTCACTCATCTGGCTTATAAACTATTAGTGGAGTTTGATACACGAGTGACCGAAGCAGACTGTCAGGTAGCCCTACAAGCAGTGCTCCATAAACGTGAAGTCCTCAACCAAGCCATGGTAGCGCTCGAACTCGACCGCTTGGCTCAGGCCGATCAACTACGTGAACCGCTCCTCTCCATCATCAAAAATGATGCTGGTGTCTTTGGTACCGATGAAACCCTGGCCCTAGCCATCGCCAACGTCTATGGTACAATTGGCGCCACCAATTTCGGCTATCTGGATCGTGTTAAATCCGGTATTATCAAGAACTATGATCAACAACCTAACCAGGTCAATACTTTCATCGACGATTTACTCGGCGCCCTTGTCGCTGCTATTTGTGGAAAAATCGCCCACCAATTGGCTTAGAAAGGACCTACCCATGTTTGCCAAATTAAAAACGCACACTAACGACCTCAATCTCATGACTGCCACTATCGCTCTAGGACTTATTATTGGAACGTCTTCTTTACTATTAGGTTATTTTCTCGACTTGATTGAACACCTCTTTTTAGGCTTTGTCGAAAGTAATCACCACCCTGTGGCGAGCCAAGCTTGGCCTTTACGGCGACTTCTATCCGTCTTTTTTGGGGGCATCTTAGCCGGAATTTCTTGGCATCTTTTACGTAAAAATTCCCGACCTGTTGGGATTAAGAAAGCTTTAACTGGTGAAAAGATGTCTTTCAAAACCACCTTGATTCACGACCTAACGCAAATCTTTTACGTTTCTACCGGAGGATCTGTCGGCCGGGAATTAGCGCCTCGAGAAATGGGGACCATGTTAGCCCAAAAATTCACCGCACGTTGGAATCGTTATTTGTCTACTGAAGACCAAAAACTCCTTCTAGCAGCAGCGGCCGGAGCGGGGTTTGCTGGAGTCTATATTTCACCTTTAACCGGGATGTTTTTTTGTCTGGAAATCCTCTACCAAAAAATCAGTCGCAAAGCTATCGTTGTCAGCCTCACCATGTCTGTGCTTGCGACTTTAGTGGGGGCACTCAGTAAAGGTTTCACCCCCTATTACGTGATTTCCCAACCACATTTTAACCTTAAGCTCTTACCTTTAATTTTAATTTTAGGACCATTAGCAGGTTTAGTTGGCGCTTATGTGCGACGCTGGATTCAAAAAGCCAGTAATGCTCGCGCTTCGGACAATAAAATTCTCATCGGCCTACCTTTAGCAGCACTTTTAACCGGAACAATTGCCACTTTCTTTCCACAAATTATGGGTAATGGTCGCGGAGTAGCACAAATGGCTTTCAATTTCCAAAGTGTCAGCTTAGAAGCCATGGGACTTTTAATTTTCGGAATGGTGGCCAAATTAGTTGTGACCATTTTTACCTTGTGGACTGGTGCTTACGGGGGAACCTTAACACCTTCCATTGGAGCTGGGGCTTGTCTAGGAGCCTTAGTGGACTACTTTATGTCCAATTTGTACCGACAGCGAGCTTAGTTCAATGCGCCCTTTTGGGAGCAGTGGGATTATTGACAGCCACCCAAAATGCACCTTTAATGGCGATATTTATGCTTTTTGAAATTTGCCACCTAGATATTAGTGCCCTTTTGCCCTTAGCTTTGTGTGCCAGCCTTTCCATAGCAGTTGCCTCTCAATTGGAAGCATAAAAAAAACTTGTCAACTGACAAGTTTTTTATGCAATCTTTTCACGACTTTCCATAATAATCAAAGATAGTGTAGTGATAAGCGTCACCAATAGAAGTACAAAGACTATTGGTGTCCAGCTATGAAAATAACTATAGCCGTAACCACAAAGTGCCGGCCCCAAAGCTGCCAAGAGGTAACCGCCAGTTTGCGCCATACCAGAAAGTCGTGCAGTTTGAGTAGGATTAGTGGTTTTCAAGGAAAAAGCCGTTAACATATAAGGGAATAATGCCCCAACACTCGCACCCCAGAGAACATTGACCGCACTCCAAAACCAAAAACTACGAGAATTTACCATCAATAAAAGGACCATAGCTAAGATGCCACAAATCGCAAAAATCAGCATAAAATTTCGCCGCGCTTGACGTTTTTGACGTGAAACAATTACAGGAATTAGTGCTGACAGGGGTAAAGAAATCAACGAATATAGTCCTGCTAACAAACCACTGGCATTTTGATTGAGGCCAGCATCTAAAGCCATAGTTGGTAACCAGGTCAGTCCTGTGTAAAATAAGAGCGATTGAAAACCAGAAAAAATCAAGGTCACCCAGGCCATTTTATTAGTCCAAATTGAAGTAGGTTCTACCGTATCGGTTTTGGCCAAGGTTAAGTAGTGATTATTTTTTATATTAGGCCACCAGGTCAAGGCTGCCAAAAGGATAATCACACTCAATAAGAAAATTAAAAATTGCCAGGAAGTTTGCGTCACAATGGGGACTGCCACTGCCGATGCAATAGTAGACGCTAAACCCATGGCTGTCGTATAAATAGTGGTATAGACCCCAAAGCTACGAGGATAATTTTCCAATAAAAGACTAGGAAATAAAACATTGATAAAGGCAATTGCCAACCCCACAATCATGGTACCAACATACAAAGTCGCCACATTGATTAACCGTAATCCTGACCCCAAAGCCATGATTAAAATCACTACGGTAAAGGTTTTTTCCAAACCAATTTTTTGGGCTAAATAAGGGGCAAAAGACGAACCCAGAGCAAACATCACCAAAGGAATCGTAGTTAAAGTTCCCAAAGACGCCACCGATACACCAAGACCCTGGGCTATTTGAGTCAAAACTACCGGCAAAGTAGTAAAAGGAATCCGCATGACAATCCCAGCCATAATGATGGCAGGTAACAACATTTTGGACTGTTTCACAATAAAACCTCCTCAAGATTTTTATCTTCTATCTTAACCAGAAATCCTAAAGCTGTCTAGTTGTATTTTTAGGGTAGATTGCGTATAATCTTTGGCGAAACTTATTTTGAAAGGAATGCTTATGCCAAAAAAATTCACTTTTTTTACTTTGATAGCTTTATTTAACTTAGCTGCCAACTACGCCCACCCGGTCACACCGACCTACTTCAAACTTTTAGGCTCAACGACGCCATGTTTGGAATTGCCTTTGCCATGATGTCTTTAGGAATGTTTGCTTTTTCGCCCTTTTTTGGCCAAATTACTAGCACAATTCACAATAAAACCGCTATGGCCTGGGGTAGTGTAGGCTATGCCTTAGCACAAATCCTCTTTTCTTTCGGACATTATGCCGGCATTATTTTAATTGGGCGCCTCTTAGCAGGAATTGCTTGCGCCGCCTTTTTCGTCGGGGTTTTAGCCTATATTACCGAGCACAGTGCCACGAACCAAGTTGGTACTAACTTGACCCTCAATGTCACTGTCCAAACCGTCTTTTCAGCCGGGGGATATTTTATTGGTGGGGTTTTGGGACAAGTTAACCTCAACTTAACCTTCCTTTTACAAATTGGCCAATTAGCGTTAGCCGGCCTTTTGATGGGTTTATTTTTGGATAAAGATGCCCATTTAGAACAATTGAACCGCCACCAACTCAAAAGACAAGCCAATCCGCTAACTGCTTTCCTGGAAGGCAAAGAGTTCATCACGGCTAAACTCGCCTTACTTTTTGGCTTGTCGATTGTCTTTTATCTAGGTTATACCGCCTTTGACCAATCTTTTAACTACTATCTCAAGGATTTCTATAATCTACCAAGCTCAGTCAATGGCTTTTTCAAGGGAGGAGTAGGCTTGCTTTCCCTGATTTTAAACTTGACTTTGTGCTTGTATTTAATCAACCAAACGAAAGTTAGTGCTTCTTTGCGGGCAGTCTTAGGCTTTTCCGCAGTTTTAATTATTGGAGTACTTTTCAGTCCCAACTTGATGATTTTTTTAGCCTTAGCGTTGGTTTTTTACGGAGTCTATGCCCTAACAGTACCTTTGATTCAAGAATTGATTACCCAAGCCGCCCAAGAAGAGACGCGTAATCAAGTCTTAGGCTTTTACCAAGCAACCCAATCTTTGGGTATGATTATCGGGGCTTTAATGGCTGGCTTTCTCTATGATTTCTCCGCCCAGGCTCCCTTTTTCTTCGCTCTAGTTTGTTTTCTCTTAGCCGGTGGGGCCACTTTACAAATCAAAGGATAAAATTGGCTAAAGAAAAAAGCCCAGTGTAAACTAAGCTTAGTCCGTAAGTAACTAGCAAACTATAGAGACGTTTAGGTTTTTTTTCGCTACGTTTGGGGTGAAATAAATTATTCTCAGTAAAAATCTTGTATGCTGTACTTATCAGTCCAGAATGATTTCCCCCACTCTGACTGATTCATAGATAATATACAAATTTTCCCCTGCCACTCTTAGGGTGGCTACATATTATTCTAAAGACCTTGATATTTCCCCTCAAGGTCTTTTTAATGCAGAAATTTTAAAACAACAAGCCGTTAGAAATTAC
>NZ_BAMI01000082.1 GCF_000615765.1 Ligilactobacillus equi DSM 15833 = JCM 10991 | reverse complement strand
TCAAAAGGGTAAAAGTCATGCTTTTGATAAAAGAGTTACCCGCAAGTAAAATGACAGATAAATACCTAGATACCACGTATAAAGTAGTCTCGGAGGCTCGCAGTATTCAACAGATATTTGATAAAATTGGTGATCAAAAATGATAAATCTATAAATTCCAATGTTAGTGCAATGGGAGGAGAGATGTCCACTCATGTTCAACTTAAATTATACAATCCGCCCCGCCAATAGCAAAAGCCTTAAGAAATGAAATTTCTTAAGGCTTTTAACGTTGTTTAGGTTAAAGACAAAAAAGTCACTATCAAGTGACTTCTTAAGTTAATTTTTGTGAATAACGGATTTAATTTTAGTATCGTTGAAAGTCCGGTTGTATTCGTGAATGATTCGACCGGCTTCAGAATTTTGTTCGTAAGTTACCATGTTACCTTGAGCATCAATCGACTTAACGACTCCGGTATGACCATAAATCCCAGGACTTAACTTTCCCCCTGCTTGCCAACAAATAACGTCACCAGGTTTAATATCAGAGATATTAGGGTATTCGGTTACCGTCCAGCCAGCAGCTGCCCAGTCGTAATCTTGACCAATATCTTGAGCAAATTCATGCCCGGAACCCATTAGAGTTGGACCTTTAAGGTGGTCAACATACCAAGCGGTCATCCCGTAGCATTCCCCGTTATAAACAGATTGTTCTTTATTATCTTCCAATGCTTTTAAGGCGGCAGCTACGTCTTTATCGCGTTGCACTTGGTTTTGAATTTCTTGATCAACACTTTGATTTAATTGCTTTTGATCAGGAAGTTGTTGGTTTAATTGGGTGTTGAGGTTAGTAATTGCTTCGCTTGCGCTAGCTTCGAGTGTTGTATTATTAGTTGTTGCAGCACTAGCTGTTTGGAGACCAGTCCCAACAATCAAACCGGCCAAGGAAAGGCTGGTCAAAATATGTAGTGATTTTTTCATTAGCTATTATGCTCCCATGTGATTCCAAATTTAGTACATGTACTAAGCTAGCAGAAAAAAAGAATTAAAACAAGGGCTGAAAAGCGTGATAGATAGGCTTTGTAATAAGTTGTTATGTTTTTGTTACAAAAGTAAAAAATTAAAAAGCTTTAGCTAGGGGATTGTAGACTACTAAAAAAATGTTGTCTACAATTATCTAGTTAAAGTTAAGCTGAATATTAAATTCTGGTAACTTTTTGATTGAATAAGAAACCCGCCTTATGGGGAGACAAGGCGGGTTTGGAGAAAGTATTATGAAAAGTTTGTGCTATTAGCTATGCTCTTAATATAAGATATAAATATTAAGGAAAGTTGATGAAAAAGCTAAGAAAATTTTAAGTTGAAATTAACATATGTTACCAAATAAGTAACTAGTTTTGGTATAATAACCGTAATTGAATGAGAGGGGTAAGATAATGTTAAAGAAGCGTTTCTGGATTGATAATACGGTAGGAATCATTGTTTGCTTGGTAATTGCACTTATTGCATGGTTCTTAGGTAAAGTTGTTCCAGTTGTTGGTAGTGCTGTATTTGCAATTTTAATTGGAATGATTTTGGCTTTATTCTGGGAGAATAAAGGCCAGGCTACAGCTGGAATTAAATTTACTTCGAAATTTATTCTTCAAACAGCAGTAGTTCTGTTGGGATTTGGTCTAAATTTAAATGTAGTTTTGCAGACGGGAAAGGAGTCGCTCCCAATTATTTTAACTACAATTACGACGGCGTTAGTAGTAGCTTACTTGTTACATAAGTTGATGCGGGTACCAGGAAATATTGCGACCTTAATTGGAGTGGGCTCTTCAATTTGTGGGGGGTCGGCAATTGCAGCGACGGCACCAGTAATTGATGCGGAAGATGATGAGGTAGCTCAGGCCATCTCGATTATTTTCTTCTTTAATGTTTTAGCAGCTTTTATTTTTCCTATTTTGGGTAGATTAGTCGGATTTGATACGCATAGTGGGGCCAGCTTTGGAATTTTTGCAGGGACGGCTGTTAATGATACTTCTTCAGTAACAGCTGTAGCTGCGACTTGGGATAGCATGTGGCACCTAGGTTCGCAAACCTTAGATAAAGCTGTAACGGTAAAGTTAACGCGGACTTTAGCAATCATTCCCATTACTTTGGGTCTAGCCTATTTAAAAGCACGCCGGGAAAGTCAACGTGGGGCAGGAAATTTTAGTTTGAAACGAGCCTTCCCAATGTTTATTTTCTACTTTTTGCTTGCCTCATTAATAACCACAGTAGCCACTGACTTAGGTGTAGCGACAGAAACTTTTATGCCACTAAAAGAGCTTAGCAAGTTTATGATAACCATGGCGATGGCGGCCATCGGTTTGAACAGTAATGTGGTTAAATTAGTTAAGTCTAGTGGTAAGCCACTTTTATTAGGTGGGTTGTGCTGGTTGGCGATTACGGTTGTCAGTCTAGGAATGCAACAAATTTTACATTTATAGTATAAGTATGGAGCTAATCGGTGGATTGGCTCCTTTTATTTTGCCTAAAAAAGTAAAAAAATTTATAAAATTTGTGATTTATTGAACTTTTGATTGATTTTTTGGATTTTCCGTTATATGATGTATATGTAAGCGATATTAACTGAATGGAGGTTTTGCATTATGGCAAAAGTAAATAATGATTTTCACAAAATTATGAATGAAAGACACTCGGTACGTCGGTTCGACAGTTCTGTAAAAATTGAGCGTGAAGAACTTGTCGAAATGTTAGATGAAGCAATTACCGCCCCATCAGCTTGTAACTTACAAGCTTGGAAATTTGTGGTCATTGATACCGAAGAAGGTAAGGAAAAATTACGTAGCTTTTGCATGAAATTTAACCACACACAAATTAATAGTAGTTCTGCGGTGGTAATGTTTTTCGGCAACACTTTAGCATATGAAAAATACAGTGCTCTCTGGCACGGGATGTTTGAAGCAGGTAAAGTTAGCGAAGAAGCTATGAATGCGGCTTTGAATACCTTCCTTCCACTTTACCAAAAAGCTGACCGTAAGATGCTAGTAGAGGATGCAATGTAGATACTTCGTTAGCAGCCATGCAATTTATGTTAGCCGCTAGAGAGCATGGTTATGAAACAAACGCAATGGCAGGGTACGATGCAAGCAAAGCAGCGTCAACATTTGACCTTGATCCAGAACAATATATTCCAGTAATGGCAATTGCGATCGGTAAACCAGATGAAACAGCCGAAGAAATCACTACGACTAGATATCCAATTTCAGAATTAGTAGATTTTAGCTAAGGAAACAAGGGGGCGTAGCTTATGGAATTTGAAGGGAAAGTAGCTTTAATTACCGGGGCAGCTCATGGTTTTGGCGAGGCAATTGCTACTCAGGCGGCCGCTCAAAAAATGAAACTAGCCTTACTTGACCAGGATCAAGAAGCTTTGGGTCAAGTGGTCAAGAAGTTAAAGCAAAGCACTGATGTATTGGAAATTGTGGCAGATGTAACCGAGGAAGAACAAGTTTACGCTGCAGTGGATAAGACGATGACAGCATATGGTCAAATAGATTTATTGGTCAATGATGCCGGTGTTGCAGTACCTGGGCCTATTTGGGAACTACCAACTCGTGACTGGGAATGGATTTTGCATGCAGACTTAATGAGTCAGGTCTATGCTTTAAGAAAAGTTATTCCCATCATGATGAAGCAGGAAAATGGGGGCGATATTTTAAATGTGGCCTCGGCAGCAGGTCTTCTAACTGCGCGGGAATGCCTGCTTACTATGCAACCAAATTTGCGGTAGTTGGTATGACCGAAGCAGTCGCATATGACTTACAAGCAGTTAAACAAGATAAGATTCGGATGCATGTCTTTACGCCAGCCTTTGTACAGACGAACTTGATGCATTCAGAAGAGTATCGCCCGGATAAGTATCGGGATGAAAGTGATCCATATTATCAAAGTGAAAGTTTCAAACTGGGACAAAAGATGGCCGTTGATGATTTAACAGCTGGTTTACCAATTGACTCTGTAGGTGCAACCATTTTTGATGGGTTGAAAAATAATGATTTCTACATCCTTACCCACAAAGGAATTGCGCCAATGGCCATTAATCGCGTTAAAGATGCCGTTGAAGGCGCGCCCCAAGTTTGACCAAGTTAATGACTTATCCTGACAAAACGCATACGGATACAAGCTTGTAAAAATTTTCTTAGAAAGGAAAAATAGTTTGATAACAACTTATATAGGTAAAACGCAAGGTTTTCACGGTCCTGTTGCAGCTAGTGTAACGCTAGATGAGCAAGCACGTGTAATTGGCGTTGAAGCTGACTTTAATACCCATGCTCGGGTAGGACGGTTAGCCATTGAACGGATGCAAGAAAAAATGTTGGCAGCGCAAAGTGTTGATGTCGATGCTGTAACTGGGGTGACGTCTAGTTCAATAGCCTTTAAACAAGCTGCTAAAAAGGCGGTAGCTTTAGCTCAAGGAGAAATTTCGGCTCAAGAAGCAGAAGACCTGAACTTTAAGTTAGCTATTGATGGCCCCAAAGTTAAAGCGGATTTTGATGCTGAAGGAACCCCACTTAATACTTCAGATATTCAAGCTTATGTAGCTGCAAATGCTGTTGATAGTTACCGAGTAAGTTATGATTTAGTGGTTATCGGAAGTGGGGGCGCAGGTTTGGCAGCCGCAGTTCAAGCTGCGGAAGAAGGCCTCTCAGTGTTGATTTTGGAAAAAGCAGGTATTCCTGGAGGAACTACGAATTTTTCTGGCGGGGTAGTTCAAGCAAGTGGCACTAAGTACCAAAAAGAAATGACTAAGTTTACGAATGATACAGCGCAAAATCATGCCGATTACTATCTGCAAGCCGCTGAAGGTCTAGCTGATCGCGATTTGGTGACAGACTTGACGAAGCATGCCGGACAAAATATTACTTGGTTAGAAGAAATGGGTGTCAAGTGGATTAGTGTCTATGGTAACAATCATGTGCCATATATTGCTGATAAAGTCCATGCCGACCGTATTCATGTTAACAGTGGTGGTGGCGCTGCGACAGATGGAGTGCTACTAACCCAAGCTCTTTTGAAGAATGCTTTGAGTCTAGGGGTTAAAGTTAGTTATGAAAATTCAGTTCAGGCGTTGATTTTCGATACTGAACGAAAAGAAGTCGTTGGGGTTAAGGCGGCCCGAGGTTACTACCAAGCTAAAAAAGCGGTTTTAATTGCAACTGCAAGTATTGACCACAATCCAGCTTTAGCCAAGGACCTGAGCCCACAGCACTATGCTGATCTTAAGAATAAAGCTTGCATGTCGATTTCTACCGATACCGGGGATGGTCTTATTTTAGGCCAATCAGTTAATGCGGCTCTCTGTGGTCTCGGCGGGACGATTGATTTTGATGGACGGACAGGAAATGCCACTAATAACCAAATGCCTACGATCCCATCTTTCTTCGTCAATGCTGCTGGACGTCGTTTTGTTTGTGAAGATGCAACCTATGCTTACGGTTTCCGAGAGATTTTCCATGAAGAAAGTAAATTCCAGAAACCAACTTATATGATTTTTGCAGATTCATCGCTAAAAGCACCAGCTAGTCCTTGGAATGCAGAAAGTTTAGCTGCAGATATAAAGAAAGGATTAGTGGTGAGTGCGGATTCAATTGAAGCTTTAGCGCAAAAGATTGGTGTGGATGCTCGAGGTTTGGCCAAGACCTTGCAAGACTGGAATGAACTAGCCGTTCGGCACCAAGATCCAGAATTCGGGCGTCAAATGGGTCTAGAACCACTTGCAGGAAAGTACTTTGCCTACCAAAATCGTGCTTCTAACTTAGGATCTTTGGGTGGCTTAAAGATTAATGTTAAAGGTCAAGTTTTAGATATCCATGACCAAGTCATTCCAGGACTTTACGCCGCCGGTCTCGCTGCTGGTGGTTGGATGGGAACTTACTATCCAGGAAGTGGTACTGCCTTAGCAGGTATCATTCACCAGGGTCGTCGTGCCGCCCACAGTATTGCCCAAATATAGATAGAGTACAAAAATCCTATGGTCAAAATACCAATAGGATTTTTTGTATTTTATAGAAAATAAATCTTGCTTATGCTATTTTTTATATTCTGTATAATATAAAAACAGAGGCAAACTGTGAAGTGCCTTATAATTCTTAGACAAAATCTAAT
>NZ_BAMI01000083.1 GCF_000615765.1 Ligilactobacillus equi DSM 15833 = JCM 10991 | reverse complement strand
AATGTTCACCGATATGGAAAGTATGGCACAGTACATTAGCGAAAAGTTTAGTTAATGGTATGTGTTACGTTTATTAATAATAACTTAATTTAGAAACGACCCTGTTTGTATAAATTTGCAACAGGGTTGTTTGATTAGTATGGAAAATATGGTAGTGACTGGAATGAGGCAAGTCATAAATGCGTAAACACCCTATAACACCCCCGTATTAACTATCGGGCAATCTCTCTGTATACTGGAAGAAAATCAGTACTACGGAGGGATTTTTTAATGGAAAAGATAACAGAAATTGTATCAGTCAACTTTAAGTCACCGGAGGTGGATTAAGCAAAAGCTCTGTTTTCCGGTAAGGGACGTCCGCAGCGAAAACCAAAGTACAGTAGAAAAAAGATAATAGCAGATATCCAAACAACATCCTTCAAAATATCAGTCTTTGATGAAACGAAGGAAGAACTATTACAAGATATTATAAAAATGGTGATGAAATATGCTGATTAACTACAATTATCCAAAACATGTGTATATCGTTTGTGGGAATACTGACTTACGTAAAGGGATTAATAGTCTTGCACTTTTAATCACAGATTACTATGAAATGGATGTCTATGACGATTCGCTCTTCTTATTCTGTGGACGCAGAAATGATCGCTTTAAAGGACTTTATTGGGACGGCGAAGATTTTACTATGCTTTACAAACGATTTGAAAATGGGCGACTTCAGTGGCCTAGAAATCGTGAAGAGGTTTCTGAGATAACTTAGCAACAAATTGAGTGGCTTCTTCAGGGCTTAAATCCATTACCTGAAAAACGAATCAAGCCAGCTAAAAAGGGAACTTTTTACAAGCACTCTGATACACGTGGTTCTTCTAATATAGCGGTGCGATAATATGTGATGGATGGACTGGATATAGCTCTAACGTCTATCCAGAAATCGTTTTCGGGGCGTGTTTGGTTCATATTCGTAGAAAATTTGTTGAGATAGCCAAAGCTCTGAGAGGAAAAACGCATTCTGTAGCCCGAGAAGCGATAGCCCTACTCGGGAAAGTATTTCATGCGGAGAAGCAGTTGGAATATAAAACAGCAGAAGAAAAAGTAGTAGATAGAAATAAAATTGTGAAGCCACTACTGGATGACTTCTATGAATTCATTTCTCAAGTTAATACTTCAAATGGTCGATTGAAGAATGCGATTAAGTATTCTTTTAATCAAAGAAGTAGACTTGAAGGAATTTTTAGAATAGGAGGCATGCCATTATCAAACAACGAAGTTGAACAATGCATCCGCCCAACTACGTTGGGGTGCAAGAATAGTTTATTTTCTAAATCTTATGAGGGTGCCCAAGCTAACGCAGTATATTATACTTTGGTTTAAACCGCAAAGTTAAACAATTTGGATGCTTATAAATACTTGAAATATATCTTCGAACAGCTGGAATTGCGAAAAAATTCTAACGTTGACGCTTATTTGCCATGGTCTGATGAAATTCAGGCAAAATGTTAAGCTCACTTGCCGGTCGACGACGATATGTAGCTTGAAAAAATTATAGAAAATAAAGAAGCGATGGTGAAGTCCTAATTAGTGGATTTCTTCTATCGCTTCTTTTTACATCCTGTTATGTTGTGCTTACATTACGCCGTGCTTACCTATTAACCTATTCCTGAAGAAACTTAACAATATATTTATATACCGCTGGATTATCTATAATCGCAATCGAAAGTTTCTTCCTTGCTCTAGTCATATTAACATATAGTTCATTGTCAATATAATAATATTCGCTATATTTCGGTGATTTAACCAAGTGAGGCATTCTACCTTTTGTAAGCTCAAATCTATCGTCAATATAAGTTACAACATTGTCAAATTCATCACCGATAACACTATGCGTTTCCTTGTATAAATCTGATACAAATTCAAACTTACTTCTACTAGATTTACGTAGCTTATCACCCGCGGGTACCAAAAAGTTAAAACCGTCCTTCTCACTAAGTCTACGGATCCAAGAAATTGCACCTACTGCTGAAGAAAAATACTTAACGTCTACTGCATTCCTTATCTCTGCTTTTGACACATTTTTTGGAATATCATTTGCTTTCATGATATAGCGAATAAAATATAAAATCTTATCATTTGTTCGAATATTTTTATCTAATTCATAAAGACTGGCTAGTCCCTTATTTTTACACCCCATTAAATAATTATATAGACCTTTCCCTTTGTCTTTATCCGATAGTACCTGTCCCTTATCGAACAAGAAGAGGATCTTCTTACCTAGAGTATTACGTTCTCCCCAGTCTAATAAATAATTCATATTACACTGGTATAACTTTTGTGCCTCATCAATAATAACAAAGTCATACTCGTCTAAGTTTATACTTTTTAATTCCTTAATACCTTTAACTTGCAAATTTGTAAATTTTTCTTTTAATTCTTTATGTGTATCTCTTTTATTTCCTGAAAAAAGATACAATACAGCTTTACCGTTATTCACTAACCTTCTTGCAATATCCAATCCTAATAACGTTTTACCGGTTCCTGCTTTACCGTATATGCCCATCAGTGAATTTTTACTTTTCATAACATTCTCTACAGTGTTTAGTTGATTAGTATTTAGCCAGTAATCACCATTTAGGAACTTTGTTATATTTTGTAGCGGTGATATTATGTAATCACTTGACTCTAGCTCTAAAACAATATTCTTGCCAAGAGCATTTCCTACGTTTAGCTCATCATATAACTTCTTCATATCCATCGGAAGAATACTTTCAGAGCTTTCGTCATAGTTATAAAGAATCTTTTTTTCAGCGTCAAACGAACAAGATATTAATTTTAGGTCTTTATACTTACTTTGAGAAATTTTTAAAAATTTTGTTTGAGTTCTAAATTTCTTAATTAAACTTTCCTTTTTTGGTGATTTATGCTTCAAGTCAAGATTAAAAATACATCTGTCTGTGATGCAAAGAGCATCAAAATCCGGAAGTATCTTTAAATCAACTCCAAAATACCATCCACAAATATCAACACTATTAACTTCTTCAGAATCATAACAATTCAATAATAGTTTTGAAAATTTATAAAAATCATCAATTTCATGTTTCTTTTCTATATTCATGCCGTTTATAGTATACATCTCTTCAACTGTATCAGATTCATACGCTGCAATAAATTCATTTAAAGTTATATAATTCATATGAACTCTCCTTCGTCTTGTTTATACAAATATCGATTTGTTTCTTGCAATCTGCTTTTTACTAACATCTGGAAACATGATTACTCCTATGCCATAAGTACTTATTAATTCCGTTGAGAACATCACGAGACGCTCCATTAAAAAAACACCTTCAACATTAATTTGTGCAACTAAATCTGGCTTAGTTTTAGTTCGTTGTGGTTCATCATCTAAGAGCTCAAACGCAACAACATCACTTAACTTCATGAAAAGTGCCTCCTATATCAATTGATGTCTTAATTATACCAAGTGACATCAATTGAATAGGAGGCTATCTTATGTGACGCTTACCGACGAGTGAGCTCTACATTTTGTTTGAGCTTTATCAGACAATGGTAAATAAGCCTCACTTATCTTCCTTTTAGGGATTTTTATTTCAGAAGTACTTAAAATACTTGGCAAATTTCTTTGGCTAACTGTTTAGTACGTTTTAGAATTAATTCTTCTGTCCAATGTTTGTGACAAGCAATCTTCTTGTTTTCTTCTAAAAGACTATTATTAAAATAATTACATTTTTCAACAAATTCTTTATTTTTAGCACTACGGTTAGTACCATTATCCCATAGAGTAAGATTTCCTAATTTAAACGTAAGTTCGTTACGCATTTCTTCGTCAGGAAAGTCTTTTAACCATTGACTTCCGTGAGCTGGGTTTTGTGGTAAAATATGTTCTAAATCGTTAGAATTGTCTTTTATTGTGACTTCAGTACCTTTAAGTTTTCGTTTATAAACTTCACTTAAAATAAAGGCGATTTTACGATTTTGACTAGTTGGAATTTTCTTATCAAGAATGGCAGACACTAAGCTACTATCTTTAATTTTAAGTTTATCAATTTGACTACAGATTTCATCAAATGATTTTTGTTCATTATAAAATTCAAAGGCCATTTGAGAAAATGGTTTTTCAACGGTATTTCCCTTATCTTCTCTAAAATATATATTACGTACTACGAGAGAAAGGATTTTACGGAGCAAGAAGTTAATCTTACCGATTTCAATATTTTTCATCATCATTGCAAGAATTAGCGGACGGTGTTGTTTGATGTTAAACATCGATAATCGATTGATAAGTTGCGAATATTCATTTTTATCGTTTACGGATGCGTTCGCATATTGTGAAGGATCGCAAATACACATAAATGAAGCTGAAGCCAATTTAATATTGTCCATTAGTGCCGTCATGTCACCAGTTTTGCTGTTATCTATATTATAATAAAGGTGTTCCAAAACATTTTCACCACTAGTTTTAGTGTCGTAAACTAACTGATTTTTTTGATACTTGCCATAAACTAACGTAGTGAAAGCTATGAGAAAGTTCTTACGGTTTTTTTCTTGTACGTTGCTATCTATATCGTTCCAAGTATCTCGGACATTATTTTCACCCAAAACTCTAACGAAATCATTTTTTAACACATAATATTTTTCTAAGTTACGACCTGTATTATTAAGAGTTTCGAACATACTTTGTGCGATTTCCTCACTCTCAGCAATGAGTCGAATAAGATATGTATGATCCAAAATACTATTAATAATTTCTTTGAGTGAAACTTCTTTTGTTATTTCAAGATATTCATCAAAAAGTTCAGAAATGATAACGTAATTATCAGCTAATTTTTTTTGGTTCCCTATTAATTTTTTGTCATTCAATACAGATGCATTGTCGTTTGAATTAAAACTCAAGCCAGTAATTTTATAAAAAAAGTCACAATCTGCCGTAGAATCAAAAAGGAGTTTTCGTTTCTTTTGCTGCTGTGAGGTTGACATACGATCAATCTGCTCTACATATCGATCACGATACTGGTCAGCTGCAGATGGATCGTCAATAGCAATTCTTTGGAGAACATTTGCAATAATTAACATGCTAGTGATAGTACGCTGTTGGCCGTCAAAAATTTCTAATGTATCTCTATCTTCGTTTTTTGAGAAAGTAAAAAAATTTAGAATATGATTATTATCTGGATCTTGAGAAACAGCAATTAAGTCATTAAAAAGTCGAGTAACTTCTTTTCTAGACCACTCATATTGCCTTTGTGAGAATGGAATGGTGTAAATTCCATTTTCTAAGTTTAAATATTGTCTTAAACTTAGCGTTTCTGATGATAGTAAATCATTGTAGATCATTGCTGCAAGTCTCCTTTAAATATTAGGTTAGTATTATTGGATCATATTTTTAGTATTTTGTAAAGATCAATATTTATTTATCTTGTGCGTGGTGCTAGTTAAGTATCATTGACATAATCAGTGATACTAGGGCATTTCTGTTTTTTATTAAGCAAAAGGTACGATTCAATTAGGCGGTGAAAAAGAGGAATTATTTGAACCTGTCAAAAGTGGGGATATTAGACGTGCCTTACGTCTTAGTGGTAAGGTAAATAGAGGTGAGAAATAGATGGCATCTAGAAAAGCAGTACTTTTAATTGTCGAAGGGGAAAATGATGAAGATTTGCTAGATTTATA
>NZ_BAMI01000084.1 GCF_000615765.1 Ligilactobacillus equi DSM 15833 = JCM 10991 | reverse complement strand
TAGTTGACAAGCTAGAGAAACTTTTCCTTTATTTAAGGGCCTGGAGTGCGAGGTTGTGAGCGCCTTGGTTTTCTTTTTCAGGAAGCCATTGGTTCACAAGTAAGTTAAATTGGTCGCAGGCTTGGCAGAGTTCGTGGCATAGGTCAGGATAAGATTTGCTATAGTTTTTATTAAGTGAATCAATCACGATTTGGCTATCAGAATAAAAGAAAACCGGCTTGGTAAGTCCGAAACGAGCCCGACACTCTTTTAAGCCTGTGAGAGCGGCGAGAAACTCGGCTTGGTGGTTATCGCTAACATCCGGTAAAGGAAATTTGAGTTGAATTTGTTGGCCGTTATCAACTAAAAGTATGCCAGCGGCACTTTGTTGGCTGTGGGGGTTGGTAGCAGCATCGGTATATAATTTGACCATTGAAAACCCTCCTTTGAACGATGTTTTTTTAATTATAACACGAAAATTTTTTAAGATTTTAAAAATTGTGGCGAACTTTTTCCGCTATAATGGAAGTGAGGTGAAAATAATAATGAAGAAATATTATTATCAACCCAATATTGCAGTCAGTGTTATTTCTTGGTCCTACACAGCGATTGTTTTTCTAGTTGCGATGTTGTTGTGGCTGGAGATTACTGTCTTGCAAGTTTGGACTTTTCTAGTACTTGCGATATTCTTATTTTTAACTGGAGTGCAAATCTGGCGCCGGCGGGTGGAAGTCACGGAAAAAGGATTGATTTTTCGCAGTGTGATTTCTTTCAACGATGTGGCTTTAGGATGGAAAAAAATTCATGAGATGGAATATCGGCATCATCAATTGATTATAAAGACGAAATTTAAGGAATATAAATTTTTGTTTGGCCGGAAAGCGGGACAAGAAATCTTGGAAAAGTGGTATCAAGTCCGATAAAGTTCGTATTTACTTTGTTTTTTATTGAAAAACGATAATATTTGGAAACGATGATGACAAAAAACGAAAAATACGTTATACTGACTGTATTAAAAAATAGGAGGTGCATGTCCCTATGAAGGATATTGAAATTGCACAACAAAGTAAGATGGAACCGATTGTTGAAGTCGCTAAGCGCGCCGGTTTAACCGCAAGTGAAATCGAACAATACGGTGACTATAAGGCTAAAATTAAGTTGCCTTTAGCGTCTCGTCCGAAGACCAAAGAAAAATTAGTCTTGGTAACAGCCATTAATCCTACCCCAGCTGGTGAAGGTAAGTCCACGGTGACCGTGGGATTAGGGGATGCGTTGAGTCTTTTAGGCAAGAAAGTCATATTAGCTTTGCGAGAACCTTCCTTAGGCCCAGTTATGGGAGTTAAGGGGGGGGCCACAGGTGGTGGTTATTCTCAAGTTGTGCCAATGGAAGATATCAATTTACACTTTACCGGTGACATGCATGCTTTAACGACAGCCAATAACACCTTGGCAGCTTTAATTGATAATCACATCTACCAAGGTAATAAATTAAATATTGACTCTCGTCGTGTTATTTGGAAGCGAGTTTTAGACATTAATGACCGTGCTTTACGTCAAGTTATCATTGGTTTAGGTGGTCCTTTACAGGGGGTACCACGCCAAGATGGTTTTGATATTACGGTTGCCTCCGAATTGATGGCAGTCTTATGTTTATCAGCAGATTTAGCAGACCTCAAGCGCCGGATTGGCAATATTGTGATTGGTTACACGGTTGACCGCCAACCAGTCACAGTGGATCAATTAGGAGTGACTGGCGCAATTGCGGCGCTTTTAAAGGATGCTATCAAACCCAATTTGGTACAAACTTTGGCCCACACTCCAGCAATTATCCACGGTGGTCCTTTTGCCAACATTGCCCACGGTTGTAACTCCGTTTTAGCTACTAAGACGGCCTTGTCACTTGCGGATTACACTTTAACGGAGGCTGGTTTTGGTGCTGATTTAGGGGCTGAAAAGTTCTTAGACATTAAGACCCGTGTCTTAGGCAAGACACCAGACACGATTGTAATTGTAGCTACCGCGCGCGCCTTGAAGATGAATGGGGGTGTAGCCAAGAGCGACTTGGAAAATGAAAATGTGGAAGCCGTGAAGCGTGGTTACGTCAACTTGCAACGTCATATTCAAAATATGCAAAGTTACAATGTACCAGTGGTAGTGGCCATCAACAAATTTGCTTCCGATACGGTTGCTGAATTGCAAGCAATCCAAGACTTGGCAACCCAAGACGGAGTTGCTGCTATTGTAGCCGATGTATGGGCTCAAGGTGGTCAAGGAGCTCTAGACTTAGCTAGAAAAGTACTGGAGACTACGGAAGAAGTTCGGGCTTTCCACGAACTTTATGCGGCTGATGATGATTTAGAAGTTAAGATTGACAAAATTGTTAAGAAAATTTACCACGGTGCCGGCGTGGAATACTCAGCGAAAGCTAAACGTCAAATACAAACCTTCAAAAAAGAAGGTTGGGATAAATTACCAGTCTGCATGGCCAAGACCCAATATTCTTTTTCAGATGATGCCAAGTCCTTAGGGGCACCAGAAGGTTTCACTGTTCATGTGCGGGAATTAGTACCAAAATTAGGTTCACAATTTATTGTGGCTTTAACAGGTAACATTTTAACTATGCCAGGTTTACCAAAGGTACCAGCGGCTGACAATATTGAAGTCGCGGATGATGGTACGATTTCTGGTTTATTCTAAAAAGTAGCGAAAAACTCCTTTTGCTTTTGCAAGAGGAGTTTTTACAATCTAACGATTTTTCTTTTGACCGGGGAGCCAATAAGTGAAGCCTTCCCCCGAAACATTGGTTACATCGAAGACTGAGACAAAAGCCTTAGGGTCGATATGGGAAACAATGTCGCGCAAAAACTGAGCTTCATGAGCGGAAACAACACAGTAGAGGGCTTGACCATCTTGTTTCGAATAAGCACCTTGACTTTTTAGGAAGGTTACTCCGCGATTCATTTCAGCTAAAATTGTGTCGGCAATTTCTTGATTATGGGCAGACATAATGATGAAACCGTGGCCAGTATAGGCTCCTTCTTGGGTGAAGTTAACGACTTGAGCAAAAACGTAAGAGGCTAAGAGGGTGTACATCATCTTACGCAAATCAATGTAAGAAAGTGATGCAGTTAAAACGATGGTATCAAAGACTAAGAGAGACTGCCCCATAGAAATACCACGATGTTTTTCTAGAATCCGGGCGACCACATCCGAGCCCCCGGTTGTTCCACCGAAACGGTAGGTAATTCCGGAACCAAACCCGCCGACTAATCCTGCCAAAACCCCAGAAATAAAGAGATCATGATGGATGTTGATTTCGAAGGGGAGTCTTTGCCAAAGCCAAATCCAAGCAGACAAAGTGATGGTTCCCCAAACAGTATAGATTAAAGCTCGGCGTCCGAGAAACTTATAACCAATAATGATTAAAGGAATGTTGATGGCTAAAGTTGAGATGGCCGGGTCAAGGTGAACTAAATGATATAAAATCAAGGTGATTCCGGTGACTCCTCCTTCAGCTAGTTGATTAGCCATGTTAATTTTAACGAAGCCTAAAGCGTAAATTCCGCAACCCAAGGTAACCATCAGTAGGTCGATGATGGTTTTGAGAGGGCTTTTTTCTTGTATAATCATAAAAAGAACTCCTTTTCGAAGTATTTAAACAAAATAAGCATACCACGCTTGGAGTGGGAATTGTAGGTGCCGGCCAGAAAAATTTATGTTAAAATGTAATCAGATTTATAAAAAAGGAATGAGAGAGTATGGTTAAAGTCTTAGTTGCTGGTTTTAAAGGTCGAATGGGTAATACGACCGTTCAAATGGTCTTAGAACATGCTGATTTTGAGTTGGTAGCAGTTTATGACCCGATGGCAAGTGAAAAAAATTTAAATGAAAACCCAGCTTACGCACAAACCGATGTTCCGGTTTTCAATCAATTAGTTGATATCGATACAAAAGCAGAAGTTTGGGTCGATTTTACCCGTCCCGACTCTGTGTTTGAAAATGCCCAATACGCTTTACAACATGGCATTAGTCCGGTAATTGGGACAACTGGTTTGCAAGATGATCAAGTAATCCAATTGCAAGCTCTGGCCAAGCAAAAAGGTGTTGGTGGTTTAATTGCACCCAACTTTGGGATTTCAGCAGTTCTCTTGATGCAATTTGCGCAAAAGGCCGCCCAATATTTACCTGATGTAGAAATTATTGAAATGCATCATGATAACAAATTAGATGCGCCATCAGGAACTGCAATTAACACAGCTAAAATGATTGCTGAAGTGCGTCAAGCACATAAGCAAGGTCACCCAGAAGAAAAGGAAACTTTAGCCGGAGCGCGGGGTGCCGATTATGAAGGTATGCGGATTCATGCGGTACGCTTACCGGGTTATGTGGCTCACGAACAAGTTTTATTTGGAGGTAAAGGGGAAGCTTTGACCATTCGTCAAGATTCCTTTGACCGGATTTCCTTCATGAGTGGGGTCGCAGTTGCCATTGAGAAAATTCGCGCTTATCAAGAATTAATGGTTGGATTGGAAAACTTACTCTAATGCAAGTTAAAGAATTACCAGTCCAATTCCAAGCGGCGTTACCGATTTTGGAAACCATTCAAGCAGCCGGATTTGAAGCCTACTTTGTAGGGGGGAGTGTACGCGACACGCTCTTAGGTTTGCCCATTCATGATGTCGATATTGCTTCTAGTGCCTACCCTCAAGAAATCAAGGCACTTTTTCAAAAGACGGTTGATACCGGAATTGAACATGGAACCGTCATGGTTTTAGATCATGGTCAAGGCTATGAAATTACAACTTTTCGGACCGAATCAACCTATCAAGATTTTCGACGGCCAGATAAGGTGGAGTTTGTTCGTTCATTAGAAGAAGATCTTAAACGCCGGGATTTAACTATTAATGCCCTAGCCATGGATGCTCAAGGTCAGATTGTTGACCTTTTTCATGGTTTGGAAGATTTGGATGCTCAAGTCATTCGGGCAGTCGGAGATGCTAGTGAACGTTTCCATGAAGATGCCTTGCGTATGATGCGGGCAGTGCGTTTTGCTAGTCAGTTGGACTTTAGTTTGGAAGCAGAAACCGCCCAAGCTATTGCAGTTAACGCTCCTTTACTTGAAAAAATTGCTGTTGAACGAATCCATGTCGAGTGGATTAAGTTGATGTTAGGTAAGAACCCTGCGCGTGGGTTAGCCAGTTTGGTAGCAACCAAGCTGTACCAATTCTGTCCAAGTTTTGCCAAGCAAGCACCCGTCTTTGACCGTCTAACCCAGTTAGAATTACAGCTTGATGATGAGGCTCAAGTTTGGACTTTATTAGCTTATTTAATGGACTTAGATGTCAAACAAACAAATATGCTTTTACGACAATGGAAATCCTCTAAAGATTTGATGGGCCAGGTTGTAACAGCTTTGACAGCTTTACGGGCCATTACTCAAAATTCTGTGGACCAGTTCGTCTTATACGCTACCGGTCCCAAGGGTTTAGCGACAGCTAGTCAAGTGGCTGTCCAATTGGGATTTAAGATTGATTTGAAGCAATTACAAGCTAGTTATGCGGCCTTACCAATCAAATCGAAAAAGGATTTAGCGGTAGATGGTGGTATCCTTATTAAGGAAGCGGGCATTAAGCCGGCCCAGGCTTAGGAAAATTTTAGCTTT
>NZ_BAMI01000085.1 GCF_000615765.1 Ligilactobacillus equi DSM 15833 = JCM 10991 | reverse complement strand
TCAAAGTCAAGATTTTTACCGAGTTTCTTTGGATCAAAGTATTCAAACTAACCTCAAAAAGCCGGTCAACCATGCTTTCTACACGGAATACCGGCAACTTCAATTATTATGCTTACTGATTTTACAGCAGGAAAAACACGGCTTAAATTCGAGTCCAAATAAGGTGTACGGCATTTTATTTGATGTCGCCTGGCTATGGGAAGAGTACCTCTACTTAATTCTAGCTGATTTAGACTTTCAGCACCCCCAAAATAAACAGCGTAGCATGGTGTTTTGCTCTATCAAAAAATGTACGGAAAGCATCGAAATCGTACGGTCTACCCTGACTTCTACCATCCTGACGGTCTCGTACTCGATGCGAAGTACAAACGTGCTGACCATGGGATCCAACGAAATGATCTCTACCAGATTATCACCTATAGCCATATCCTAAATGCTAAAACTGCTGGAATTATTTTTCCAAGCTTAAGTCAGCATCAATACGATATCTTGGGTGACTTGGCTGGCTTGGGTGGTCAAATTTTTAAACTCGGTTTTCAAATTCCGCAAGAAGCTCCCAACTATGCTGCTTTCGTTCAGACTATGGTAGCCAGTGAAAAGCAAGTCAAAAATCACCTTCAGAACTTTTTGGAGCAGTGAGCCCTGGGCTGACTGCTTTTTAGATAATTCTAGCCAAGACTTCCCACAAACTCTCATCACCGTAGATTTCCAAATCTCCCCCATCCCAAATTTGAAAAATTATCTCATCGGCATAAATCGCCTCAAAATTTTGCTTGGTTGGTGCCACCTGCGCTTGCGCATACTCCAAAATATCACCTGTTTCATAGGCACGGTTGAGATTTTCGACCAGAGACCGACTTGCAACTAATTCTGTAACGGTTGTGACATGGTATTGTTTTAACAGTCCGGAAAGTTTGGCTGTCACTAATTGATTAATCATTTTTATCACCTCGAAGATCTCGATCTTACGATCATTTTGGACTTTTGGCAAGTAAAATATTACGACATTCTTCAAAGCATAGTCAAAAAGTCCATCTAGTTTTCATGCCTAGATGGACTTTTGTAATTTATTTCATTCGTTGTTTGGTAAAGTAGTCCAGCGGAATTTGTTGGACAATACTTATGGCAATTGCGATGGTAAAGGCCGTGATAAAGCAACTGCGCATATATGTCAAAGCCAAGTTATCCATCCCCGTAATTAGAAAGTAAATGGCCCGGTAAAAGCCAAGTCCCGGAATCAAGGGAAAGATACTGGTTGACAGGAAAATGGTCATCGGTGATTTACGCTTGGCTGCCAAGACTCGAGAAAAGAAAGCCACAAATAAGGCCGGAAAAAGGACCGCCATAGCTTCGATTTCCGTCATTTGATTAATAAACAAATATAAGAACCAAGACAAGGCTCCCAGAATTCCCAAATCCCCAAAGTAACGCTTAGGCACATGGTATAAAAGCGAAAAAGCTATGGTACCGACACCAGCCATAATCACTTTCACCAGTCCTTCCCACCAAGTATGAGTGACATTGGAAAAAGGTGTTGTCATTTGTTCAGCAAAAGGCAACAGCGCAATTGTTGCGGCAATCCCCACTGAAATGGAAAAACAAGTTAATAACGCCGACATTAAGAGCGATAACCCGGTAGAAAAATTATTTTGCGAAAATTCCCGCACCGAATTTACAAAGAAGGCTCCGGGAACCAGTACCATCAAAGCTCCCAGGATAATCAAACTACGGTGTTGCCCTAGACCAAGCGCATATAAAACATTGGCCGTCAAAGCAATGGCTGCACTTCCCATAATGGTTAAAAGAAAGCCGGTATGAATCTTAGAGCCAATTAGCTGAAAAACCAAACCAGCCACCAGTCCACTCAAGGCCGACGCTAGCGAATCTGACCAGGAACTCCCTAAGGCCAAAGAAAAGCCCACCATTTACCATGATGAGCTTTTGAAAATTAATCAGCTAATTGAATTAAGTCAGTAGATAAGTAACGATCCCCACCATCAGGCGCAACCGTCACCACAATGTGATTAGGGCCAAGTTTTTTGGCAAGTTTTAAGGCTCCGTAAATGTTGGCCCCAGCAGAAATTCCTGGTAAGAAACCTTCCTTAGCGGCAGTTTGTCGCGCGGTTTCTAAAGCATCTTCACTGGCAACTTCAACCACCCCGTCATATAAGTCACGGTCTAAAACTTCAGGAATAAAGCCGGCTGAAATCCCTTGAATCTTATGCTTGCCCGCTACGCCATCTTTTAAGAGTGGTGATTCAGCTGGCTCAAGGGCGTAAACCTTAGTGTTAGCATTTTTAGCCTTGAGGGTGTGACCTACCCCGGTTAAAGTCCCACCAGTCCCGACGCCAGCAACGAAGGCATCAATTTCGTGACCCGCTAGGTCTTCCAAAATTTCTTGCCCGGTAGTTACTTCGTGAATACTTGGGTTAGCAGGGTTTTCAAATTGCATGAGCATGAACCAACCATTTTCCGCAACTAATTCCTTCGCCTTAGCGATAGAACCTTTCATTCCGTCAGCCCCTGGTGTTAAGACTAATTTAGCGCCGTAACCAGCCATCAGTTTACGCCGTTCCACACTCATAGTTTCTGGCATTACGATAACTACTTTATAGCCTTTAGCGGCCCCAAGCGCAGCCAAACCAATGCCGGTATTCCCGGAAGTTGGTTCTACAATCGTACCTCCAGCTTGAAGTTGACCAGCTTTTTCGGCAGCTTCAATCATGGCCAAAGCAATCCGGTCTTTAACTGAGCCTGCTGGGTTGAAGAATTCTAACTTTACATACACATCCGCAGAGTCCGCTTCTGTGTGTAGTTTATATAAAGGTGTCTTGCCGACTAGTTCGGTTACTGATTGATAAATTGTCATACTTTTTCCTCTTTTCTGCGAGCAACCAGGTCCAACCAATTCTGAAAGAAGATTCTTTGCGTTTCTTCCCAGCTAAAATCTGGTTGGGCTTGGTTAGTTTCATCTAAATAATAATGTTGTGGTCGAGCTAGCAGGGTTCTTTGAGCAACTTTAGCCTGCCATTCCCGCTGATACTCTTCTTTTAAGGCATTACGCCCGTATTCTAAGTGTGCGAATAAAAAGGTACGGTGCTTAGCCGGATGCGTAAACAAGAACAAATGCCCCGTTTGACTGCGAGCAATCTCTTGCGCTCCGCCAGCCACTATGCTTGCCCATCCATTTCGGCATACCGAGCATGAGGCGCCAAAAAGCCATCTGCCAAACCCGTGAGTAACGGACTAGACCGCAAAATCTTTTGTGGGTAAACGCCAAAAACTTTTTCTGAGAGATCATGTTTCTGACTGCCATAAAAATAATGACTGGCCACCATCGCCCCCCAACAGAGATAAAACTGTTCGATTTGATGGGTAGCAAGAAACTCCATTAAGTCAACCACTTCTTGATAATAAGTCACGTCCTCAAAGGCTAAATGTTCCAACGGTGCCCCGGTAATTAAAAAGGCATCCATATCCTTGACACGCGATAAATCTAAGGGTGCCATCATAGCTGCAACTTCTGCAGGCACCTGGCGACCCGTATAGTGAGTTTGCGGATAAAAGAAGGTCAGCTCTACCGGATAATCCTGGCTTAAGACCCGTCGTATCCGCCGGATAGTGGCTGCCTTATCATGCATAATATTTAAAATTCCAATCCGCAAACAGGTTTTATTTTTCATTGAATGGTACACCACTTCCTCGTTGAATACGTTATCAGAGTAAACCTTTACTTATTAATTGTCAACAACTTTAAACAAATCTTATTGAATACGTTTTCAAAAACGGTTATAATAAGCATGGTAATAAATTACGAGGGGCGTTTTTTTATGAAGAAAATTTTATCAGTCAACGCAGGCAGTTCTAGCCTTAAATTTAAAATTTTTGCAATGCCGGCAGAAACCGTCATTGCATCCGGAAAATTTGAAAGAATTGGAATTGAACACCCTTTGGTTGAAATTAAGTATGGTGACGGACAAAAATTCTCCGAAGAGGCTAAGGTTAAAAACCATTCCGAAGCAGTGCAAATCCTACTTGATAAACTACTCGACTTAAAAATCATTGCTAGCTACGATGAAATTTCAGGTGTAGGACATCGTGTTGTGGCTGGAGGCGAATTTTTCAAAGAATCCGTAGTCGTTGATACCAATAACGAACGGCTTATTGAAAAGACTTTTGAATTAGCACCTTTGCACAATCCAGCCAACCTCATGGGGATTCGCGCTTTCAAGCAAGCCCTTCCCCACGCAGTAGCGGTAGCGGTCTTTGATACGGCCTTCCACCAAACGATGCCGGAAGAAAACTATCTCTATGCTGTGCCATATAAATGGTATGAAAATTATAGTGTACGTCGTTATGGCGCCCACGGGACGAGCCACCGCTACGTTGCTTCAGTCGCTGCGGACATGTTAGGCAGACCTTTGGAAGATTTGAAGTTAATTTCCTGTCACCTTGGGGCCGGGGCTTCCATTTGTGCTATTAAAGACGGCAAGTCCTTCAACACTTCCATGGGCTTTACACCTTTAGCTGGAGTAACCATGGCCACCCGTTCCGGGGATGTTGACTTCTCTGCAGTCGCCTACATGATGCGTAAACTCAAGGTTAAAAACGTCAGTCAAATGGTTGAGACCTTAAACCACGAATCTGGGATGTTAGGAATTTCTGGCAAATACTCCGACAGCCGTGACATCTTAGAAGCCGCAGAAGCTGGAGACCACCGGGCTTACCTGGCCAATGAAATTTTCGAACGTAGCGTTATTGACTACATCGGACAATACACCTTCGAGATGGGTGGGGTCGATGGGATCATCTTTACCGCTGGTATTGGGGAAAATTCTCAGGAAACTCGTGAAAGTATTGTTAGGAAGCTCGCTTTCTTAGGTATTAATCTTGACAAAGTAAACAACCAAACGCGTGGCAAGAATACCTTCATTTCAACTCCTGACTCTAAGGTAAAAGTCATGCGCATCATGACCGATGAAGAACTTCTCATTGCCCGCGATACTTTCAACTTAGCTAAATAAGCCAATAGGCGCCCACTAGCCAAATCGGTTAGCGGGCGCCTATTTATAATATCCTTTTATATCTTTAATGAACTTTTAGTTTATTATTATATAAAAAGTACATCTATCCGTTATTACTGGAAAATTTCAAAATTTGCTAAAAAATTCACAAGCATCTTCTTAGAGTACACTAGCCCTTCAAAAGCCTATAATATCAGCTTTAATTTTTCTATAAGACTCTTTTGTTGTAAGTGTCTTACAAAATTTTCTCTAATCAGCTGCTGAGAGACGCATTCTCCGCACAATTTTTGACAAAAAACACATCTATGTACTTAAAATTTCGAAGCTATAATTGGATTTTTTAATGCCCGTATAATTTAATTTCTCGATTATTTTTGTCAACAGTTAAAATTATATACCTATATTCCATAATCAATAAATTATAACTTATTCAGTTTTATACGTATAAATATATGTATACGTAATTTTGTACGTACATTTATACATATGCATATAATGATTTATATAACAGCGTTTATATCAAATAAATTAATTAGACATCATGTAAATTCAAATATA
>NZ_BAMI01000086.1 GCF_000615765.1 Ligilactobacillus equi DSM 15833 = JCM 10991 | reverse complement strand
GCAAGTACATCCTCATCAACAAGTATGAGTGATTCAGCTTCGAAGAGCGCAAGCGCATCAGAATCAACAAGTACGAGTGACTCAGCTTCGAAGAGTGCAAGTGCATCAGAATCAACAAGTACAAGTGGTTCAGTTTCAACGAGTGCAAGCATGTCTGAATCAACGAGTACAGATGAGGTTGTTAGGAAAGCAGAACTTAAGGGTGTAGTTCTTCAAAATCAAATCGCAAAAATTTTAACTAGTGAAGTGGAAGTCAGTCAGGTTACAAGTACTGAAGATATAAGCACTTCGATGTTAGCGCCACTAAATGTTTTAACTGGGTCATCAGTACATCCAACTACTATAACACTTACAAGTGATATTCAAACTACAAACCAAAATGTGAATGTAATAGTGGGTAATGCTAGCAAAAAAAATAATGACGCTAGTGGTCTAGTACAAACTGGTAGTGATTCAGCAAAAGGCAAATGGATTGTTGGAACAGTCGAAAAGTCAGCCAAGCAATCGTCCGTTGGTGAAGTTATTAATAATTTTATAAGTTCTAATTTAATAGGAACTTATGGTACGATGGCTGGTATGGGGGTGTTAATGACCCTAGTACCGTTACTCAGTATGCTTAATCGCAAGAAGAGATAGCTTAAAAAGTCTTAGGGAGTATACTCTCTAAGACTTTTTGGTGTATTTATAACTTCTAGGATTGTAGAGTTTGTTTTTTCTGCGAGATTATAAATTCTGAAGTTAAGTGCACAACCTGATTTAGTAGTTAATAATTTGAAAAAGCAAACAGTTTTGGTTGGATGATGCTGCAATTTTTTGTTAAAAATTAAAAATCTGTAACTTAGTTTCCGTAAGTTAAAAGCCTTAAGAAATCAACGTTTTGGAAAGCGTAATTTCTTAAGGCTTGTTATTTTCACTTTTCTATAACCGATTTAAAGCATCGCTAGCTGCATCGTTATTGATGTGGGTATACAGTGTGGTGGTAGTGGTTGAACTGTGTCCCAATTGTTGAGCCGTTAAAACTAAGTTATTTGTTTCTTGGTATAGCCGTGTCGCTAAAGTGTGGCGTAATTTGTGCGGGGTGACGCGAACTTTAAATTCTTTGGAATACTTGGCTACCATTTTTTCAATTGCTGATCCGGTGATTCTTTGTGAATGCCCTTTGGTTAAGGTTAAAAAAAAGGCTTTCTCGTATTTATCAGGATGGTAACGGGAGTCGCGAATTTGACGATAACGATCAAGATATTCCATGGCAAAAGCGGCAATTCTGACTGAGTCTTTTTTTGAGCCTTTGCGCAGAACTGACACTCGATTATTTTCAAAGTCTAAATCATCAAGATTAATCCCTACTACTTCCGATAAACGTAACCCTGAAGCTAACATTAAAGCATTTAGGGCGAGATTACGTTCGAGATCACGCTTGTGAAATAGTAATGCTCGCGGAGTGAGATTTTGCGGATAAATGTTTTCAATAAAGTCCAAGTATGCTTGACTTTCATCACCTAAAAAAAGCTTGTCTTCAATGGCATCAGCCCGAGCCTGTAAAGTTTGTCGTTGAGTTACGTTGGATAAGTCTTCCATAATATTATGACTCAAAAAAGGCTTATTTTGATGGTTGTTAGCACTTTTGGCTAAATATTTGAAAATCACTTTGAGAGCTGTAATATGACGTTGGATGGTAGGTTTAGCTAATAGTTCATTTGAAGGCAATGCTTGACCATTTTGATCTACGCGCTTGGTATTCATTTTATGGCGGCTAAGTAAGTAGGATTTATACTCGGTGGCATCTCGGAGGGTAATTTTGTCAAGTTCACCCACACTAATATCTGCGGTAATAGAAGCACTAACTTTTTTTTGATTAATTAACCATTGGCAAAATTGATGGAAGTTTTTGAGATATTCCAATAGGGTTGCCGGTGAGTATTCATCGGCCGTTTTGACAGTGATGAATTCACTAATATAAGCGGGGAGTTGTGCTTTAAGTTTATCAATTTTAATAATTGCTTCATCATGTAGCAAGATAGTCCACATCCTTTCGCTCTCATTATACCATAGCTAGCCAGGTCTGAAGAGTTTGAAGATAGGCGGAATGATTATCAACAAAAGGCATGTGACGACAATTAGCAAAGAGTTCCCATTTAGCATACGGAAGTTGGTCATACATGGTTTTAGCGATTAAAGGTGTACATAAATCATCTGTACCGCTAGTAATTAAAGTTGGTAAGGTTAACTCCGATAAGCGGTGGGTGTATTCAAAGTTTTTGAGATTGCCATTAGGATGGTATTCGTTGGGCCCCCAAGCAGTTTTATAGGCTAAAGAGCCAATTTTACGAGGACGCTTTAAAACACTGGGGCTTTGTTCAGTAACTTCGTAAACATGTCGTTTCATGAATTCACTGTTGGCAATGAGATAGGCTGGGTGGCTAAAATCAAGGCTTGTCTCTGCTTGGGCAATAGCAGCCTGCATATTAGTAGGAAGCTCTTTGATAAGGCGGTGTAGCTCTTGAACCCAAAGTGAGACCGAAGACAGAGTTGAAGATAAAATTAAACTTTTAACACCTTGAGCTTGGTAATCACAGAGGTAGGCCAAAGCTAGCATACCTCCGAAAGATTGTCCCAAAAGGTGAATTTCATCCAAGTGGAGTTGTTGGCGTAAGTTAATAAGTTCGGCAATCCAAGTTTCCATACAGTAAAATTTCGGGTTACTAGGAATCGAAGAAAGTCCACAACCTAATTGGTCATAACTAATGATTTGGCGTTCACTTAGTTCAGCTAATTCATCTAGGACCTCAAAGTAATCGTGACAGGAGCCAGGCCCTCCGTGTAAGAGGACTAAGGGAGCTTGCTTAGTTTTTTTACCGACCACACGACAATAAGTATGGTAATTTTTAAAAGAAAGATATTTTTCTTCAATATACATAGGACCCTCCTATTTTTAGCGTAACAAAAACCCCAAGATACAAGCTTAGGGATTAAAAATTAGGACCAAATTTCTTGAGCAGTTTGGACCACAAGAGCTAGTTTTTTCCACTGTTCTTCTTCAGTAACAGCATTTCCTTCTTCCGTAGAGGCGAAACCACATTGGGTGGAAAGAGCTAGATTTTCTAATGGTACATATTCACTAGCTGCTACAACTCGTTGCTTAAGTTGCTCTGGATCTTCTAAGTCAGGAAATTTAGAAGTAATTAAGCCAAGAACGATAGTTACATTAGGGCGGTTGTGCCAAATTTCAGCTAGAGGTTCGAAACTTCCAGAACGTTCATTGTCATATTCTAGGAAGAAACCATCGTAGTTGAGTTGCCCTAGATAGGAAGCGATATATTCATAGCCACCGGTATAAAGGTAGGTGGACTTGAAGTTTCCTCGGCAGACGTGAGTTGTGATAGTTAAGTCGTCTGGTAAGTCTGCTAGGGTGGCGTTAATAACTTTAACTGCGTCTTCGGCGATTTTTCGGTATTTAGCTTGTTCTTGGAAGTCATGTTTAGTATCAATGAATTTATTGATTAAAAAAGCCCAGGTCGTGTCATCAAGTTGGAGATAACGGCAACCAAGTTCATAGAATCTAAGAATTGTTTGGTGGTAAGCTTGGGCCAAGTCAGTTAAATATTCTTCCCATGATTCATAAAAATCAAGGGCTAGATCGCTACGATTATCACGAAAGAGCATAGTTGGTGACGGGATAGTTTGTTTGGCTAAGATCCCTTCTGGTGTGTTGGCTTGTAGCGTCTTGAAGTCTTCGAAAAAAGGGTGATTAGGGTTATAAGCGATTCTACCAGTAAGGTGGACATTATCGGTCCGGGTTTTGCTACCATGGAATTTGTAACTTTCGCTATAGTCGTAACGGTCAACTCCGGTTAGACCCCATAAAAAGTCTAGGTGCCACCAAGACCGAGCAAATTCTCCGTCCGTTACAGCGTTGAAACCTAGCTTTGCTTGTTTGTGGGCAACACGGGCAATTTCTTTAGTTTGTAAGTTTTTAAGTTTTGCTCGGTCTAATTGTCCGGCTTCAAAAGCATGACGACTTTGGCTCAATTTAGTAGGACGTTTTAAGCTTCCTACTAAATCAAAATGAAAAGGTGCGTTTTTTGACATATAAATTACCTCCAAAAATTATTGACAAGTGAAAAAATCCCCATCCTTACTTCTCAAAAGAGAAGTCAAGGACGGGGCTAGCCGTGTTACCACCTTGATTTATCTTTAATTTACATTAAAGACCTCAATCACTAAAATTAGTGCTTACGCTAAGGGGTAAGAACCCTAGCTGGCTCAAGACTTCACCAGCTAAATCCTCCAAGACCATACTTCACTAAGTGTTCCTTAGCCTCTTCTCAGCACTGAGGCTCTCTGTATAAGTACTAACTTAATTACTCATCTTTTCACCGTTTTTTAATATATCTATAAGGTAATTATAGCTTAAATTAAAAAAAAGACAAGTGCTATTTATTAATTTATCCAAAAATTGAGTTTATGGAGGTAGGGGGAGGATTCTCTAAGGATTGAACTACCTTGGTTAGAAAATTCCTTACTAGGATATGCAAAGGCAAGAGAGACATAAAAAGTAAAGAACGCTAGAATTTACGTTGCCGGAGCGTGAATTCTAGCGTTTCTTTTGATGTCATTTTAAAGGATGTTGGAAGATTTAATTTTTTCCATTTTTTTACGTTCTAATCTTTAAAGGCCCAAAAACGTTGCCCTACGTAATTTAAAACCACAAAAAAAATCGATCCGGCTAACATGGCAATATTATTTTGAATATTAGGACCAAAACTAGCCATAGCCATTACGGTTAGTGGTTTAGCTAAACCGTAGGCAACAAGATAACAAATTGTAATATTAATGGTAAATTTCAAAATCACCTTGAAACCTTTACTATTATTTTGGAAAGTGAAATATTTATTTAAAAAATAACTAAGGATACTGCCAAAAATATAGTTAGAAGCTGATGAAATCCAATAATTAAAGTGGAAAAAGTTATAGAATAAAAACATGATTCCCATCCCAAAAATAGTGTTAGCAATTCCCACCAGGATAAACTTTAACATGGTAACATCAAAAAAATTTTTGAGTTTTTGCAAGATTTTTCCTCCAATTTTTTTAACAACTAAGTTTAGCATAAAAATTTGTCAGGAGCAAAAGAAAATTACGGAAGGTAAACCTTTTTTAAAA
>NZ_BAMI01000087.1 GCF_000615765.1 Ligilactobacillus equi DSM 15833 = JCM 10991 | reverse complement strand
TAGTTAACCACCACTAAGCAAGTACAGTCAGTCCCAACGACAACACCGATCCTACTGCAAGCAGGTTATCAAAAAATAAACTAGCGCCAAAAGGCTTCATAATCCTAGTAGACTAAGCTAAAAAGGGATGACCAAAGCGGCCATCCCTTTTTTTGATTTGCTTTAATTACGCGCGACTCTTGTATTCACCATTGGCGGTCGTAATGATTAAGCTGTCTCCGACGCTAATAAAGTCAGGGACAGTTACCACTAAACCAGTTTCCATAGTAGCTGGCTTCCCACCACCAGCGGCGGTAGCCCCCTTAATGTTAGGGGCTGTTTCCACCACTTTCATTTCTACCGTAGATGGTAAGGTAATCCCAATTAATTCGCCCTTGCAAAAGTCTAATTGAACTTCCATGTTAGGCATCAAGAACTTCTTTTCTTCAGCAACTTGGTCTGTGTTTAATTCGTATTGTTCATAAGTTTCCATATCCATGAACACTTCCACGGTGCCTTCGCTGTAAAGATATTGGGCGTTTTTCTTATCAACCATGACCAGTTCTACTTTTTCGCTAGGACGCATCGTGGTTTGCACAATGGAACCTGAACGTACGTCGTTTAGCTTCATTTGCATCACAGTGTTGCCCTTACCAGGCTTGTGATGGTTGGTTTCTAAGACTCGGATCAATTTTCCGTTTTGTTCAAAAATCATACCTTTTTTTAAGTTAATTGCTTCTACCATTAGTTTTTTGCTCCTTCTTGGATGCAAATAACAAAGCGCGGTTTGTTATCTGCTCCGTATCTTTTTATTTTTCAATCCAAATACGTACTAGAGCAGACAAGCCGTAGCCTATCTGCATCCAAGTTTAGGTGGGGCCAATGGTAAAGCGAATTCTTTAATTCTCATATAATGAATACCTCGCTTTCTCTAGTATTATACCATGAGAAGCAATTTTAGCGGAAAAAATCTTAAAATAAGAGCTAATCAACCTTGACCACTTCTTATTTATGTTTTACATAAGAAAATAATTCACAAAAGTAAGCAGTTGCATATCATACAAGAGCAATTCCCCACACTATGGTGGAAATATTAGACGATTTAGCTATAGTAAAACGAGGCTAGAAAATAAAAGCCTTAAAAATTCAACGCGTTTGGAACGTAATTTTTTAAGGCTTTTGACTTACAAGACTTTTTCCAGTCCAGTTTACTTATTTGTACTCTTATTGAAAATGTAAAACTGAAGAATCAAAGGACTTAGTGTCGGAGATGTTTGTGTACATCATCATTTCCGACAATTGTTCGTTCATCTTCTTAATTTGGCGCATGACTCCTGGAGTGGCTTCATCTAACAAAGGACGTAATATAGCTCGTCCCACAGAAACAGCGTCAGCCCCTAAAGCTAAAGCTTTGTAGGCATCGTAACCTGTTTCGATGCCACAGTCAACAAAGATGGTGATTCCAGATCCTGCTAAGGCCTTCTTAATAGCTGGTAACATCATTAATGGTGGTGTCGCGAAAGCTAAACGACCATGGTGATGAGAAATAACAATTCCTTTAACCCCGGCTTCTTTAGCCTTGAGGGCATCCTGGACTGAAAGAACCCCTTTGGCAACAAATGTACATCACCGGCAGCTTGAACATAACTCTTTAAATCTGCAACAGTCACAGGACCCAAAGGAATCCCATCAACAATATCATACTTACCATTTTTACCAGGTACATGACAAATATCCATCCCTAAAGCAAAAATATCATGTTGCTTTGAGAACTCAATTTGTTTGTAAATGATGTTGTGGTCCGAAAATGGCTTGATGTTACGAATGGTTGGCACACCTACTTCGGAAATTTCCTTGTAAGTGCCATCGGTTTCCATCCCAATCCAGTTCATCATACCAGTTTTTTTGGCCGCCCAAGCATTTTCACGCATTGGCTTTCGTCCGTTTTTTCCAACCTTGTTCAAGTGTGAGAAAGCTGGCATGACAATCGGACTGGCAAATTCCTTGCCAAAGATTTCTGTGGTTAAATCAGGTTCGACAGAATCAAGGATGCGCATTTCAACTAAAATGCTATCCAAGTAGTGACGATTAATTAAATTGGCATCTTCTGATCGCCCACTTGTCACTGGAATTAACCCCTTAGGACCAGGCCATGGCCCGTTATTTTGTTCCATATCAAAAAACTCCTTTTCCAGTCGTTAACCTATTTTAAACCTCTTTGTCACCAAACTACAAACTATTTGCCTATTTCTTGAGAACTTTCATATAAGGAATATCTTTTTCTCTCTTAGGGGGCAACGTAACCGCTTCGTAGTAGTAATAACCGTCTAAATCTCTTTCAGACAATAGTTGGTCGAAATAATTAATAATTTTTTTCTTTGTTGCAATTAGACTATTTTTAATCATATTAAGTCACTCCAATTAAGCTTATTCCTTTTAACAATTATATTACGCTTAAGTTGTTTCAATTAAGTCTTTAAAATTTGTTGCTTTAAAAGAACGAACTCTATAATCAAATCTACGTTTATAATCATATCCTCAACCTCATTTTTTTGCAAGTAAATTGTCTTAGACAAATTCTTTTTGGTTACACTTAGCAACGTCTATACCATTAGAAATAAGTAGTGTAGGCTGGTTTTTCTCTTTTTAAAAATTTTTCGTCCGTTTTAGAAAAGCGAATCATTTACCGAAAAATCCCTTTATATAACAAGGATTTTTATTTTAATATTTTCCCTTGTTACATCTAGACTTACTTTGCCGATAAGAAAATTTATGTTTTCTTTCGGGTAGTAAACTATAAATTTAAATAGACTTTTATTCAACTATAAGTAGCAAGTTCACATTTCTTATCTATCTATTTTAGAAACATTTTTGTTTCTTTATGGAAACAATATGTATTGTAAATCTTTAGTTTCTTTATGTCAACTTTAATTTTACAAAATCGTTCTTATGTGTTAAAATTAGCTTATTAAATTATCCTGGAAGGACTGAAAGAAATGAGATCTAGTGATCAAGTCATTGATTTAATTATTGATATTGCTAAACAAAAGCATATTTCAATTACTGAATTATCCAAGCGTGTCGGCATGGCTAAGTCCGGTGTTTCTCGTTACTTCAATAAAACACGCAAATTTCCTTTAAGTCGTACTGCAGCCTTTGCTGACGCCCTAGGAGTTCGTCCTGATTACTTAATCAACGATGATGAAGTAGACCTTGGACCTGTGACTGATTTTGTCAAAGTACCTGTAATTGGTAAAATTGCTTGCGGTTCACCAATTACTGCCCAAGAAAACATTGAATCTTACATTGAAGTACCACGTGATGCTGCCCACCGTAATGTTATCTATCTCGAGGCCAAGGGACATTCCATGGAACCAACAATTCCTGATGGTTCCTTAGTACTAATTAACTTGCAACCAACTGTCGAAAATGGGGAAATTGCGGCTGTCTTAATGAATGATCAAGAAGATGCCACCTTAAAGAAAGTTAAAAAGCAAGGTAACTCATTGGTTCTTTACCCACTTAACCCTGATTACGATGTGATTGTGCCCGAAAAAGACGACAATGTCCGCATCCTGGGCAAGGCCGTTCAAGTTACTTTAAATCTCTAATGATAATCAAGTCTGACTGACTTGGTTTTTTTATTTGGGCTTTTTTGTATCTGGTATTAAATTATTTTTTAATTTTGGGTATATTTTTATGACCAGTTATTTGCTATTCTTTTAACTAAGAAATTATTTATTAAGGAAGTGAGTCTATGCCTCGTAATAATCAAAATTCTTTACATACCTTGATTTTAACTGGTTTATTTGCAGCAATTATTTACATAGGTATCTGGGTATTACGAATTCCAATCCCAGCTATGGTGGGACGCCCCTTTATCCATTTTGGTAACACTTTAACTTTAGTGGCTATCCTATTTTTAGGCTACCGGAATGGTATCTTAGCTGGTATTATTGGCCTTGGTGGTTTTGACATATTAAATGGTTATGCTGCTACTTCATGGTTAATTATGCTAGAAGTGGTGCTTGTAGCTTCAGTAGTAACTGGTGTTTACAAATTAATGGGTTACCAAGATAACCGTAAAAATATCATTATCATAGCAATTATTGCCGGAATTACTAAAATTTTTTCTTCCTATGGGACTTCTATCGTCGAAGCCCTGATGGTCGGTACCAATATCAAAACTGCACTGGTTGCATCTTTTATGAGCCTACCAGCTACGGTTATCAATTCAATTTCAACGGCAATTTTTGCCCCGTTGCTTTACTTTGCAATTCGAAAAATATTTGTTCAAAGCACGCAACGCCGCTAAAGAGACTATGAAAAAGTTCAAAAAGGAAAAACCACTAGAAATTCGATTACGATTCTAAAATCACTGATTTCTAGCGGTTTTTTTGCTAATTCTAAAGTTAGAACATATTATTTCACTTCTATATAAATAAGGTTGAACAAAATTAAATTGTAAAAAATTCTAGAATTTTGAGGAAAAACTACTATTTTCTGCCTTTTTAGTTTGAATTTTTGTTAGAATAGAAATTGAATTATTTTTTAAAGTGTGAGGAATTTGATATGCACAATTTAGCAATTTTTTTCGTATTTTTAGTGGCTCTAGAAGCCCTGTATATTATGCGCATCGAAATGTTTGGTACGCCAGAAAAACACGCCCAAACTTTTGATATACCACTCGAATATACTAAACAAGAACAAGCACGAACTGCTATGGCCAATCAAGGTCTCTACAACGGTTTCTTAGGAGTTGGACTATTATTATCGCTATTTTTGCTTCCTAGCGCCGGACGTTTCTTTGTAGTTACCATGTTTTTAGTCTTTATTTCTATAGCAGCAATTTATGGTTGGTTATCATCTGGTAAAATTAAAATTTTATATTTACAAGGAAGTCCCGCTTTTATTGCATTACTCTTATGGATTTTCTTTTAAATTTAAAAACTTATTGGTGATTTAA
>NZ_BAMI01000088.1 GCF_000615765.1 Ligilactobacillus equi DSM 15833 = JCM 10991 | reverse complement strand
TAGTTGACGATGAAGCTGAGATTGGCACGACTTTCATCTGATTGTAAGAGATATTCATAGACCACCGGCTTGTTAATCTTAAGGTATTCCAAAGTATGGCGGATGAGGTAAAGTAGGTCTGTTTGCACCGTATAATCACGAGTAGTGTAGGCAACTTTTCCCATAAAAGGGGTATTTTCTTTCAAATGCCGAGCTGGCTTAAAGGTACCTTTTAAGTGGGTATCATTATGCTCGAAGTACCGATACTCCCGGTAAATTCCCTTGCGCATAGCTTGGTTTAAGTAGCGGGGGAAAAGATAAAACATGAAATCGTAGTAACTATCGCTGAGCCCCAAGCCACTTTCGAGGTTTACGAGCTTAAAGTCCATAACTTTTTGTAGTAAATAATTTAAGAAGAAATCATCATTTTGCGAGAACCGCGTATGAATTTCAAGTTGTTCATCTCCGTAACCCAGAAAGCCAATCACATTTCCGGTTTTAACCTGTTGATTGAAACTTTCAAAAATTTTACTTTGGCCATCCAATAAGGATTGGTCTGCATCCCGGCGGGCAAAAACTAGGAGTTTATCTTCTAGATCAAGTTGGTCAAGAGTTTGGTCGAGGAGATAACTACTAAGCTGGGGATAGGTCTGTTTAAATTGGGTCTTGGAATAGCGTTGATTGTCTTCAATCCACATCATAGTCATCATCCAAATCGTAAGCGTGGTGGAAGTCTGCAATGTCTACTTGGCCGAAGTTACCACGGAGATATTCCTTAATGAGGGGTTCAAGGAAATCATCCCATAAAGTATCAAAATCATAGTCCAAATGCTTGAGGTTAATAAAGTAGCTAGGACCGATTTGGTAATTTTCATTTAATCCCGGCGTGGAGACAATCATTTGGTTAAGAGCTTGCAGTCTTTTTTTGGCTTCAACAACATACTCAGGGTCCAACTCTTCATCTAGCATGGACAAGCGGTCATCAGCCTTAATTTCGATAAAGCGGAAGCGTCGGCGCATAGCGAAGTCGAAGGTGTCCACGGAACGGTCAATATCATTCATGGTCCCTAAAATGTAGACATTTTCTGGGATGAAAAATTTTCATCATCGTCATGAAGGTTTTGGTATTGGGTTTTAACTGCTCCACGCATCCCACGATAGCTGGGATCGATACTATAGAAAAGTTCTCCGAAGATTTTAGAAATTTCTCCGCGATTAATTTCGTCGATTACGAAAACGTAAGGGCGTTGGTCCAACTGTTTTTGATATTTTTCAAGTTCTTTTAGTAGAACTAAATAGTAAGAAGGTTCCCAAGCGCTGGCTTTTTGGCGATTACGCGATGCCAAAAAATCATCCTTGATCTCTTTGACACTGCTGAAAGTTTTAGGACTTTCGTAAAGGTGACGTAAGTAGCTAAGTTTTAAACGGGCTTTCGGTTCTTTATTCTGGGGAATATTCAAGATAATTAAATCGTCTTGTGGTCTAATTTCCGAAATATAAAATTCTGAGTGTCGTATTTGTGTTTCAAAGCGAGTTTCGTCTAACTGCAAATCTTGTTGGAAACTTGCAAATTGATTTTTGAAATTAGGTGTGTTACGGCGCGCTTGTTCATTGATAAATTTTTTAAAGGTTCCATCAACCAAGGAGAATTTAACATCATCCCGACTTCCTTTGGTGGGGCGTAGACCTTCCACAAAATCAGTGTAATCATAGCTTGGATGGAATTGCACAAATTTGAAGTGGTCGGAATAAGGTAATTCGTCGCTATCGATACCAATTAAGTTAGCGGCAACCTCATTTGCCAAGTAGCTTTTCCCCGTCCCAGGAGCGCCGTGTAAAATAATATTTTTGGATTTACGTAATTTTTGAGTTAATACTTCCACGAGAGAATCATTTACGATTTGCTTTTTGGCGTCTTTATATTCCCAATAGGTAGTTACTAGCTTGCGAATTTCCGTTGAATTAGGTGAGCGGGAGCCAAGTTTAATTTCTTTGATAGTTTCTGAGTCGTGCTTCTCGGAATTAAAAATTTGGAAAAGAAGCTTACGGTTCGTTTCGTCGTAACGGTTGTATACCAGATTATAATTGCCATCGTCAACATAACCAGCGGTCCAGATTTTTTTACCATTTCCGATTTTATTATAATTCCAGCCAAATTTTGTGCCGTCAATTTCAATATCAGAAAGGTCGCTGCGCTTTTTCTCCCCTATGATGTATGTATTTTTAAGAGCCTGGTTTTCATCGTAGTTACCACCATTATTTTGAACGCACCAATCGCTATACCGGATGAATTCTGTCAAAACCAGGGTTAATTCTTCGACACGATCCATAATTGTGTCCTCCTAAAGCGTATTTTCCTTTATTTTAGCACAAAGTTAGAGTGTGGAGATTGGGAATAAGAAAAGTTCTTTTTTAATTAAAGTTGACGACGAAATACTTTCAGTTAGATGAGGAAGTTGCCTAAAATTTAGGTATCCAAGTTGTGGCAACAATTACACCTCAGAAGTCCGTTGGTATGACGGGCTTTTTCTCTTGGTGTTATTAACTAGAAAATAAAACAATGTCACCAGGAGGAGTTTTCCCGTCAAGAATGCACTTTTATTTATTGTTCGAGCTACTTACGTTATAATAAAAGTGGAAAATTATTCACAAAGGGGGAGTTTAATGATTGTTTCAACAACCGTCCTGTTAGTGGCGGCCAGTGTTAGTAATATTGTATCCAAATTTAATAGTCGGATTGCTGATAGTTACATTGCTTTAGCGATTGGAATTATCATTGCCTATATTCCGATTTTAAACGCGTGGGTCGCACCTTTTCATACAGAAGTTTTCATGATTGGGGTGGTGGCGCCTCTATTGTATATTGAAGGGCAAACCACGAGTTTAAGTAGTGTTAAAAGTGAATTAGGCAGTATCATTGGGGTTACGGTAACCTTAGCGGTGGTAACGGCGATTATGACAGGATTTGTGGTTAATTTAGCTACGACTGCGGCAATTAGCTTACCGATTGCCTTTTTAATGGCTTCGATTGCGACACCGACGGATGCCACAGCGAGTGAATCGGTGCGTGTCGGTCTGGAAATGCCACAAGGGGTCGAAAAAATGCTTAAGATGGAGTCGCTTTTCAATGATGCAACCGGGATTGTCTTGTTAAACGGGACGCTCCTGTGGGCGACAGCAGGACAGTTAAATGTTGGCGGTTCAATCAACGAGTTCATCATTGCTGCTGTCGGAGGAGCTTTTCTAGGGATTGTGGCCGCCATCACCCTTATTTCCTTCCGGCAAGGACTTTCACGGACCAATATGGATTCTACTTCAGCGCAGAATTTGATTTTCATTATGACGCCATTTATTGTTTACTTTTTGGCAGAAGAACTCCATGTTTCGGGTGTGATTGCCGTGGTTTGTGCCGGTTTATTACAAAATAATGAAGGTCAGAGAAGTCGCTTTGTTAACCCCCGCCAATTCCATAACGGGTTGCAACTAGCAGATTGATGCGTGAAATTCTCAATGATATGGTCTTTGTGATTTTAGGAATTATGTTAGTGCGGATTTTCCGCGAAGACTTTGGCTATCATCTTGATACTCGCCATCCATTCTTCTGGATTGTTGCCGGAGTGGTTATGTACGTAATGGGCTTACTGGCACGTTATCTCTATATGCGTTTTATGCGACGTAGCCGTCGAGACAGCTTACTTTTTAGTTTAGGTGGAGTGCACGGTGCGGTAACCTTAGCTCTGGTCTTTATGGTTCATGCCGATGATATTGGTAGAAGTGCTTTTAGCATGTTAGTGTTGTCTGAATCAGTTTTGGTTTTACTGTCCATGATTGTTCCGACAGTGGCCTTTAAGTTTCTATTACCTCATGGTTTATCGCAAAAAGAAGAGTTAGTGGAATCTGACCGAATCCGGCAAGCCATGGTGGCCAAAGCCATTAAGGCGGTAGAATCGATGTATTTACCGACCAAAGTTAAGGTTAGCGTATTGTATGACTTGCGAGATCAAGTTAACCTCAACACTCTCAAGGATTTCTGGAAGGTTTGGCTGATTTCTGCTCGTTATCCGGAATTAACGCCAGCAGAAACGGAATTGCAGATGCGGGCCTTACGCTATGCTTTTGTGGTAGAACGTGATTACCTCGATGAAATTTCCCAAATGGAGCACATGGAAAATTATGTTTACAAAATTTATAATGATGTCTTATTGTCAGAGTCAATTTTATTAAATTCGACTGGCAAGTTAGATGACTAAAGGAGGAATTTAGTTATGTTAGTTACAACGACAGAACACATCCCAGGTCGCAATTACGAAATCTTAGGTGAATGTTTTGGAGTCACTACTCAAAGTCGCAATGCCTTTTCAGATATTGGTGCGGGACTTAAAAGTATTGTTGGTGGTGAAGTGCGCGGTTATACCAAGATGTTAGAAACTTCACGCGAGATGCTATCCAAAAACTTAAGAATGAAGCCCAAAAGATGGGGGCAGATGCGGTTGTTATGATGCGTTTTGACTCCGGTTCGATTGCAGCAGAAATGATGACCGTTGTGGCTTACGGCACGGCCGTTAAGTTTACTAATTAACTATAAAAGGCGTAACCAAGGATGGTTGTGCTTTTTATGGCTAATTTTTTCAAGAAAACGTTTTCTTGGTATAATAGATGCGAGGTGATATTATAAATGGAAATGTCAGAAATTTTAGTACAAGAAAATCAAGCAAGTTTACCTAAATTTGGTTTGGCAGATATTGATCGTTTAGCAGCGATGGTTAAAGAAAAAGCGGGCAACAATTGGGATAAGATTTGTCTTTTGATTGCTTTAAACCACCGAATAGTTTACTTCCACGCTGGAACCCAAACGACCGCAGAAAATAATAATTGGATTAAGAAGAAGCTCAATACAGTTTACTTTTTTGAGCATAGTTCCTTAT
>NZ_BAMI01000089.1 GCF_000615765.1 Ligilactobacillus equi DSM 15833 = JCM 10991 | reverse complement strand
ACGTTCATGCCACCAAACAAATATAAAGGCCAAAAAACTCAACAAGGTTAAAATTAACAAAATTCCTGGAATATTCATTTTTCACTCCATGTTTAACTTAGAATGTTCATCTTAATTTTAGCATATAGCTAACTAAAAAGGATTGGTTAAACCAATCCTTTCATATCTTACTATTTAGCTTTTCGTAAACGGAAGAAAACGGCTAACATTGCAAACCATACCACCGAGAAAAGTAAGGAAATTAAAGTACTCTTGCTAAAAGCTAAAAGTACAATTACCGCAACAAAAAAGATTATTGTTAACCAGTTAGCCCAAGGAAATAGTGGCATCGCAAAGTAACTAACCTTACCAAGATTTTCCCGGCGGTATTTGTAGTGGCAATATACCAAAACAATCCACACGAAAACAAAACTAACAGTCGCTACCCCGGAAATAATTTCAAAAACCGTGGCCGGTAAAATATAATTTAAAATTACAATAATAAAAAGCACCGCTGATGAAAATAACAAGGAATTAACTGGTACACTACGGTTATTTGTCTTACCTAAAGCTTTCGGAGCTTGTTGACTCTTAGCCATTACGAATAAAGTCCGGCTAGTTGAGAAAATCGCACTATTGCAAGCAGATAACGCAGCCGTTAATACCACGATATTAATCACCGCTGCTGCAAAGTTAATTCCAATCCCTTCAAAAACTTGCACAAAAGGACTTGAATCCGTGACAATATCATTCCATGGATAGATACACATTAAAACAAAAATTGCCCCAATGTAAAAGAGTCCAATCCGAATCGGTAAACTATTGATGGCTTTGGGTAAATCGACCTTTGGATTGGCGGTTTCCCCTGCTGTTAACCCGACCATTTCAATTCCTGTGAAGGCAAAAATTACCATAGGAAAGGCTGCCAATAAACCATTGAAACCATGTGGGAAGAAACCACCATGATTAAATAAGTTCATCACCGTTACATGGTGGCCTCCGACGTGGGCATTAGTGAATAGCAAGAATAACCCCGTAACGATTAAAGCTAAGATTGCAAAAACCTTGATGCTAGAAAACCACGTTTCTAATTCACCAAACAAACCAACACTTAATAAGTTAAAAATCAACAAGACAACAATAATAATTAAAGCTGTTAACCATTGTGGAATCTGCGGAAACCAGTAGCGAACATAAATTCCACTTGCTGTCAAATCAGCCATAGCTAAGCTCACCCAACATAACCAATAAGTCCAACCAATGATAAATTCGGTCTTTTCCCCCATGTAATGACGGACAAACTCAATAAATGACGTTTTAGATAAGTCAGATAAAATCAATTCCCCGATGGCTCGCATCATAAAAAACATAAAAATTCCGGCAACCAGGTAAGCCAAAATCAAGGCCGGACCAGCCTTTTGGATGGCAGAACCAGACCCTAAAAATAATCCAGTCCCAATAGCACCACCAATGGCAATCATTTGTACGTGGCGATGCGTTAAGGCACGCGCCAACTTATTTTTATCTTCCAAAATTCTCTCCTCTGTAAAATTTATCTTTGCTGAAAATCTCTCTTCCAGTATTTACATTTTATCTAACTTATTTGGAACATTCAATTATTTTTGTAAAAAAACATTTTTTATATCAAAAAACACGTTTTCAAACGGTAAAAACCGAACGAAAACGTGTTTTTAACTAATTAGCTACAATATTTACTAACTTACCTGGAACAACAATAACCTTGCGGATTGTCTTATCAGCAGTCACATTTTGGACTTTTTCATCAGCTAGAGCTAATTTTTCTAAATCATCCTTACTAATATCGGCTGCAACGGAAAGTTTTTGGCGTAACTTACCATTTACTTGAACCACTACCTCAACTGTATCTTCGACCAACTTACTTTCATCATAATCAGGCCAAGCCATGTAAGTAATCGTGTCCTTGTGTCCCAAAATTTGCCATAATTCTTCAGCCATGTGAGGCGCAATTGGGGCAATTAATTTCACGAAGCCTTCCATGTATTCCAACGGTAAGGAATCTGTTTTATAACATTCGTTAACAAAGACCATCATTTGTGAAATAGCTGTGTTAAAGTGTAAAGCTTCTAAGTCTTCGGTAACCTTCTTCACAGTTTGGTGGTAAAGTTTGTCCAATTTACCATCGTTAAGTGTGGTAATCCTGTCACGTAACTTACCGCTTTCATCCACCACTAAGTTCCAGACGCGGTTCACAAACTTGTGGGCCCCGCCAAGACCATCTTCACTCCAAGGAATAGAAGCGTCGATTGGTCCCATGAACATTTCGTAAACGCGAAGAGTATCGGCCCCATATTGTTCCACAATATCATCAGGGTTAACCACGTTCCCCTTAGATTTAGACATCTTTTCGTGATTTTCGCCTAAAATCATCCCTTGGTTAACTAACTTTTGGAATGGTTCCTTAGTTGGGACCACACCTAAATCGTACAAGAACTTGTGCCAGAAACGTGCATACAAGAGGTGTAAGACGGCGTGTTCAGCCCCCCAATGTAAAGGTCAACTGGCAACCATTCCTTCAATAATTCAGGGTCGGCAATCGTGTCGTTATTGTGTGGGTCAATATAACGCAAGAAATACCAAGATGAACCTGCCCATTGTGGCATGGTATTAGTTTCTCGCTTACCTTTACGACCATTTTCATCTACAACATTGACCCAATCTTCAAGGTTAGCTAATGGACTTTCACCAGTCCCAGATGGTTTGATGTCATTAGTAGCAGGTAAACGTAATGGCAATTCTTCTTCAGGTACTAAGGTTGTTTCGCCATCTTCCCAGTGGATGACAGGAATTGGTTCACCCCAGTAACGTTGCCGTGAGAATGTCCAGTCTCGTAAACGATAGTTAACTTTCTTTTGGCCCACTTCTTTTTCTTCCAACCAAGCAACCATCTTGTCGATAGCTTCTTGTTTGTTAGTTAAACCGTTTAAAAAGTCAGAATTGATGTAGTTACCTTCACCCACGTAGGCTTCAGCTGCGATGTCGCCACCTTCAATAACTGGTTTAATGTCCAAGTCAAAAGTCTTGGCAAATTCGTAGTCACGTTGGTCATGCGCAGGCACTGCCATGATGGCCCCTGTTCCGTAAGAAGCTAAAACGTAGTCCGCAATCCAGATTGGTAATTTTTCCCCGTTAACAGGGTTAACGGCGTAAGCTCCGGTGAAAGTTCCAGTTTTAACCTTGGCTAAGTCCGTTCTTTCGAGATCTGATTTGTGGGAAGCTGCTTCAATATAAGCATCCACGGCCGCTTTTTGTTCCGGCGTGGTAATTTGAGCCACTAAATCGTGTTCAGGTGCTAAGACCACAAAGGAAGCCCCAAATAACGTATCTGGCGTGTCGTGAAGACTTCAATCTTTCGGTCATGCCCATCAATACCAAAATTGACACTAGCCCCGATGGAACGGCCAATCCAGTTACGTTGTTGTTCCTTGATGGCTTCCGGCCAGTCCAAATCATCTAAGTCATCGATTAAACGATCAGCGTAAGCCGTAATCTTTAAGACCCATTGGCGCATAGGCTTACGAATAACTGGAAATCCCCCACGTTCCGTCTTGCCATCGATAACTTCTTCGTTAGCCACGACCGTTCCCAAATCAGGACTCCAGTTCACTGGAATTTCAGCTTCATAAGCTAAACCACGCTTATACAATTGTTCGAAAATCCATTGCGTCCACTTGTAGTACTTAGGGTTAGTGGTGGCAATTTCGCGGTCCCAGTCGTAAGACAAACCAAGCGACTTGATTTGACGTCGGAAGTTGTTGATGTTTTTCTTGGTAAATTCTCGTGGTGAGTTACCAGTGTTTAAAGCATATTGTTCCGCAGGCAAACCAAAAGCATCCCAACCCATAGGATGTAAAACATTGTAGCCTTGCATGCGCTTCATACGGGAAATAATATCGGTTGCGGTGTAACCTTCAGGGTGCCCCACGTGTAAACCTTGACCAGATGGGTAAGGGAACATATCTAAAGCGTAGTATTTAGGCTTATTTTTGTCTTCAACGGTCTTGAAAGTTTTATTTTCTTCCCAGAAACGTTGCCATTTTTTTTCGACTTGTTTGTGATCGTATGCCATCGTTTAAATCCTCCAATTTTATTCCTGGCAAGCTCAGATAAGCAAAAAACGTCCTATGTAGCCCCCACTTTGGGCCTACATAGGACGAATTTTTCGCGGTACCACCTATTTTCCGGCACAAAGCCGACACTTTGCTTCGTAACGGGAAGTACCGTTTTTACCTACTAATTTCAGTAAAAAACTCCAAGGCGAGTTCACAAGTCACTGCTGTTCATTTCCACCGCCCATGAACTCTCTAAAAGCATCACCTTGCTACTAATCCTTATCTGCGCTTACTAGTATTAAGCTTATTTTAGCAGAGCTAACCAGCAATTGCAATACTATCTCAATCTTAAAGTTTGTCCCACATAAATCAAGTCTGAAGATAAGTTATTTAAGCTCTTCAATTGACCTACAGTTATGCCATGATTGGCCGCAATCCGCCACAATGAATCATTAGCCTTTACAGTGTAACCACTGGTCTTACTGCTGGCGACACTGCTTGTGTTCTTAGAACCTACACTTGAAACCTTCAAAGTTTGGTTCACATAGATAGTGTTAGAAGATAAATTATTCATAGATTTCAAAGCAGCAATAGTTGTATTGTGTGCTCGGGCAATTTCATAAAGATTATCACCGGCTTTTAC
>NZ_BAMI01000090.1 GCF_000615765.1 Ligilactobacillus equi DSM 15833 = JCM 10991 | reverse complement strand
CTAAGGAAGAAGTACCTATGAAGGTTCACGTTATTGAACAATTGGTACCAGGAGACGCCCCAAGTTACGACTTACCAAGTTTATCAATAGCGGATGTAGTTACACCAAACGTCCCAGAAAAGACACCAGTGCATGACACAACGTCCTTGACCGATGGTGAAAAAGAAGAAGTAACTGGTAAGGTAACCGAAGTTAATAACTTCCCAGATGGAACAAAGGTAGAAGTAGATAATGATGGTACAGCAACAATTACCTACCCAGATGGTTCTCAAGACACTATTCCGGGTACTGATTTGGTAACTGAAACAGTTACTGGAGGTGTAACTCCATCAGAAACGGATCAACCTGAACCAAATGCGCCAGCTAAGACACCAGTGAAGGATACAACTGGTTCAACTGACGGTGAAAAACAAACAGGAACTGATGAAGTTACAGAATCTGGTCAAGATGGTTCTCAAAACATTATCCCAGGGACAGACTCAGAAGTTGAAACGCCAACAAGTTCTACTGATACTACGGCTGTAGTTCATGAAAATGAACCAACCACTAAGAAGGCTGGCACTTCAGACAAGGTAGTCATTAACGTAGCTAACAAGCCAGTAGTTCAACCTGAAGAAAAGGTCAAAGTAGCAGTAAATGCAAGCAAAGAATTGCCACAAACAGGTGAAACCCACGCTGATGGAAGTGCTTTAGGTTTAGTAGCCTTAGCTGCTGCCGGAGTATTATCATTCATGGGTATGGGTAAAAAACGCGAAGATTAAGATTTAAAATCTGAGATTTACGAGAGAGGTTAATTAAGTTTAATCTCTCTTTTTTGATAAGTAGTAAAATTTTTTAGATTTAAATGGATATATTATCACTTGATTGTTTCTTACGCTATGCGTTTGCAGACCACTGTCATGATTTTAGATAAAGATAAACAAGAAGATGCGTGTTTTTATACGTATGATTATACTTGTTATTATATGTATACGAATAAGTATGAATACACGTATGATGATATGTATTATAATAAGTATAAAGTTACATATGATTGTGCGGGCTAGCACATGATAAATTGAAAGTTTCAGACAATTATAAAAATTAAATATCATTGACAAGCAAAATTAGGTATAATTAAGAAAAAAATAAATAGGGGTAAAGTGAATGTTTGCTAAAAATAACAAACACGAATTAATGAAAAAAAATGCTGATCGTAAAGTACGTTATGGTATTCGGAAATTAGGGATTGGGGTAGTTTCAGTAGCCTTGAGTACATTGTTTTTTATATCAAATGCTAGTCAAGTACAAGCTGATGTGACGGATTCCGTGACTAATGGCCAACTCCAAGCTAGTGAAGAGTCGCCTACGCCAAGTGAGGAAGGACTTAGTGCAGAGCCGGAAGGAATGTTTGAGGAAGAAGAAAATCCCGCACCGGTTCAACCAACGTTAGAATTTAAGGATGCTAGTAGTTTACCTCAATCTGTGCCAACAGCGGGAGTCGTTATCCCTGATACGGAAATCACCAGTTGGGAGCTGAAAGGTTATGGGGATCAGAAGTTTGGCGCAGTTTCTTTTACCGCACCAGTCATTGAACCAGTAATTGGGGTGCAAAAATATCCTCGTCAACCGCACCAGGTTTATGGTACTGATTTATATGCGCAGATTACGGTAAGTCGAGAAGATAAAACTATCTACCAGAAAAGTTTTACTGGGACTGATAGTAGTAGCTCAACTGATTTTTACGAGGAATATCAACCAGGAGATGTTTTAAGTATCTATCATGCAGAACCAAGTCGAATTAGTGCAGAACAAGCTGAATTACTGGGTACAGCTCTTAAAAATGCTAAAACATATTCCTACCGCATTCATGAAGATGGCTTGGAAAATATTACTGACTACGTAGAATTAAAGAAAGAGGTAGCCAAGTTTTATGCTGATTCGCAAAAAATAACTTTGGCTCCCCAAAAAGATTTAAGCGATGTGGCTGTAATACGTCAGGGAATTGAACAAGATCCGTACCTGTCTGAAGCTAATCGGACGGAGTTACTAGCAGAAATTGCAAAGGTGGAAGAAACGTTCCAAAACCTTCCTGGGGCAATTTTACCTGGTCAAGGCAAGCAAGTGGCAATTTTTAGTGTACCAGCGTCAACTATAACGGACCAAGAAGGACGACCAATGGGACGCAATATGGACCGACAAGCTCTAGGAATTACTTTAAAAGAAGGGGCAACTATTCGTGTTCGGGTCACGAGCGCTAAAGAAACAGAAGCTAAAAATTTGGCAGTGCAATTAATTGATTCTGACACACAAAAAATGGTGAACAAAGCAGTGACTCTCGATGGTGACTGGCTCGAAGTTACAGCTTTGGCAGATTCTGTAGCCTATATTAAAAGTCCAACAACAGGCGATTTCCAAGTTGAGTATGAAGTTGTTTCTGGGCGGGTAGATGAGTTGCCAGTTTTCACATCTGAAACGGATCAAAAGCAGGTTGAAAAACAATGGGATAAGTTCAAAGTACCATATGCTTTAATTGTAGGGAATAACATACAAATTCAAGCACCATATAAGGATTTAAACTTAATTTCGCAAAAGAATTTGGGAAATTTACTGAGTCAATATGACCAAATATTTAAAGAATACTATTCGTTGACTAATTTACGAGCAAATGAAAATGGTGTGTTGCAAATTCCGAGATATTTTGCCGCAGCAGATATTAATGGTGTGGGAGCTGCGTATTACGATAGCTCACGCTGGATTGGGAGTAATGGAACAAGTATCGGACCATACTTAAATATTGGCTGGTTAACGCTCCATGAGATTGCCCATGGTTTTGAAATTCCGTCTGCAACTATGCCGATTGTGGAAATTTTCAATAATGTGTATGGGACGCTCTATCAAGCTAAATATATTTACCCAACAAATGAAGAATTTACCAAGAGTGCCTGGATTTATGGGCGTAACCGTGAACGAGCGGTAGAAAGAATGGTCAACGCAGTTGAAAATGGTAAAGGCTACCAGGGAGCAGAATACAGCACGAGATTGTTAATGTTAATGAATTTGGCTGATTACCATGATAATGGGGGCCAGGATTTTCGGGCCTTTAATCAATATCACCAAGAGCTAGTAGCTCAAGGTAAGCCGGCCAACGATTTAGGTAAGGACTGGGTAGAATTATTCTTAAATCAATATGGAATTAATTTAGTAGATTACTTTGATAATTTGGGAGTAAAACTGGACAGCAGTACCAGATTAAATGCCCTTCAAAGTAATAAAGCTGTGGCGGTTATGCTATACCAAGTAGTGGGCGAAAATGATTTGCCTCAGGCCATGGATGCTTTAGGATGGACAGATAAGCAGTTGAAAAATAAGACTTCCTTAATAACCACGGCGGATTTAGCAAGTTGGATCTAAAGGCTGATACGACGATAAGCTTGGCAAACTATCAAGTCTTAGCAGGTAAGCAACTAGCCATAATGGATGGTGATAGGGTAGTTAGAACAATCAATGGGGATGATTTGATTGCGAACCAAGGTAGCGTAGATTTATCCCAAGTGCCAGTTGGTGGCTATACACTAAAAGTCTTGGATAACGCTCTTCAAGTAGCGGACCCTTATATCACAATCAAGTCAGGAATGCCTAACCAGTTACAAACGGCAGTAACGACGACACTGTTACCGGAAGTTGAGGCGCTTTACACGGACAGCAGTCATACTACGGTTAAACCTAGCTTGACGCAAGCGCAGTTAGAAGCAGCGCAAAGTTTAGTGGATAGGATTGAGAATCCAGCGATTAAGCAATTAAATCAAGCGTTGATTACTCAAGCACAACCAGATGTTGAAGAGATTACTTTAAAAGGTTATGGGAACCAAACCTTTGCTACAATAAACAAAAATGAGGGTAGCGATAAATTAGTGCTTCAAACCTTGCCTGGGAAGCCACAACCATTTTACGGGATGAACGACTATGTGACAGTAGAAGTTTTTGATGATAATGGCAAGTTACTCTACCAACGGAGTTTCAAAGGAAATGAGGATTTAGTAGCAAGTAGTATTGAAATCCCTGTGCAAGAATATTATCAAGTTAAGGTTAGTCACAAGGAAGGGGCGTCACGTTTAGTAACTAAACTTGATGATCAGGTAGTGATTCCCGAAAAAGTTTCATCGTTTACGGTGGTAGACGGACACTTGATGGCAGATAATACATTATTTATCCAGGACGGGTTGCGAGGAAAAACACCTCAGTTCGAGGTAAGGAAACTGACGCAACCAAGTGACTTAATTAAGGAGATTAAGGCGCGTGTTAACGATGCTAATGGTAAGACATATACGAATGCAAACTTTACGGTGGAAAATCTTGATGTAAATACTCCGGGGAGTTATACGGTGAAAGTCAAGGCAGAGGTCGTGATTAATGGGATGAAACGGACGGTAGAACAGGCCTATCCGGTAGTTATTACTGGAATAGCGTCAAGTGAAGAATCAGAATCCGATACTAACCCAAGTGCGAGCTCAATCGAATCAGTACCTTCACAATCCCCAACGTCGTCACCAAGTGAATCCTCAGGAGAAGTACCAAGTGAGACTTCAGCAGAGTCAGTCCCATCAGAAACTACAACGTCGGGTCCAAGTGAATCCTCAG
>NZ_BAMI01000091.1 GCF_000615765.1 Ligilactobacillus equi DSM 15833 = JCM 10991 | reverse complement strand
GTAAAATTATAGCTTAAATAATAGGCTTTGATATTTGAAGTTACTTTAAAGAAACGAAGTAATAACTTATCAAAAAGAAGATGAAGAAATAGTTATTTAGTTTCAGATCTTAACAATATTCCTAAAAGCTGCTATTCTGAAGATATTAAAGTTAAGGAAGTGGATTTATGAAGGATATTTATGTTGTCGGAGCAGCTTTAATTGAGGATGGCAAAATCTTAATTACTAAACGTAGTAGTGACCGAATTTTAGGTGACCTTTGGGAATTTCCTGGTGGAAAGATTGAAGCTGGTGAAGATGAAAAGCAAGCTCTGATTCGTGAATTAGAAGAAGAATTTAATGATCAAATTCAAGTTGGCGCTAAGGTGGCAACGGGTGTACATGCCTATGATTTTGGAACCATTCATCTAACAGTTTATCTGGCTAAACTTTTGACTAAGAATTTTGATTTGATTGCACATAGTGAAATTTATTGGGCTAAACCAGAAGAATTGTTGACCTTAAATTGGGCGGAAGCAGATATTCCAGCTGCGCAAGCTTTGAGTCAAATGGATTTAACTGAGGTTAAGTTTGATGAATAAAATTAATGAAATGAAAGCAGCCGTTTTAAATTCCTTTTTGGATAAGGAAAAATACCAAGATAGTGCGACCTATGCAGCTCGTTTGATTGCGAATGAACGCCAGGAAAACATGCACGATCAACTTAAATATGAGTTGCAGAGCTGTCAAAGTTTTACCTTTGCAGTAGCGTTTGTAACAGAAGGAGCCTTGCTAGATTTAAAAGTTTGGTTGCAAGATTTGGCGCACCAAGGGATACAGGGGCGAATTTTAACTTCCACCTACCAAAATTTTAATCACCCTAAAGTTTTTACTGAATTAGCCAAGTTACCGAATGTGGAAGTGCGCATCTATCAGCCACCTAAACAAGGTGGTTTTCATGCGAAAGGCTATCTTTTTGATCATGGAGATTACCAAGTTGCAATGATTGGGAGCTCTAATTTGACGGAAAGAGCCTGACAATTAATAAAGAATGGAATTTACGGGTTACTTCTCATGAAAATGGTCAGTTAACGGCAGATTTAGCCCAACAAATTGAAACTGATTGGGAAAAAGCGACGCCACTTACAGCAGAATGGATCGCTGAATACCGACGCACTTGGGTTAGTCCATTTAGGGACACCAAACGGGCAAAAATTGCGCAAATAGGGGATTTGGTAGCGGAAAACGTCGAAGCTGAAAAGTATGCGACGATTCGTCCTAATCAAATGCAAGCAGAAGCCCTACATCAGTTACAAAAATCACGGTTAGCGATGAAACACAAGGCCTTAGTGATTTCTGCAACGGGGACGGGGAAAACTTATTTGGGGGCCTTTGATGTGGCCGCTTATAAGCCTAAGCGTTTCTTATTCATCGTACACCGCGAACAAATTTTACAAAAAGCCTTAGAAAGTTTTCACCAAGTGATTGGTGGAAGCCGGGATAATTTTGGTATTTGGTCAGGAAATCATAAGCAAAATCACGCGCGTTACTTATTTGCGACGATTCAAACCATTTCTAAAGAGGCTAATCTTCGTCAGTTTACCCGTGAAGAGTTTGATTATATTTTAGTCGATGAAGCGCACCGAGCGGGTGCACAATCTTACCAAAAGGTTTTGGCATATTTTCAACCACACTTTCTTTTAGGAATGACGGCGACTCCAGAAAGAAGTGATGATGAGAATATTTACGAACTTTTTGACTATAATGTGGCCTATGAAATTCGTCTCCAAGACGCCTTGAATGAAGATATGTTGGCACCCTTTCATTATGTAGGGCTCAAGGATTATGAGTATCAAGGTGAGATAGTCGATGATCAAACGCCACTAGCGCATTTAGTTAGCGAAGAGCGGGTAGATTATGTTTTGGAACAAAGTCGCTACTACGGTCATGCCGGGGAAAAACTTTATGGTTTAGTTTTTGTGAGTCGTAAGGAAGAAGCGCAAAAAATTGCTGAGCTTTTGACTCAAAAAGGTTATCCGGCACAAAGTTTAACGGGAGCTGATAGTCAAGAAGCACGATTAGCAGCAATTGCGAAACTTGAGCGGGGAGAACTAGCTTATCTGGTGACGGTCGATATTTTTAACGAAGGGATTGATATTCCTTTCATCAATCAAGTTATTATGATGCGGCAGACACAATCGGCCATTGTGTTTGTCCAACAATTAGGACGTGGTTTGCGTAAGGCAAAGGGTAAAGACTACTTAACGGTAATTGACTTCATTGGAAACTACAAGAATAATTATTTAATACCGGTAGCTTTAACGGGGGATAATTCCCGTACTAAGGATGGCGTGCGCGAGAAGGTCAATTTAGAGCCGACTCAAGGTATTTCAACAATTAACTTTACGCAGGTTGCCAAAGATTTAATTTTCAAGCAGCTGGAAAAACAGCGTAATCCATTTAAGCAAGAAATTATTGACGATTTTCATGAACTCAAGCGTCGCTTAGGTAGAATACCTTTGATGACGGATTTCATAAAAAATAACATGGTTGAACCGCAAGCTTTACTTGACAGTCTCTCTAAGCGGGGAAATTATAATGATTTCTTACAGAAAATTGTCAAAGAAGAAGGCGTTAAACTTGGCGAATATGAAAATAAGGTACTCGACTTTTTAACTCAGGAGTTAAGTAATGGGAAAAGAGCGCAGGAATTACTTTTATTGAAGAAGTTGCTATCCCATAAAAAAGTTGCTAAGAAAGATTTTGCGGAGCAACTTCAAAAGCAGGGATATTTAGCTGATGAGGCCACATTAAGTTCGGTGGAACGGGTTTTAAACCTTGATTTTTACACACCAATGACAATTAAAGATTTAACCAAGACCCAAAGGTACCGCTATGGAAATGAACCATTTGTGGAGCTAGTAGCAGGAGATTATCAGTTGACACCAACACTTCGCCAGGCTTTAAAATCAGATTCTGGATTCTGGAAGTTGGCTTTTGACGCTATTCAGGCAGGCATTCTCCAGGCAAAGAACTATCAGCCAGAAGTTAAGTTGACAGTGAATAAACGTTATAAACGTACTGATGTTTGTCGCCTCTTAAATTGGGAACGGCAAATTTCTGGCCAAAACATCGGGGGTTACTATCTTGAAAACCAAACCTGCCCTATCTTTGTGACTTACCACAAAAATGAAGATATTTCTGAAACAATTAAGTATGAGGATGAATTTTTGTCAAATACAGTCATGCATTGCTATACTAAAAATAATCGAACTTTGGGTAAAGGGGAGACTAACAAGATGTTTGCAGGTGTATCTGACGGAGCGCCAAGCAATCGTTATTACTTGTTTGTGAAGGAATCAGATGCCGAAGGGAAGGATTTCTTATATCTTGGCGAATGCGAAGTCGTAAAAGATTCCTTAAGACAGGAGTATCGAACGATAAAGGGGAAACAACATCCAATTGTTTCTTACGATGTGCGATTACAAACTCCAGTTCAGCAAGGATTCTACCATAACCTCATACAAAAGTAAGTGAGAAGATACATACATTTATACATACGATTACACTTAACATAATGCGTATACGTATAAATATATGTATCTTTTTGGCATGTGATAAATACTATTATATCAAGCTATTTTCATTAAGATAAATATAAATGTACATATAATAATATGTATGATGACAAATATAAAACTACATATAAAAGCATGTATGAATTTACGTATAATAAATTGATGGTTCAAGTTAATCGCAAAAATCAAATAGAAATGTTGAGGAGGAAATATTAAATGCAATAATTAGTACGTATAATCACAAATATAAAGATACGTATAAAATTATGTATATTTATACGTAATAAAATACGTATAAATATAGAGGATCCAACATTACATTTTAATTAATTTAAACATTGTGACTTGCTCAGTTATTACAATTAGTTTTTCTGATACGTATTTACGAAAGTCTGTAATAGGCACATATCAAAATAAATAAGAGGTTACGTGCATTTGTACATATAATCATATTTAATATATTACGTATAAATATATGTATCTTTTCAGTATGTGATAAATGTTGATGTATCACGCCATTGTTATTAAGGTAAATATAAGTATAATGATATGTATGATGATAAATATAAAATAGCATATAAAGATATGTGTTTTCGTACGTAGGAAAATATGTATAAAAGCAAAGTATTAATTTTACATTTTTAATCTAACTTCTAATATTGTTACGAATGCCAGTTCAACAAAGGTTAGTCATAAA
>NZ_BAMI01000092.1 GCF_000615765.1 Ligilactobacillus equi DSM 15833 = JCM 10991 | reverse complement strand
AAAAAAATTTCAAACCGAAATTTACCACCCAAATAATCAAATCCACCAATTAAGTATCGGAGGGCCTTATATGGCTACTGGTGGGATGGGAGATACATTAACTGGAATTTTAGCGGCTTTCTTAGCTCAGTTTCATAATCAAGATTCCATCGCAGTCATTGACGCAGCTGTCTATTTCCATTCTTATGTGGCTCGAGAACTCAGTCAAGATAACTATGTCACCTTACCTTCTATAATTTGTCAGACCATCCCTACCATTATGCGTCGCTTCGCTAACTAAAAAACCGAGTTTCCTCCCTCATATGAAAAAGGAAACTCGTTTTTTTAACCTTTTAACTGTGCTAATTCCAAGTCCGTTAAAGGTCGATAAGCGCCAGGGGGCAAATCGGCTGGTAGACTTAAACTTCCCATTGTTAAACGTTTTAGTTCTACCACCCGGCAAGAAATAGCTGCAAACATCCGCTTAACCTGATGGTACTTGCCCTCATGAATGGTAATTTCCACTAAACTAGCTTCATTCTTAGGATCTTGTTCTCGCACTTGCACTTGGGCTGGTTGCGTTTGTTCACCGTTTTTAAGCTCCAAGCCGGTCCGAAGCCGCTCTAGACCCGATAACGTCAATTCACCAGCCACCATAGCCAAGTAAGTCTTCGCCACGTGCTTTTTAGGCGACAGCAACTTATGACCTAGTGGGCCGTCATTGGTAATCAATAAAAGCCCGGTAGTATCCTTATCTAGCGTCCCACCGGATAAAGATCAGCTCGATAGTCTGCTACTGAAAATAAGTCCATAACAGTTCTTTGACTGGCATCCTTAGTAGCCGTCACCACTCCTTTCGGTTTATGCAACAGATAGTAGAAATTTTCCTGATAGGTTATGACCCGATTATCAACCCGCACTGTTTGTTCCGTAACTTGGAACTTGCCATCTTTGATAATTTGGCCATCCACTTGGACCCTTTTAGCTTTGAGTATTTTTTTCACATCCGTCCGCCCCACATTTAAAGCATGGGCTAGATATTTATCAATTCGCATTATTTAATCCTCAAAATTTGTCTTAACTTGCCTACCTTAGTGCCTAAAGCACTGTCGGCAATCCGTGTTTTCAGCATAATGTAAACGTAAATCAAGGCCCCAACACCGGCACATATAACTAATTCAACCAGAGAAAATAGCCGATTGTCACTGGAAATCACTTGGTTTAACCCCCATGTTAGTGTGGCCGTTACCGCAAACATCAACATAGACGCAAATAAAATCCAATTAATCCGTGTTTGTAGGAAAGATAAATCTAAAATCAACTCATACTTCATGTAGCGGTAACATAAAACCGAAGAAAATAGGAGACCAATTGCCGTGGCAATTAACGGTCCAAAGGCTTCTAAGTAAGCTGTCAATGGAACTTGTAAAATTAATTTAACTACTAGACCATATAACATATATTTAATAGCTAGGCGATTTTGGTTTAAACCTTGTAACATATTCGCCAGTAACATGAATAAACCTTGGGTAACCGCTGTAAAAGCTGCAATCTTTAAAATCGCTGTTCCATAAGGCCCATATCCGTAAAAGACATTATATAAAGGTTGAGCTACCGCTGCCATCCCAAAAGCAGATGGTAACATGATAAAGAAAAATAGTTCTAGAATTTCTACGACCTGCTTTTGGACACTTTCCTGATCCCCTTTAGTATTAGCTTCCGTCAAAAGAGGTATCGAGGTCTCAGCCATTGCCAAAGCCAAGGAAACCACAATCATAACTACTTTATTGGCATTACCAGCAAATAAAGCATACATATTGTCGATTTCAGCTGTGGAGTAGTGACTACTCAAATACATAATAAATGGGAAAGTATACTGATCCACTAAACTGTAAAGTGTAATCGCAATCCCAATAAAGATAAACGGCACTGCCTGCCAAAGTAAATCCTTGATTAAAGTCTTATCAGAAATCTCGAGTTGATGATTACTATTTTGGGCTAACTTATGGAAAGAAGTGCGGTCCTTCAGGCGATAATAGGCTAAAACTAAAATCGCAAACACCGCACCAACAAAAGCCGCAAAGGTGGAATGTACCACGGCATTTTGGAAACCACCGTGCCAAACCTTCATAATCAAGAAGGTCGAACCTAAAAGATAGATAATTCGCGCAAATTGCTCAACTAATTGGGAAATGGCCGAAGGTTTCATATCTTGATACCCTTGGAAAAAGCCACGCGTCAAACTCATAACCGGAATAATTAAAATCGTCACTGCTAATGAGCGAAAAACTGGTATCATTCGAGCATCCCCCGCCGACAAAGCTGGAGATATAAACCACATGATTGCCGCCATCAACACCCCTAAGCCTGCCATGAATAGCACCATTCTCCGGTAAAGACGTTGACCTATACCATACTCATTTAAAGAATTATAGTGGGCCACTTGTTTAGCTACGGCTGAGGGAATACCAACAGTTGATAACATAATAAAAATACTGTAGACCGTATAACCCTTAGTGTATAAACCGTTAGCCGTTAAGGCATTATCTCCCATCCACAGATACCAAGGAATGATATATAAAGCTCCCAGAAGACGCGATAACATGCTAGCAATCGTCATCCAAGCCGAGCCACGCAACATTTTTTCTTTAGCGCTCGCTTCCTGAGCTACCGTTTTAATTTGTGTCTCTTCTTTCAATCTCAATATCCTACTTTCAATTTCGTAAACAAGCTAATTTTACTCTATTTTAATAGTAACTTCAATCTTAGAAAATTCCTTAATCCTAGCGGTTAAAAATTTGAATCACAACATAAAATGTTTCTAACAAAATTAAAACTACTAAAGCTAGTTTCCTTTTTAAAACTAAATAACCCACAAATTCCCGAATAAAAGCATTTAAGGTGAAATAAAATTTACTATGACTCCCATATCCTCGACAAGCTAGCCCTTCTTTTCTAGCAAATAAGAGCGCTCGTAAAACGTGAAAACTATTGGTCACTAACCCAACCTTAGCTCCTTTAGGAATTAATTGTTGGGAAAAACGAATATTTTCCCAAGTATTAGTCGAAGCTGACTCCAATAAAATATCTGTAACAGGTACTCCCAATTCTTGGGCATATTCTGCCATAGCTATTGCTTCAGGTCGAGACTCATCGGCTCCTTGACCTCCGGACATAATCAATTTAGCACCCGAAGCTTTACGATATAAGGCGACTGCTTTATCGATACGTTTAGCTAAAACTGGCGAAACTCTTCCGTCAATCAAGCCAGCACCGAGAACAATTAAATAATCTTCTTTAGTTTGTGGTAAGTGCCACAAATTTAACCAACTAGTTACGGTAAACATGGTTAATAGAAAGAGAATATAAATAATCACCAAATCCAACATATGGTAGATATGACTAAAAATTAGACCCCAACTGGCAAATAATTGGTCTAATCTTTGCCAAATAACTAAGTTTGCTAAAAGTAAAATCCCTGCTAACAAAGCCAAAAGATTACCAAAGGAGTAACTCGTTTGTCGCGCTAAACGCAAGCCATTAGTAATTAAGATTAAACTTACTAAAAATGGTACCAATAAAAAGAAAATCACAATCAGCACTGCTAGAAACATCAGCAAAACACCCCAAAAATTTCCTTGCTGTAGTAGACGATCAACTTGTACCAAAATCGTTGCCCCAAAAAACATTAGGGTTAATAGAAAATAAAATCCTAAAAACAAGGAACGACGGGCTATAATACCCTCTAAGTATACAGATGAAATATACAAAATCATCTAAATACTTGGAGGGTATTTTTTATGGCAAGAAAACCAAAATTTAATTCAGCACAAAAACTATCTATTTTAAAAGAGGCTAAAGAAAAAGATATATATGAAATTTCTAAAAAGTATTCAATTAATAATAGAACCATCCAACAATGGTGTCTATTATACAAATATCAAGGAATTGAAGGACTTAAAAGTAAGCGTACTAACCAAAGTTATACTCTTAACTTTAAAATTTCTTTAGTTACAGCATTTATGGAATCGGG
>NZ_BAMI01000093.1 GCF_000615765.1 Ligilactobacillus equi DSM 15833 = JCM 10991 | reverse complement strand
TCTTTGCTTTAATTCCAAGAGTTAAACTATAGCGTAACATCGCCCCCAGACCTGCACCTAGTCCCACCCAAAAATAATCCACTTACATAACCTTCTTTACTAAAAAATACGCTAGCATAACCGCTAAAAAACCCAAACCTGCATTCATACTTAAATAGCACACTGCACTTAGCTTCTGACTGGTTAGTAACATTTTTACCAATTCACTACTAAAAGTTGAAAAAGTCGTAAAGGCTCCGACAAATCCGGTTCCTAAGCCTACATTTAGCCAAGGACGTAGGTGACCAGCTTCGATTACTGCATAAGTAAAAAGAGCTAATAGAAAACATCCCAAGAGATTAGCTACCAAGGTCCCACCTTGATCAAAATATTGATGTAAGCCATACCGCGCCATTCCGCCAAAAAAGGCGAAACCTCCCACACTTAAGAAATTTTTAAAGCTCACAGCATTCACCTCAAATTCTTCTTATATTTTATCTAGATATGCTTCAATTGTAGCCAATACTCCTTCTGCTTCATTACTAGCAATTACCTGATTAGCAACAGCTTTAACTGCTGACTTGGCATTTTTCATGGCATAAGCTTGACCAGCGAAACGCATCATTTCCAGGTCGTTGACATCATCACCAAAAACCATAAGCTGGTCTTGACTTAAACCATAGTGCTTTAACAACTGTTCTAACCCCCAAGCTTTATGATAGCCCTCCTTGATAAAGTCAATGGCACCATAACCACTCGGCGTCGCCTTTAATGTCAAAGTCCTCTGATTATTGTATTCCGCTGAAATCGCCTCTACGGATGTCACCGGCACAATTGCCGTCATTTTAAAAATTTCTTCATCAATTGGAATTTGACTAAAGTCTGCTAAACTTTGTCCTTTTTTAAATAATTCAACCAACTTAGTAGGCATTGTTTCTAAGCTAGGATAATTAGCAATTTTACCGCGATAGTAAAGGCCTTTAGCTCCTGCTGCCAATAAGAAAGCTTCCGGCTTATCTACAAAGAAAGCTTCAAAATCGGCAATTTCTTGAGCGTTCAACTTAGGGTCTGCCACAACTTTCCCTTGGGCAAGGACATAAGCACCATTTTCTACCACATAATCCAAACGTGAACTTAAATCCCCAAAGATATCTTCTACCATCCACAACGAGCGTCCACTGGCCACTGCAAAATGAATGCCCTCTTGTTCTAGCCGATCCAAAAGTTTTGTGAATCGTTCGTGATTATAGGTACCATCTGCTTTTAAGAAGGTCATATCCATATCGGAAGCAATTAATTTAATCTCAGACATTTTTCTTTCCACCAATCATTTCAGTTTACCCTTTTTATTATAAGCTTTTTCATAGCCAACGTCTTGTCTCATTTTAAGAAAATTTAATTTTATCTTTTCTTGTGCATGATAAATGCGATATAATTAAAAGCAAATTTGACGATTACAATTCGGGAAGTGATTTTATGGCTCTTAGCGATATGGCACTAGCTAGTAATGAAAAACGCCAACAAAGAATTATGCTCCTCCGTCAGGGATTCAACGAGGAGCGTTACCAATCCATCTCCCAAGCAGCAGCTTATTTTCACTACACTTACCAAACAGTTGCTAAATGGGCAAAGGATGGCGATATCCCCCTCTTAGACCTCCACGGACGTCCCGTTGTCCCAGTCACCGATGCCAATCAAGCCCAAGTTAATCTAGACCGGCGACTAGCTAATATCAATAAACTCAGTAACCTTTTTAACCAAAGAAAAGTTGTCACTGTGGCCGCCGCTGCTAAAGAATTTAAATACTCACCTCAAACCATTGCCAGCTGGGCCGTCCAAGGTGACATTCCTCTCCTCCAAGAAGACGGTACCACCGTGGTGGCAGTTAATGACGATAACCTGCCAGCTTGGCTTGATGATGATTATTTGGCGGCTATTGAACATCAGTAAAAATACAGCTCTTCTCGGGCTGTATTTTTTATCTATTTTACAAATTTAACAAAATCATCCATACTTAATTTTTCTTGCGGACGCTTGGGATCATTTAAGCGGTAGCCTAAAGACATCATCAGACAAGCACTTTCCTTGGCGCTATCAATCAAGCCTTGTTCTACTAAAACTTGGTTAACTTCAGCTCGATTAAAGCCTTCAATCGCACATGAATCAATCCCAATCGCAGAAGCCGCTGACATCATCATCCCCATGGCGATATAGGTTTGCTTGGCCGCCCAGTCAAAGAAACCACGCGCATCATCATAAGGAATTTCCATATCATTCAATTGAAAACTACGATAGCGTGCCGTTGCCTTATCCATTTGAGCTTGATTGAAGCCTCGGGAAGTAAAGAGTTCTTGAATAGCAGGCTGGTCATAACGCACTTCTTTTTGCGCCACAAAGACAATAAATTTGTCAGCCGCATGCTCAATTGACTTTTGTGCACCCCAGGCATGTTGCCGCACTTGATCCCACTTGGCATCATTTTCAAAGACCAGGACGCGCCAATCTAAAAGTCCAATCGAAGAAGGACTCATGCGCCCTACTTCCAAAATATAGTTCAAATCAGCTTCGCTTACAGCTTGTGCCCGATATTCACGAATAGCCCGTCGAAAATGCGTCCCTTTTAATATTGCTGTTTGAATTGCTGCTTTATCCATCAAATCATCCTTCATTTTTTCTGTCATTATAGCACAAAAAAAGCTATTCAGACACTAAGTGACCTACTCGACATCAAAGATACTAAGTTTCTAGAACCTCTTACGAGATTCCGACTTCTCCAGTAACATATTAGGGTGTCTTTATCCTAATACTATTTCAACTAAGCAAACCCAGACAGTACCGCTGCTAACATGTCACCATACCAATTAAGGTTGGAAGGTGGGTCTGTACCAAAAAGTTATTCTAGATAATTTCTACAAGATTGTTCTCATCTAAAAACGGATATTTAGCACGCTGTTTCAATACAGCGTGTTTTTTTACATCCAAAGACCAATCTCTGATATTATATGTTGCATTCAGATCTCTATTTGTTGCGTCTACCCATAATCTCTTGTGTTCCCAGGTATCTATATGGTTCAAGTTATTTAAGGATGGCGGACTGGAGGCCTTGAAACCGAAGAAGAAAGGTAGGCCAAGTAAGGTGTCAAAGACAAGTAAGAAGAATACCCGTAAAATGTTAAAGAAGGAAAGCGACGAAATGGAGGCGTCAAAACAAGAACTCCGTCAAGTTAAGATGGAGCGTGATATCTTAAAAAAATCACTGACCCTGTTCGGACCCTCAAAGCCAAAGATAAGACGGTAATTGTGGATCAGAAGAGCTTGCCCAAAAATAAACGATATGGGATTGGTGAGCTTCTGAGAATGGTTGACTTAAAGCGCGCAACTTACTACGATGAACGTAAACGCATTGCCAACAAAATTGATAAGTACGCAGACATCAAGCTAATAATCAAGGAAATAGCGGAAAAAGGCAAGTGGATGGGAAATTACACATACGGCTACCGCCGTATACTGCCACTCCTAAAAGAGGCGGGTTACCATATGGCTGAAGCGACTTTACGTCGCTTAATGAGCGAATTAGGCGTCCAACCGGCGATGTATAATCGCCGTAAGAATGACCACTATTCTTCTTATAAAGGTACAATTGGTAAAGTGGCTCAAAATCTACTGAATCAAACATTTGATACCACTATTCCCTACACCGTCCTTCATACTGGCGTTTCACAGATACGTTTAGGCAATTCTACTTGGGCCTATATGTCAATCATCTTGGACCAGGCTACTAAAGAGGTTTTAGCTGCTTCTATTAGCCAAAGTCCAAATAAACTGCTGATTTCGGACACGTTAAAACAACTTGAAGACAAACTTCCTGAAGGTGTTAATCCCATTATTCACTCTGACCAAGGTTGGCACTATCAATTGGACTACTATCGTGAAAAGATTGATTCATTGGGTTTAATCCAAAATATGTCCCGCAAGGGAAATTATTTAGATAATGCCCCTATGGAGAGTTTTTC
>NZ_BAMI01000094.1 GCF_000615765.1 Ligilactobacillus equi DSM 15833 = JCM 10991 | reverse complement strand
TAAACTTGAGGGTTTTTATTTTGAACTTGAAAAAGCTTAATTGATAGCGTACGATATAATTTATAAAAAATATTTTAGGATTATTAATGAAGCTTTAGCGGTTTCTTATTTGGACCTAAGTTCAATAGCTAGTTTTTTCTTTCTAATCCTGCTAGCAATTATTTGGACAAAGTTGAAAGTTAGATATCTAATTCATCACTAAGACACCAAAAACACTGTGAATCCTACTAAAATTCACAGTGTTTTAATTTGGTTTTTAAAATTCAGCTTGGTCTGGATTAGTTGCTAAGCCGGCAACGCCACGTAAACCATCTAAAAGTTGTAATTCTTGGTTACTCAAGGCAAAATTGAAAATTTCAGCATTAGCCTTAATGTATTCATCATGCGTTGATTTAGGCAATGGTAGGAAGCCGTGTTGCAATGACCAACGCAAAAGCACTTGCGGTACACTCACCCCATGAGCAGCGGCAATTTGCTTGACCGTTTCATTTTGCAATAAACGTCCCGTTCCTAGTGGACTGTAAGCCTCATTCAAAATTCCATGTTCAGCATTAGCGGCTAAGACATCTTCTTGCAAGTCACTAGGGTTAAGATAGTTTTGGTTAACGGCTGGAACTACAGTTGCCGTTTTTAGTAAAGCATCTATGTGTTGCCGACGGAAGTTGGAAATCCCAATTGCCCGCACTTTACCTTCTTTAAGTGCTTCTTCCATCGCCCGCCAGCTATCTGCGTTACGCTCTTGCCATTCATTCCGGAAAGCTTGTGGATTTGGCCAGTGAATCAAGTAAAGGTCCAAGTAATCCGTGCCTAACTTTTGCAAGCTCAAATCTAAAGCCGCTTTGGTTTCTGCATATCCATGATCGGCATTCCAAAGTTTACTCGTTAAGAAAATATCATGGCGGTCAACGCCACTTTCCTTAATGGCTTGCCCCACACTTTCTTCATTACCATAAGCTGCAGCAGTATCAATATGGCGGTAACCCACATTTAAGACCGTTTTTACGGCATGTTTAGCCACATCACCGTCAGGTGTTTGCCAAGTTCCAAAACCTACTACAGGAATTTTGACCCCGTTATTCAATAAATAGGTATCTGTAAGGTTCATTTAAAACACACTCCTTTATTGTATTATAGTTTCATTGTAACTTTTTCCTTACTAAAAATCAATAAAACGTTTACTTAGGTATTGTAATAAAAAAGCTGCGGACATCCTCGCTAGGAATCCACAGCTTTTGAAAAGATTCTAAATTTTTAGGTGGCTGACCATAGCTGCCACTCCAGTAGTATCTGTACTCAAAGTCACATTACTTTCCGTGAATAAGGTACATGGGGTGCCATCAATTTCATGAATATCTTGAATAACCTGAGCTATTTTTTTGAGAACCTCATTTGCTTGAGCCATATCTTTACATGGGTAAATCAAAACAAAATTTGCTCCAGTGGTGTGCCCTAAAACTTGCCCTAAGGAAAGTTTCTCGGAAATCCTTTGTGCAATTGTCCGCAGTAAGTTAGTATCAATCTGTTTGTTATAAGTTGCTAAATGCCGTTGGTAATTAGTGATACTGATATTGGCCAAGGCGTAATCTTGCCCTGTTTCCACTCGGTTAGTTTCAAAGTTTAAAATCGTTTCTAACAAACCATTGACATTCATGATTTTCATTTTTTCATTTACAAATTTAGCATTATTTTTCCACTGCTGGTATCAATAAAATACCCTACTAAGCCAATAATTTTCCCTTCATGATAAATTGGAAATTTACTGGCCCGAATGTCATAAAGTTGGCCCTTGACAGTTGTCGTACCAATGACATCCGTCGAAGTCTTTCCCTCACGCAAAACTTTATCTTCTTCCATCCTAAATGGTTCATTAAGAATATTCATCTGTAATTCTTCATCAGTCTTACCGATAATCTCAGCGACCGATTTCAAACCATAGAAATCAAGGAAACTCTGACTGGCGCCGAGAAAACGACGTTCGGTATCTTTCCAAAAAATCCGTAAGTCGCTTTCTATCAGGCACTACTCCAAATATCATGGACAATATTGGACAACTCAACCTCAGTTTCCTTAAAATGAAGCCGTGATTCTGGCGCAATATCGTCACGATAAAAGAGGTAAGTATGTTCGCTAAAATCACTCATCGTAATAATATTGTACTTCGTCATTTGATAATCGCCATTCTTTTGTTTAACTCGAAAAATATCAGTTAAAAAGGCGCGACCTTTTATCCGCTCATCTAAAGTATTAAAATCAATAAAGTTAATAAATCGTTGTCGGTCATCAACGAATACATTTTCTTCCGCCCAAAGCTTAATTGCCAAACTTCTTTGACCATCAACCGATGTCCTAATCTTGCTATAAGACTTATCACTACTACTTGTCCCAATCTCTTTATATTGATTGGTCACCGTATTAAACAGTCGCATACTACCATAAAGTGGATAAAGATGTTGATTAATTTTATTTAACAAAACTTGCTCTTCTGAATCACGAGCACTAATCACTGAGATTAAAGTTAGCTTAAAGGCAGCTTTACCTTCCTTATGCCCAATTTTTTCGACGATAAAGCGCACTGGATTTTTCCCGTGGACTGCCGTAAAAGCTTCTTCTTTTTCAGAATATTGTGCGCGTAAAAAACTGTTTAACAATGATGAATAAAATGGTGAAAAATTCAAGTCATCAAATGAAAATACCCGTGGAATCTGATCGGCACCAATTTCTTGTAAAGTTTCGCGATAGTAGTCATTAATATATAAAATATAACCTTGGCGCTTTTGAAAGTCCATTTCTACTAAACTAATGGCTGAATCTGTTACAAAGTTTACCTTCCCAATTTGACTCAAGTAGGTATTTTGCATCCGTGAAGACATAACCAAACCTTGGCGCCGACAATTTTCAAGGCACTCTTCCCAAGGCATGGGTGCACCAAAATAATAACCTTGCACCTGTTCACAGCCAATTTTACGCAAAAAATCAAATTGTTCTTTGGTTTCCACCCCTTCGGCTAAAACATGAATCCCTAATTTTTTGGCCATATCAACTACTGAAGTTATAATATCTTGACTTCGTTGTGAGAAATTGGTCAGAAAATCTCGGTCTAATTTGAGTTCATCAACAAAAAAATCTTTCAAAAAATTAAGGGAAGAATAGCCCGAACCAAAATCATCCATCCACACGGTATAGCCTGTCTTACGTAAGAGTGAAACAGTTTCACGGATTTTTTCTTGAGTTGCCGGATCGGTAAACATACTTTCTGTAATTTCAATGTGCACAAAATCACGAGGAACATCATACTTACGAACTGCCGCCTCGATTTCTTCATAAATATCACAGTAGATAAAATCTTGGCGTGATAAATTGAATGAAAATGGTAAAACAACATCTTTTTGCCAATCAACCTCAGCATAAGTAGCACACATTTTTCTAACTGTATAAATATCTAATTTGTAAATTAAGTGATTGTTTTCTAAAACTGGAATAAAGTCTCCCGGATATAACATCCCCATTTCCGGGTCCTCCCATCGCGCTAAAACTTCAGTCCCCACTAAAGTATTCGTTAAAGTATTAACGATAGGTTGATGGTAATGTTTAATCCACCCTTCTTCTAAAGCCTGGTCGAGGTGGCTAATAATCCATTCATTTTTCTCTTGCAATATTTAATTGTCTTTTCATAAAAAAGCCTCCACAAACCACATATAGTATATACAAATATTATCACAATAAAAACTTAAGGTCTAGCGCTTTCACAGAAATAAAAATGTATAAAAATTTACCTATATATATATATATCAAA
>NZ_BAMI01000095.1 GCF_000615765.1 Ligilactobacillus equi DSM 15833 = JCM 10991 | reverse complement strand
GACGCTTATTTACCATGGTCTGATGAAGTTCAGGCAAAATGTAAAGCACACTCGCCGGTCGACGACGATATGCAGCTTGAAAATAAAGAAGCGATGGTGAAATCCTAACTAAGTGGATTTCTTCCATCGCTTCTTTTTACGTCCTGTTATGGTGTGCTTACAGTAAGAATACAAAAAACCTCCCAAGAATTTCTCTTGGGAGGTTCAACTGGTTTAATTACCAGTATAATTATTAGACTTACTAAAAATTAGTCTTCCTTGCGCTTCTTAGTAGCACCCAATAAACCAAATGCTCCAAGAATTGCAGCTAATCCAACCATACCTGTGGCAGCTTTTTCTTCACCCGTTTGTGGGAGTTGCTTTTGACCATTTTCAGCACTTGTTGCCTTCTTATTGTCATTAGCTTGAACGTTAGTTGTCGTATCAGTAACATCCTTAGCACCGGCAAGGGCCTTCATTGCTTCAAGGATTGCTTGTTGAGCAGCATCAACTTCCGCTTGGCTCACAGTAGTATCTGCTAGCACAGCTTGACCATTTGTTAATGCCTTGTTCAAGTCATCCTTAGCTGCTTGAGACGCATTTGCGTAAGCAGCTGTTGCTTGGAAGTCTCGGCCTGCATCAACCGCTGTTTGTAAGCCTGACTTATCAATCTTAGGTGCCACTACAGAAGTTGAGTTTGCTTTCTTACCTGCTTCTTGAGCGGTAACTGCTAATTCTTGACCTGCTGTTTGTGGTGTCGTTAAGACAACTACGAAGTTACCATTTGCATCAGCAACGGCCGTTCCTAGAACGTTACCATTCTTATCAGCCACTGTCACAGTTGCACCTGGTGTAGCTTCACCTGTTACTTGACTACCATTTTCAGAAACCTTCACATTAGCTGGGGCAGCACTTGATTGGTTTGCCTTGTCTTGAATTGCTTTCATTGCACTACGGATAGCTTGTTCCGCAGCGTCAACTTCCGCTTGGCTAGCTGCAGCATCAACCATCACAGCTTGGCCATTCATCAAGACCTTAGCCAACGTATCCTTATCTGCCTGAGCAGCATTAGCGTAAACATCCGTTGTTTGGAATTGCTTAGCTTCATCAATTGCAGCTTGTAAGTTAGCCTTGTCAACGTTTGGCGCAACTGCTGCTGCAGAAGCAGCGTCTTTACCTGTTTCTTGAGCAGTAACGACTAATTCTTCACCATTAGTTTGTGGTTTTTCAGCAAAAGTAACAGTAAAGTTACCATCTTCATCGACAATTGCTGTACCAAGCTTGTTACCAGCCTTATCTGTTACGGTTACAGTCGCACCTGGCTTAGCCTTACCTGTTAAGCTTGTACCATTAGCGGAAACTTTCACACCAGATGGCGCTTCACTCTTACCAGTAGTATTTGCAATTGCTTCTTCGATAGCCTTTTGGGCTTGATCAACTTCTGCTTGACTAGCTGAAGCATCTGCGTCAACCTTCTTACCGTTGTCAAGAGCCTTTTCTAAAGCAGAAATATCGTCTTGAACCTTGTTTGCATGTTCAGTACCGTTCTTAATTGCGCTTTGCAAGCCGGACTTGTCAACCTTAGGTGCTACGGCTGTAGTTGTCGCTGGTTGCTTATCAGCTTCCTTAGCGGAAACAGCTAATTTTTCACCATTCGTTTGTGGCGTTGATAACTTAACTTCAAAGTTACCATCCTTGTCAGCAGTAGCTTTACCAAGAACGTTGCCATCCTTGTCGGCTACTACAACTTCTGCACCTGGAGCGGCTTTACCTGTTACGGTTGTACCATTGTCAGCTACTTCAACGCCAGATGGAGCCACACTCTTACCGTTAATACGGTTAAGGGCATCTTCGATAGCTTCTTAGCATTGTTTACTTCAACTTGAGTTGCAGCTGGGTTAGCTGTTACTTGCTTACCTGCTTCAAGTGCCTTATCTAAGGCGTCCTTATCAGCTTGGTTTGCTTGAGCATAGTTGTCACCTTGCGTTGCTTCCTTACCGTCAGCGATTGCTTGGTTTAAGCCAGACTTGTCAACCTTAGGTGCTACGGCTGTAGTTGTCGCTGGTTGCTTATCAGCTTCCTTAGCGGAAACGGCTAATTTTTCACCATTCGTTTGTGGCGTTGATAATTCAACTGCGAAGTTGCCATCCTTGTCAGCAGTAGCTTTACCAAGAACGTTGCCATCCTTGTCGGCTACTACGACTTCTGCACCTGGAGCGGCTTTACCTGTTACGGTTGTACCATTGTCAGCTACTTCAACACCAGATGGAGCCACACTCTTACCGTTAATACGGTTAAGGGCATCTTCGATAGCTTCTTAGCATCATCAACTTCTTTTTGAGTTGCAGAAGCTTTTTCATTTACGTCATTACCGTTATCTAAAGCTTCTTCTAAGTTAGCAATGTCATCTTTAGAAGTATTAGCAACTTCATTGCCATCCTTAATTGCGCTTTGTAAGCCGGACTTGTCAACCTTAGGTGCTACGGCTGTAGTTGCAGCTGGATCTTTACCTTCTTCCTTAGCGGAAACAGCTAATTTTTCACCATTCGTTTGTGGCGTTGATAACTTAACTTCAAAGTTACCATCCTTGTCAGCAGTAGCTTTTCCAAGAACGTTGCCATCTTGTCGGCTACTACGACTTCGGCACCTGGAGCGGCTTTACCTGTTACGGTTGTACCATTGTCAGATACCTTAACATCAGATGGAGCCACACTCTTACCGTTAATACGGTTAAGAGCATCTTCGATATCTTGTTGTGCCTTATCAACGTCAGCTTGGGTTGAAGCAGGGTTGTCGCGTACATCTTTACCCTTTTGAAGTGCTTTATCAAGTGCATCTTTTTCAGCTTGTGTAGCATCTTGAACAGCATCACCCTTTTCAATTGAAGTTTCGAGTGCTGACTTGTCAACCTTAGGTGTTTCTACTGGAGTAGCGGCACTAACTTGCTTACCTGGTTCTTTGGCTGTTACGGCCAAGTCACCTGATACATCGCCTGATACTGGCACTGTGAAGTTACCATTTTCATCAGCTTTAGCTGTACCTACAACGTTACCGTTTTGGTCTTTAACTTCCACTGTTGAGCCTGGCGTTGCCTTACCTGTTACGTTAGTTCCGTTGGCATCCTTCACAGCTTGAACATTCGTTGGTTGAGCGCTAGTTTGGTTAGCTTTGTCCTTGATGTTCTTCATTGCGTCATCAATTTTCTTCTTCGCTGCGTCCACATTGGCTTGGCTTGCGGATGGATCATTGTCCACTGCTTTACCGGCTTCAAGGGCCTTATCTAAGGCTTCCTTGTCCGCTGGGTCTACAGGAACTTTCGTTCCATCATCGGTAGTTACGTTACCGTCTTCGGATAACTTGTCACCTGCTGTGATTGAGTCTTCTAAACCGGTCTTGTCTACTGCTTTTACAGCTTCGCTTGCCTTCCTACCTGGTTCTTGCGCTGTTACGTGCAAGTCACCTGATACATCGCCTGATACTGGCACTGTAAAGTTACCATCTTTATCAGCTTCAGCTGTGCCTAAAACGTTACCGTCTTGGTCTTTAACTTCCACTGTTGAGCCTGGCGTTGCCTTACCTGTAACTGCTGTACCTTGGGCATCCTTCACAGATTGAACG
>NZ_BAMI01000096.1 GCF_000615765.1 Ligilactobacillus equi DSM 15833 = JCM 10991 | reverse complement strand
TTTTGATTGAGTCAATTTTTCTTTCGCTTACTTTTTTGAAATAATTATTTTTCCATAACCGATAACACCCATTGCTGGTGGTTTAGTAACCTCGAAAGTACATTTATAACCATCTTCCACCAATTCATCAAGTACTTGTTGGGTAACAGGTATTTCTAGCCTTTTAATTACCACTTCCTCATAGCTGCTTCCTTGCGAAAATAGCCGAAAAAAGTCAAACTCAGGTGTTTTGCTTAATTTAAATACCGCTGGAAAAGACCATGATTTTTTTGATCCTCGACCATGCTTTTCTTTTAGCGCAGGAAAAATAACCAAATCTAGAAATTCTTTTTTTGCACGTTGACACGTTTCTTCATTATTTTCACTCAAAAAACATCCCTCACTTTCTTCTAAATAAGCAACTTACATAAATACTTCAAATTAACAACAATAGGGCGGATTTGCACCGCCCACTAACCAAAACTAGCGCTACTTGCTATTGTTCTTCAGTCGGTACAGGCTGATTTAAAGTAACCTTACCTTCTGATTTATTTTGCATTAATTCGGCTACATCAATACCTGTGGCTTGCTTAGTAAATTCAAGTGTTTGAGCCAAACCTGCTACTGATTGACGTCCAACACCTTCTGTACCATCAAAGACTGTTAAGTTATCAATATTAGCAACACTATCCGCGAAACTAGCCGCAATGGCTGGTAAATTATCAATAATTGCTTTTTGTAATGCGAATTGTCCGTTGTTTTCCAAGGCTTTGGCTAAAGCACGTTGAGCGTCGGCTTGGGCTTGACCTTCCTTACGAATTTGTTCTGCATTAGCGTCCGCTAAAGTTTTAGTCTTGTTAGCCTCGGCTTGCGCTTTAATACCAATCGCTTCAGCATCGGCTTTTTGTTGTGCTAAAACAGTAGCCTTAAGTTCATTTTCCTTAACCAAAATTAATTTTTCGTTGATAATTTGGTCTTGTTCTGCATTAGCAATCTTATAAGCATTTTCAGAAATCGCACGTTCTCTTTTTACTTGAGCATCAAATTGAGCCTTGGCCACATCAGTATCACGTTGATTTTCGGCAATTTGCTTATCAGCTGCAAGTTGTGCCTTTTGAGCCTCTTGGTTATTTTGAGCCTCAACTAAGGTTGCTTCTTTGTCAGCAATAGCTTGAGCTTGACGAGCCTTAGATTTCTTGTTAGCAACTTCTTCCGCAGACAAGCTATCAAAGTAGCCCTCATCATCCCAAATGTCCTTGATTTGGAAAGCAGTAATTTCTAAACCAAGGTTAGCAAATGTTTCTTCAATTCCAGATACTACTTCTTGACGGAATTGTGAACGGTCATTGGCTTGGCTAGGAGTTAACCCTGATAAAACTTCACGAACCCCACCATATACAACCTGTTGCATTTGGTTATCACGTTCTTCTTCGGACAGACCAAGCATCTTTTCAGACGCAATAGCGATCATCTTAGGTGTGGATCCAACACGTAAAACAGCATTGGCACTAGCATTAACTTTAACCATGCCCTTAGTCATCACATTTTTGACAACCACATCAACATTAAAGGTATCCAGTGACTGAATTTCTGATTGCTGTACGATGGGAATAACGAAAGCACCACCACCTTTAATAACCTTGACTTTGGTATGAGTTTCTTCATTTTCTTGCACATATGGCCCAGATAGCCACCCACCAGTAACGATCAGAACCTCGTTAGGAGCAACTTTCTTATACGCTGAAATTGGTATACTCAAAACGATAAGCACAATAACAACAATAATAGCCGGAAAAATAAAGCCTGACATCTTTTCTTCACCTCTCAAAATAATTGTAATTACCAATAGCAATATACATACAATTATACGTATGTTCTACTCGCAATTACTAAAGCAATCCTAGGACTTGCACCTAGCCTACCAATTAATTTTGGTAGTCGATGTGTATTGCTTAAGCGGTTTGAAAGGCTATTTTAGAGAGTGTTATTACACCTCTAGACAAAATATTTTATAGGTTTCCGCCAAAACCTAACACGGCAAGGAAGATTCGCACTTCCCACCAAACCGGTGCTATTTTTTGCCGTACTGACTAATTACTTAGTCGTTTTTCTTCTTACGTGTAAGCCCCAATGCACCAAGCAAAGCTGCACCTAATCCAGCAATTAAGCCTGCATTTTGCTCACTATCACCCTTGTCCCCTAATTGCGGTAACGTCTTAGCTTTTACAACATGCTTAATCGTCACGTTTGTAGATTGTGTAGTGCTACTTGTAGTTGCTTGGGATTTAATTGCTACAAGCTTTTGTTCTTCGGAAGTAGTTTCGCTTGATTCACTTGCCACACTTTCTGACGTGCTTTCGCTTACCACACTTTCAGAAGTAGATTCACTAGCTACACTTTCGGAAGTAGTTTCGCTTGTAGATGTGCTTTCACTTACCACACTTTCGGACGTGGTTTCACTAGACACTTCAGATGAACTGCTTGTCGATTGTGATGCACTTGCATTACTTGTTTCAGACTCACTTGAACTTGTTAAACTGTCAGATTTAGATGCTACTTCAGATTGACTGGTGCTTGCTAAACTTTCAGATGACGCCCGACTTGCACTTTCCGATTGTTCAATAGCCCTACTAATACTGTCAGACTTAGCTACACTATTACTGTCAGAAGTTTCAACAGCATTGCTAATTGAGTTCGAAATGGACTCACTGGTGCTTGCTAGACTTTCTGATTTAGTTACGCTATTGCTTTCAGATTGCTTTAGCACATTACTTAATGACTCGGAAGAAGACTTACTTTGAGCCACCAAGCTATCAGACTTAGACGTACTATTACTGTCGGATGTTTCTACAGCTTTACTAATTGATTCCGAAGTAGACTCACTGGTGCTTGCTAAACTTTCCGAAGTAGAGTTGCTTGCACTTACTAGACTTTCAGATTTAGTAGCACTATCGCTTTCGGATTGCTTGATGACATCACTGATAGATCCAGATGTAGAGTCGCTTGCACTTGCTAGGCTTTCAGATTTAGCAACACTTACGCTTTCAGATTGTTTGATAGCATCACTTACTGATTCAGACGTAGACTTGCTTGCGCTTGCCAAACTTTCAGATTTAGCAGCACTATTACTTTCGGATTCTTTGATAGCATCACTAATAGATTCTGAAGTAGACTTGCTTGCGCTTGCCAAACTCTCAGACTTAGCAACACTTACACTCTCTGACTCTTTTACCTTTGTTGAGTTAGATTCTGAAACAGAAGTACTTGCATCTGCTGAGTTCTTAACCGCTGTGCTTACTGATTCTGAAGTAGACTTGCTTGTGCTTGCTAGACTTTCTGATTTGGCTAAGCTAGTACTATCTGACTCGCTAACCTTTGTTGAGTTAGACTTCTCTACTGACTCACTTTGACTAGCAACACTTTCAGACGTTGATTTACTTTGGCTTGCTAGACTTTCTGATTTAGCGACGCTCACACTTTCTGAC
>NZ_BAMI01000097.1 GCF_000615765.1 Ligilactobacillus equi DSM 15833 = JCM 10991 | reverse complement strand
TTATCAAGGTTTATCCTTTTTTATTTATTATTATTTTTTCATTAATCTAACAATAACTCCAGCTAATCCCACAATAATTACCAATAAGATTATTACGATGGTAATCATCATTGGACTATGAGTTTGGACGCTTGTTTGACCGCTCTTTTGCGCGTAAGTCTTTGTATCTTGATTTTTAACATGCACAACATAGGTATGGCGGAAACTTTGATCCGGATTTTTTGAAGTAACATTCACATCAACCTTATAAGTTCCTGGTTTGTATACTTTGGCTGGCCAAGCAAGTTGGTACTTAAAATCACTGGCAGCTGCGATTGGGCTTTTAGCCGTTATCGCATGGCCGATTTTTTTACCTGACATCTTCTTAACAGTGTAATCGACTTGTAAATCCCCAGCCATTTGCGGAACTTTATTTATTAAATGTAAGTTCAAAAATGGACTGCTAGCGCTTGAAGAGACCGTCATTTCTTTAACTTGCAAGTTGGCTTGCTGCTTGGAAAAGTTAGCAACCACCGCTATCATTTTAGCGAGCTGCGTATTAATTTGAACCTCTTTTTTATTTTTAGCCGGCATCTTTTGAGAAGTAGCTTTTTCTAAAAAGTTCAAGCCTCCGACAATTTGCCCCTTAGAAACATCTTTGGGTGCCTCAAAAGTATAAGTCACCATCTTAGTTTCGTTTGGCTTTAAAGTAATTTCTTTAGGCCCATGCAAATACTTGCTAGCTAAGCGTTTTGAATCAGTTAATTTTGAATTTTCAAGTTGATCTTGCTTTACGTACGCTACTCCACCACTTGGATTACCTAAGGCGTTTAAGAAATCAACATTTAGCGTAATCTCGTGGTCGGAAACATTACTAACTTTAACCGTCAAATCTTGTTTTTGACCTGGTTTAGCTGCAAAATCAAAATAACCTTTAGAAGTATCGGTCGTTTGTGGATCAGCGGTAAAATTCATTGAAGCCGCTTGAATGGGCGCATTTACTCCAAAGAAAAATCCCCCTACCAAGCCTAAAAACAACAGGATTCTTTTCATTATTCTTGTCCTGTTGGAGCTGCGTTAAGCGTAACGGTTACTGTAGTGCTGTATGAACCAGCATAGGCATTAGCTGGAATATCAGTAATTTGAAGTGAACCAAGATCAACGGTATATGATCCTTTACCCTCAGAAACGCTTGATTTCCCAGCAGTCAAAATTTGAGTTGGATTAGTTGTAAGTGTTTGTGCTCCTGAAACTAAAGTAGGAGTTGCATCTGAAGTAGTATCCTTCTTAGCAACTGATCCTGGAGTTAAGACAACATTTCCATGAGTTCCAGATAATGCAGTTGCACTGGCAGTTAAAGAATAACCTGCCCCTGTTCCTCTTGCATCAACAATTTCAACTGAACCTAAAGATTGTGCATCCGTTGAAATTTGTGAACCATTTAAGGTTTGACTTAATGAAATTGGAGATAAGCTTCCATTTAAAGTTAAGCTGCCTCCTTTAATATCAGCTGTTGCAGTCGTTGAAGCTGATCCGCCACCTGTTGTTCCAGTTGTTTCGGCAAATACTGGTGCACTAAACAATGAACCAGCCATCAAAGCACTTGCGGTTAATAAACTAAACTTCTTCGTATTTTTCATAATTATTCCCTCCACATCTTTATTACACCTTGACTATACAACATGAAGAAAGTATTTTCAATAATTTTATTCTCTTTTTGTGCAAGAAAAAAGTCTATCCCCATTGATTGGAATAGACTTTTATGCAACATTATTTTTTTCGTACCAATGAAGTAAACTTTGTGTGCCTTCATCCCCATAACCCATCGCTTCAACTTGGCGACATTGTTTTAGGAATTGATCAAGGATTTCTAACTTGAAATCACGACTCTTAATTTCATCTTCCGCAATTCCTAAATCTTTAATGAAATGTTTCATATAAAAGGTTGCATTAAAATCTCCTGCAATCATTTTAGGCATGAAGGCATCCATTTGAGCGGATCCAGCGGCCCCAGAACGAATGGTTTCGTATGTTTTTTGTTGGATCTAAGCCCATCTTTTTAGCGTAAGTTAATGATTCACAGACACCCGCTAAAGATCCAGCTAATGCGATTTGGTTAGCCATTTTGGTGTGTTGACCAAAGCCAGCTGGACCTTGCAATCGGATATTTTCTCCCATCGCTTCAAGATAGGTAAGGCTTTATTGAATGTTTCTTCTTTGCCCCCGACCATAATCGCTAAAGTTCCGTTATCAGCTCCGGCTTGACCACCTGAAACAGGTGCATCTAACGCAAACATTTGTTTTTGTGCCGCTACTTGGGCGATTTTTTGGGCTAATTTAGGACTTGTCGTCGTCATATCAATGAGTGTTGTCCCTTCCTTAGCTCCGGCAAATATTCCTTTTTTTCCAAAGTAAACTTCTTCAACGTCTTTAGGATAGCCGACAATTGTAATCACGAAATCGACATCTTTGCTACATTCTAAAGCATTTTCTTTCCAAGTTGCACCTTCTTGAATCAAAGCTTCAGCCTTTTGTTTTGTACGGTTCCAGACTTGAACTTCAAACCCTGCTTTCATTAAATTTCTAACCATCCCTCGGCCCATCAATCCCGTTCCGATAAAACCAATTTTCGTCATTTGCTTACCTACTTTCAACACTAATTTTTCTATGTCTTATTTTATCATGTTTTAGCGTTTTTCTTTTGGGTTTTGATTGTAAAAAATATCCCCAACTTCCAGGGCTATAATACCTTCTAAGTATACAGATGAAATATACAAAATCATCTAAATACTTGGAGGGTATTTTTTATGGGAAGAAAACCAAAATTTAATTCAGCACAAAAACTATCTATTTTAAAAGAGGCTAAAGAAAAAGGTATATATGAAATTTCTAAAAAGTATTCAATTGATAAAAAAACCATCCAACAATGGTGTCTATTATACAAATATCAAGGAATTGAAGGACTTAAAAGTAAACGTACTAACCAAAGTTATTCTCTTAGCTTTAAAATTTCTTTAGTTACAGCATTTATGGAATCAGGAGATTCTTTAATGAACTTCGCAATAAAAAATGGATTAAAATCCCATAGACAACTATATAACTGGATAAAGCGGTATAATGAAGGTACCTTAAAGGCTTATCAGCCTAGAAAGAGAGACCTAAATTTGACTAAAAAAAGAAATTCAACCAGAAAAACTACCTTTGAAGAACGCCTAGAAATCATTGAATTCTTGATTAAACATGATATTAATTACCATAGAACAGCCGAAAAATATGATGTGAGTTATGCACAAGTATATAGCT
>NZ_BAMI01000098.1 GCF_000615765.1 Ligilactobacillus equi DSM 15833 = JCM 10991 | reverse complement strand
CAAACTTGTTCTTTGAAAACCAGATATAATTATTCTATTTCTTAAATTTAAACCGAGAAATACACCGCGTTTTAAAGAGTTTAAAACAATTAAATTCGCGTATAATACTCATAACCGATTATATTAATAATCAGAGGTTAAGTTATTAAGGGCGCATGGTGGATGCCTTGGCACTAGGAGCCGATGAAGGACGTGACTAACTGCGATATGCTTCGGGGAGCTGTAAGTAAGCTTTGAGCCGGAGATTTCCGAATGGGGAAACCCAGCGGGTTTAACCGCCCGTTACTTCCAGGTGAATACATAGTCTGGATAGAGGTAGACGTGGGGAACTGAAACATCTAAGTACCCACAGGAAGAGAAAGAAAATTCGATTCCCTGAGTAGCGGCGAGCGAAACGGGAAGAGCCCAAACCGAAAGGCTTGCCTTTCGGGGTTGTAGGACAGAACATTGGAGTTACCAAGAAATGAAGTAGCTGAATTAGTTGGGAAACTAAGCCAAAGAAGGTGAGAGCCTGTAAGTGAAACTTCGTTTCCTCCGTTCTGGATCCTGAGTACGGCGGGACACGTGAAACCCCGTCGGAATCCGGGAGGACCATCTCCCAAGGCTAAATACTCCCTAGTGACCGATAGTGAACCAGTACCGTGAGGGAAAGGTGAAAAGCACCCCGGGAGGGGAGTGAAAGAGTTCCTGAAACCATGTGCCTACAAGTAGTCAGAGCCCGTTAAAGGGTGATGGCGTGCCTTTTGTAGAATGAACCGGCGAGTTACGCTAGCATGCGAGGTTAAAGCGGAAAGGCTGGAGCCGTAGCGAAAGCGAGTCTGAAGAGGGCGTTTTAGTATGTTGGTGTAGACCCGAAACCAGGTGACCTACCCATGTCCAGGTTGAAGGTGCGGTAAAACGCACTGGAGGACCGAACCCGTGTATGTTGAAAAATGCTGGGATGAGGTGTGGGTAGCGGTGAAATTCCAAACGAACTTGGAGATAGCTGGTTCTCTCCGAAATAGCTTTAGGGCTAGCCTCGGAGTTAAGGATAGTGGAGGTAGAGCACTGTTTGGACTAGGGGCCCATCTAGGGTTACTGAATTCAGATAAACTCCGAATGCCACATATCTATATCCGGGAGTCAGACTGCGAGTGATAAGATCCGTAGTCGAAAGGGAAACAGCCCAGACCACCGATTAAGGTCCCTAAATATGTGTTAAGTGGAAAAGGATGTGGAATTGCACAGACAACTAGGATGTTGGCTTAGAAGCAGCCACCATTTAAAGAGTGCGTAATAGCTCACTAGTCGAGTGATCCTGCGCCGAAAATGTAACGGGGCTAAACACATTACCGAAATCGTGGATGCAAACGTAAGTTTGCGTGGTAGGAGAGCGTTCTAAGGGCGGTGAAGCTAGACCGTAAGGACTGGTGGAGCGCTTAGAAGTGAGAATGCCGGTATGAGTAGCGAAAGATCAGTGAGAATCTGGTCCACCGTATGACTAAGGTTTCCTGGGGAAGGCTCGTCCTCCCAGGGTTAGTCGGGACCTAAGCCGAGGCCGAGAGGCGTAGGCGATGGATAACAGGTTGAGATTCCTGTACTAGTTAAACTTGTTTGAACAATGGAGGGACGCAGGAGGCTATCAATGCGCACGATTGGAAATGTGCGTCCAAGTAGTAAGTCTTGAAATGAGTCAAATGCTTATTTCTTTAAGGACAAGCTACGATGGGAAGCGAAATTATAGTAGCGAAGTGAGAGATGTCACACTGCCAAGAAAAGCTTCTAGTTAGAGTTTAATTACCCGTACCGCAAACCGACACAGGTAGTCGAGGCGAGTAGCCTCAGGTGAGCGAGAGAACTCTCGTTAAGGAACTCGGCAAAATGACCCCGTAACTTCGGGAGAAGGGGTGCTGCACTCCGGTGCAGCCGCAGTGAATAGGCCCAGGCGACTGTTTATCAAAAACACAGGTTTCTGCAAAATCGTAAGATGACGTATAGGGCTGACGCCTGCCCGGTGCTGGAAGGTTAAGAGGATGGGTTAGCGTAAGCGAAGCTTTGAATTGAAGCCCCAGTAAACGGCGGCCGTAACTATAACGGTCCTAAGGTAGCGAAATTCCTTGTCGGGTAAGTTCCGACCCGCACGAAAGGCGTAACGATCTGGCACTGTCTCAACGAGAGACTCGGTGAAATTATAATACCCGTGAAGATGCGGGTTACCCGCGACAGGACGGAAAGACCCCATGGAGCTTTACTGTAGCTTGATATTGGGTGTTTGTATAACTTGTACAGGATAGGTAGGAGCCGTAGATGTCGGGACGCTAGTCTCGACGGAGGCGTTGGTGGGATACTACCCTCGTTGTATGAACACTCTAACCCGCGCCACTAAGCGTGGCGGGAGACAGTGTCAGGTGGGCAGTTTGACTGGGGCGGTCGCCTCCTAAAAGGTAACGGAGGCGCCCAAAGGTTCCCTCAGAATGGTTGGAAATCATTCGCAGAGTGTAAAGGCAGAAGGGAGCTTGACTGCGAGACCTACAAGTCGAGCAGGGACGAAAGTCGGGCTTAGTGATCCGGTGGTTCCGTATGGAAGGGCCATCGCTCAACGGATAAAAGCTACCCTGGGGATAACAGGCTTATCTCCCCCAAGAGTCCACATCGACGGGAGGTTTGGCACCTCGATGTCGGCTCATCGCATCCTGGGGCTGTAGTCGGTCCCAAGGGTTGGGCTGTTCGCCCATTAAAGCGGTACGCGAGCTGGGTTCAGAACGTCGTGAGACAGTTCGGTCCCTATCCGTCGCGGGCGTAGGAAATTTGAGAGGATCTGTCCTTAGTACGAGAGGACCGGGATGGACATACCGCTGGTGTACCAGTTGTTCTGCCAAGGGCATCGCTGGGTAGCTAAGTATGGATGAGATAAACGCTGAAAGCATCTAAGTGCGAAACTCACCTCGAGATAAGATTTCCCATTCCTTTATGGAAGTAAGACCCCTGAGAGATGATCAGGTAGATAGGATGGAAGTGGAAGTGTGGCGACATATGAAGCGGACCATTACTAATCGGTCGAGGACTTAACCAAGAAGAGTCAAAGGAAACGTGGTTTTCGGATAAAAGAAAGATAATTATAGCTGGTTTTGAGAGAACAAGGTTCTCGCAAATAAATAGTGCAGTGATGATGGCATCAAGGATACACCTGTTCCCATTCCGAACACAGAAGTTAAGCTTGATAGCGCCGAGAGTAGTTGGGAGATCGCTCCCTGTGAGGGTAGGACGTTGCTGTG
>NZ_BAMI01000099.1 GCF_000615765.1 Ligilactobacillus equi DSM 15833 = JCM 10991 | reverse complement strand
ATATGTATAAATATATGTACAAATCGATATAACGTTGATATATAAAGGAATTTATATACGTATACATATATTTATACGTACATTTATACGTTGCTTTATACATACAGATGTGTTATGATAGCAACAATGAATTTAATAGACGGAGGCAGACTGATGAAAATCATTACCTTTGCAGCCATCAAAGGTGGAGTAGGTAAAACTACTCTCGCCTTTAATTATGGTGAATGGCTTGCAAGTCAAGATAAACATGTCTTATTTATCGACTTGGACCACCAGTGCAACTTAACTCAGACTTACGACATTTATGACAGTACAGATACCGTAGGTAACATTTTCTTGGGCCAAGGTAACGTTAAGGTCCACCAAATCAATGAGCACATCTCTCTTATCGCGGGTGACATGCATCTCGATGATGTGGAACGCTCCATTGAAAACAAAACTAACAAAAATATGCTCTTGTACATGTGGTTGTACGATAATTATGACCGTCTTGAGTTGGATCAATATGACTACGTAATTTTGGATAGTCACCCTGATTTCTCCACTGCTACAAAAAATGCTGTCATTATCAGCCATGCTATTTTGAGCCCTATTACACCAAGTGAGCATGGTTACAATGCTAAATTTAATTTGGAAGAAAGAATTAATGACTTACGCACAGAAGCTATCGATTATGCCTCTAGAAAGAGCTATGTAACCGCTCAATTATATTTTGTGGCTAATATGATTAAACATAACACTCGTTCGTCTAAGGAGCTTTTAGAGGTCTTAAACGACGAGGATGATGTTTTAGCCCTGGTGCCTGAGAAAGAATTATTCAATCGTACGACCTTAGACAAGGTTTCCTTGCCAGAAATGAAGCAAGACCACAAATTATATTTACGACAAAGAGCTTTCTTTGATGACATGGATAACATCTTTACTAAAATCACAGCTGTGGTTGAAAATCTTGATTAAGGAGATTCAAAATGGCTTTTGATAGAACTAATAAAAATATTAAGAACGCTTTAAATGGTCCTAAACGCGATTTAAGCCCTGCTAAGCCGGTTGAGGACTCTAAGGTGTCAACTAACGATAGCACGACGATAACGGCTAATATTCCCTTTCTAACCGCTGCTGGTGAAAAAAGAAAAAATTATACTTTTTCTTTGCAACCAACAGTGCGAAAAAAATTGGATACCATTGCTAAAGAACACGGTTATTCCTCAGCGTCAAAATTTTTGAATGAATTAATTCGCCAAATGTAATCTGTGGATAAATGTTCTTTATGGTGAACATAAGTATTTGGTATCCTTGAGGAGCGGGAGCGTCTTTTTCATGTCATCCTGTATCCTATAATATAATCCTATTAATATATTACTAAGTATATTACTAATAATATATTACTAGGAAAAATTGCCTCAGCTGTACCCCTTGTGGCGCAAGGGGTTAGAGCCTGTGGATAACTTTTAAATCCAACAAATCCGGGTGGATAATCCAACAAATCCGGGCGTTAATCCAACAAATCCGGGTGGATAATCCAACAAATCCGGGCGTTTATTCCAACAGATTCGGCAAACCTTCCAACAAATCCGGGACCCCTTGTGCCCCATGGGATAGAACCCTATTGGTGGTGTGTTAATCCAATAAATCCGGGCGAGACTCCAACAGATTCGGGAAACATTCCAACAAATCCGGGTGAATTTCCAACAGATTCGGGTGTTAATCCAACAAATCCGGGCGAACTTCCAACAGATTCGGGCGATAATCTAACAAATCCGGGTGAATTTCCAACAGATTCGGGTAGATAATCCAACAAATCCGGGTGAATTTCCAACAGATTCGGGTGGATAATCCAACAAATCCGGCGGACCTTCCAACAAATCCGGGCGAGACTCCAACAGATTCGGGAGAACAAATAGTGACCAAAAATCACTTCCAAAATTGTTCCGCAGAATCTGTTTTTTATTTTTATGGAATTTTACAACATGTTGGATTTATGTTAAGCTAGATTGAAGAAAGGGGAAGGCATTATGAGTATGAGAACTACCAATATTGTCAAATACGATAATAGTTTGAATGAAGTTAGTTTACGGACTTTAAGTGAGGCCGAGCTAAACGTTTTCTGGACAATTTGCTCTTTGCTTAAGGAAAAAGGTGAACAGGAACAAATTTTCCACTATGACTATCTAAAAGAGTTAATGCATTTCCAGAGAAAAGATATCAATTTTGCTGATACCCTGGAAACGATGTGGAGCAAGTTGAAAAATATTTCTTTTGATAGTTATTCTGAAGGAATTCACACCTCCTTCATGCTGTTCAACATGTACATCAATGACACACGCAATGAGACTTTAACGATTCGAACGAATGAGTCTTTTAGTTTTATTCTGAATAACTTAGGAATGGATTCCCGTCGGTTCACGTATTTTGAACTGACCAACATGTTAAACATCTCAAGTTCCTACACTAAAGAGCTTTACCGACAATTACTGAGTCACCGCAATGCCAATAAGAAGACTGGTTTTTGGTCAGTTGGTTATGAAGATTTTCGGCGAATTATGGCAGTACCTAATAGCTATCGAACCGATACAATCGATACACGGATTATTAACCGTTCAATTCGCGAATTAACCAAGCAAGATAAACAAGGTCACCAAATTTTACGTTCACTGATTTGTACTAAAATCAAGAAAGGTCGGCGTTTAAGTAGTTATCGTTTCGACTTTGAAATCGGTGAAGAATTTGATTATGAAATGCCGGAAATTGCTAATACGCGTAAGGAAGAAAAATCGCGACCAACTCACAAGATACCTTTACAAAAATGGGTAATGCCAGAACCACAGCCGGAAGATTACCAAATTGCGACAGAAAATCAAAAGACAAATACGATGTCGGATGAAGAGTACCAGCGTTACTTACAAAGTTTACTTGATAAATCAGAACATTTACGTTAAAAAGCAGGTCAGTTTGGCCTGCTTTTTTAGCATGATAGGCAGAAAAAACCACACCAGCGCATAAGTGTTAAGTTATACAAGTTTATACGTATATGTATAAATATACGTATAAATATATTTGTGAAAATAGAAAATTAT
>NZ_BAMI01000100.1 GCF_000615765.1 Ligilactobacillus equi DSM 15833 = JCM 10991 | reverse complement strand
TGATAAAGTCATCTGAGAGCGGGGCGGCAGCCAATTGCTCAACTGCGGCCCGCCAGCGAGCAGTATTTTCGTATCTGCGCTTTTCCAATTCGATTCCTTCTTCCTTTAATTATAAATGAGAGCAAGAGTAAACGCTATAAAAAGCCTCTTTATTATATAAATACGCAAAAAAGTTCAATTTTGATTATTTTTCTTAAAAACTTTTTTCGGGAAAGCGTCAATTACTCTAGAATGCGATTTTGGTGCTAGATTTCCTTAACGATCAAGTATCATTAGCTAGTCACTGTCAAAAGAATCTTCAGATGGAAGTATTTTGTGGAAAGAATTTTTTGTAAATGCTTTTAAAAATTGAATTTATTTTTAGCGAAAAATAATTCTGACATTATAAAACGTGCCTATTCAGCATTACATATAAGAATAAACTTAATGTTTTATATAACTATGTAAATATTGATATAACGGGGGTAAATGGGAAATGAAAAAGTGTAAAAAACGTATTTTACTCTATTTAAATTTAAATATCAATATGTTAAACTAAGTTAAAGTTAATTAAAACTAATTGTTTTATGTTACGAAAGGGGAATTATCTATGAAACAGAAAAAGTTTAATAGCGAGTTTCGGGAAACCGATCGAAAAGTTCGTGCTAAACTTTACAAGTCGGGGAAACATTGGGTTCGTGTTCTGTTAAGTAATATCGGACTTTTGCGTGTCTCTGGGGGAATGGCACCTGAAAAGGTAACAATCGATGCTAAGACCGTTAAAGAAATCACTGAAACAAGCGAGAAGAATAAGCAACTCATTTTGAAGGGAGCCGCTGCCACGGCTGCGTTACTGGGAGGTACTGCGGTAGTTAACCAAACTGCCCAAGCCGATCAAACGAACTTGGCGACAACTAACCAAGTAAATGTGGCCAACTCCCAATCTGAAACACAAGCTACTAGTGAATCAGTTTCACAAGATACCACTTCAGAGTCTGTATCTGTATCTGGCTCTGCTTCAGAATCATTATCGGTTTCAACATCTAGTTCTGAATCAATCTCTGAATCAAGTTCGGTATCAACTTCTACTTCAGAATTAACAACTAAGTCTGAAACTTCTAAGTCAGAAATAGATAGTCAAACTAGTGAAACAGAAGCTTCCAAGTCAGAAACAGAAGCCACTAAAGAAAGTCAAGCTTCTAAGACAAGTACTTCACAGACCTCTACTTCAGAAACTGAGGACGTTTCAGAAGTTACAGTTTCCCAAGCAAGTCAAGAAGCTAACTCTGAAGTAACCCCAGCTAGTGAAGTAGAATCTGTGACAACACAAGATAATATCTTAGATTTAGCTACAATTCCTGCTGAAGTTTTAGACCAACTACCAGCCGAAGAATTGGCTATGTTGCAAAACTACTTGACTACTGGTGCTTACTCACCATTTATCAACTTCGCAGCAGGAACTTCACGCGGCGCTGGAACCTCTGATGGTTATGATGCTACTAAATCAATTCTAGCAACCGGTGTGCTTAAGAATCTTCAAACCACTTCACCACAAGGAATTATCCAAGATATTACTTGGGAGTACGATAGTTCTACTAAGGAATTGGTTTACAATATTCACTTACACAACAAGATGACTAATAACCGTTACCAAGGGATTCTTTTTAGTGAAGGGCCTACTAACTTTACTATTACTTCTGTAACAATAAATGATACCCCTGCTACAAAAGTAGGGGGTACTACAAAAGAGGGTGATTTATTCACAGCTCAGATTTCTAACATGTCAGATGTGACTATTAAGGTTAGAGGTACTGTTTCACATGAAAATCAACCAGCTAATTTGAACGGGTTTAGAGTCGAAACTTCTTCTAGGCGAATAGCAGGGATAGGGCCTAGGCAACTATCAACAGACCTGACATTAGCAAACTGGGATATGACGGTTGCTACGGGTGCGAATCCTATTGGAGTTAACATTCCATCAGTAGTAACTTCCATGTCAGAAGTTAACAGTAGTGTTTCTGAATCTCAAAGTGAAGCTTCTAAGTCAAAATCAACAAGTGAATCATTAAGAATTGCCGAGTCAGAATCATCAAGTGAATCGTTAAGAATTGCCGAGTCAGAATCATCAAGTGAATCGTTAAGAATTGCCGAGTCAGAATCAACAAGTGAATCGTTAAGAATTGCCAATTCGGAATCATCAAGTGAATCGACTAAAGCATCTCAATCCGCAAGTACTTCATCAAGTCAATCTCAGGCAATATCATTGTTGCATTTACAAGCTGAAGGTCCAAGCAAACGTTACATTTGGGTTGATCAAGATGGCGAACAAATTCAACACCCATTTGTGATTGCTAGTTACAATAAAGATGTTAAGGTGACAGAGGCATTTGGTACAACCGCAGCTAAAGATGATGGTATTGTTGATGCGAAATATGCGTCAAAATTGAACAATGGATTAACTTACACACCTGAAAACGGGAAAGTTGTTGTTTCCGGTGGATTTACGGCTAACGTTTTCAAAAACTACACTGATGTTTATACAGTTAATACGGTGGTAACAACAGCTACGGGTATCAAGGACATTACCGACAATAATAAAAAAACGCGAATTATCGGTGTTAACCACGAGGATAATATTGAACTGCCAGTTCGCTCGTGGACTAAACCGGTAACTGAAGCAGAAATAATTGATGCTATTAAAGGACGAGTTAATGCACAGAGTACAGTAGAAGATATCCAAGCTTTAAAGGGTACTTCAACGATTATTAATTATGAATTGAAGCCAGGTCAAACTCTTCCAACTAGTGGTACTCACCAACCAGTGAAAGTGATTGCGACATTACCAAGTAACGGGGTTGACGCCCAAGGTCACTCATTACCTGGAGAAACTAAGGAACTTACAGTTTATGTGAGCTATGACGAAACGACATCTGTAAGTGCTTCAGCAAGCAAGTCAACATCAGAATCTAGTTCGACATCAACAAGTCGCTCAGATTCAGCAAGCAAGTCTGCGTCCTTATCTAGAAGTGCATTCA
>NZ_BAMI01000101.1 GCF_000615765.1 Ligilactobacillus equi DSM 15833 = JCM 10991 | reverse complement strand
ACTGGGGTAGTTGACCCATATAGTATTATAGAAAGTAACATAAAGAAATGAAAAGGGGGATTCTCGATGGGCAGAAATGATTATTTGTTAAGTCGTAAGGAAATATTGACTAAGTATCAAAGTCAAGCGGATGGTTTAACTCAAGTCGAGGTAACTAAACGGCAAGCGCAAGGGAAAAATACGTTAACAGCCAAGCAAAAAACAACGCTTTGGCAGAAATTTTTAGCACAATTTAAAGACTTGATGATTATTATTTTGTTAGTTGCAGCTTTGGTTTCCGCCTTTGCAGGTGAAGTAGCAGATGCGATAATCATTTTTATCGTAGTCATTTTAAATGCTATTTTTGGAGTCTTTCAGGAAGCTAAGGCTGAAAACGCGATTGCTGCCCTTCAAAAAATGACTAGTCCAACTTCGCGAGTAAAACGTGATGGTCAAGTCCAACACGTTGCCAGCGCTGATTTGGTGGTTGGTGATATTGTGCTACTAGAAGCTGGAGATGTTATCCCGGCCGATGTCCGCTTTTTAGAAACGACTGCACTTAAGGTAGAAGAAGCAGCGTTGACAGGCGAGTCTGTAGCAGTAGAAAAAACGGCGAATCAATTGAGACAACCAGACTTATCCTTAGGTGAACAAGCAAATTTAGGCTTCATGAATACTAATGTGACTTATGGAACTGCAACAGCCATAGTTACCCGAATTGGAATGCAAACTCAAGTAGGTCAAATTGCGCAAATGCTTGATAAAGTGGAGAAGCAAAGTACACCACTGCAAAAAAGTATCACCCACCTTAGTAAATTACTCACCATTTTGATTTTGGTAATTGCGGTTGTTATCTTTACATTCGGAATTCTGATGCACCGAGCAAGTTTTTTAGACATGTTACTAACAGCAATTTCTTTAGCGGTAGCTGCAATTCCTGAAGGTTTACCGGCAATTGTAACCATTACGCTAGCCTTAGGTACTCAGGCTATGTCTAAACGTAATGCTTTAGTTCGTAAATTACCCGCTGTTGAAACGTTAGGGGCAACAGAAATTATTGCTTCAGATAAAACGGGAACTTTAACACAAAATAAGATGACGGTTGAACAATTTTATCAGGATGGCAAACTACAAGCAGCTCAGGATTTTTTGGGGGATGCAAATAATCATTTAACGTGGGCGATGATTCTAGCTAATGATGCGGTATTGACGGCTAATGGTTTAAGTGGTGATCCAACAGAAACCGCTTTAATTCAGTATTATTTAAGCGAAAATAAATTAGATGTAACTGCGCTTGAAAATCGTTTAGTGCGTGTAAGGTCATTACCATTTGACTCTGAAAGAAAATTAATGTCTGTTATCGTTCAAGATCGAGAAACGGGGAAGTATTATGTTTTAACTAAAGGTGCCCCAGATGAATTATTAAAGCGTTCGGAAAAGATAGAAATTAATGGTCAAGTGCATAAATTAGATGAAAACTGGCGTCAAGATATTCTTCAACAAAATCACGCGTTAGCTTTAAAAGCCTTGCGAGTTTTAGCATATGCCTATAAAGAAATATCAGAAGTACCAGCTGAACCTCAGAGTATAACAGAAGAAAATAACTTAATCTTTGTTGGTTTAACAGGGATGATTGATCCAGAAAGACCAGAAGTTAAGGCGGCGGTTGCTGAAGCTAAAAAAGCGGGCCTACGTCCTTTAATGATTACTGGAGACCACAAGGATACTGCGACTGCGATTGCCTTACGTCTAGGAATTTTAGATCAAGTTGATGCTAGCCGGGTCATCACGGGTAGTCAATTAGATCAAATGACTGATGAAGAATTACGGCAAAAGGTGGATCAATATTCTGTTTATGCGCGGGTAGCACCTGAACATAAGGTACGAATTGTCAAAGCTTGGCAAGCCCATGATAAAGTTGTCGCTATGACCGGGGACGGGGTCAATGATGCCCCTGCTTTAAAGACGGCTGATATCGGAGTTGGTATGGGAATTACAGGGACGGAAGTTTCTAAAAATGCAGCCGATATTATCTTGGCAGATGACAACTTTGCGACAATTATTACCGCAGTGAGAGCGGGACGTAAGGTTTACGCTAATATTCAAAAAGCAATCCAATATCTTCTATCAGCTAATTTAGGGGAAGTCTTAACGCTCACAATGATGACCTTTTTGGGCTGGAATATCTTAGCACCCGTTCAAATTCTGTGGATTAATTTGGTAACTGACACTTTTCCGGCGATTGCTCTGGGAGTTGAAAAAGAGGAACCTGGATTGATGGCCAAAAAGCCTCGTGGTCTGAAGACTAATTTCTTATCTCATGGAGTGGGAATTGGCATTGTCTACCAAGGACTTTTGGAAGGAATATTAACATTAGGGGTTTACTGGTATGCGTTAAATTTCCCATACCATACGAATGATGTTGCTATTCATGCTGATGCTTTGACAATGGCTTATGCAACTTTAGGTATATTACAACTAGTCCATGCTTTTAATTGTAAGTCTTTAACAGGTACGATTTTTACGCGCCAAATTTTTAACAATCGTGCTTTTAATGGTGCTATCATCCTATCGGCATTACTTTTGTGTTTAACGATTTTTGTACCGGCTTTAAACGGAATTTTCCACGTTACAAGTTTAGCTTGGAGTCAGTGGGTAGTTGTTTTAGGAGCAGCTGTTTGTTTAGTAGTAATTGTTGAACTTGTTAAAGCTATTCAACGAAGAAAGTAGATAGAGGTTAAAAGTCATCTTTTTCAAAAAGATGAA
>NZ_BAMI01000102.1 GCF_000615765.1 Ligilactobacillus equi DSM 15833 = JCM 10991 | reverse complement strand
TTTCATCATATACTGATGATTACATTCAATTCGTAGAAGATGCAATCAATGATTACCCACGAAAGCTTTTAGGTGGTTATTCTGCCGAATCTGTTTACTTATACAATGAGGTACTTTCACTTACTTCTTAGAATCAAGAAGTACCTTTTTGAGATAAAGTGGCTAACTTATATTTGCAATTTGAGTTGTATATTCATAATTAAAAGGAGAGAAAGAAGTATGACAAGGAAAAAGTTAGGTTTGAAGAAAAAAGTAGAAAAGCCTGAAATTAAGAAACGTTATAAGATGTACAAGGCTAAGGGTCGCTGGTTAGTAGCACCTCTAGTCTTCTTATCTTTAGGTCTTGCTAATACAGGATTAGTTCATGCGGATAGTGTAGATGGAGATGCAAATTATTCATCTGATAAGCAAATTGAAAATGATAATTCCCAACTAACAGATGAAAAAATTGAATTAGGGAAAAAACAAGTTTCAACGGTACAATTTGGCCAAGATACAATTATTTCAAGCACACAGACGGTAGCAACCAAAGAAACCGCAACATCAGAAGTAAGTAGTCAAGTAACTGCTCAAAGCCAAAGTGTTTCAAGTGTTTCTCAAGAAACCACAGCGAAAGTGCAAGCTTCACCAAGTGTGGCAACATATGTAGCACCAACAGTTGAAGACCCAACTAATTTTGGTGGTGAAAAAAGTACCAACTTACTAGCAACTAATACTATTCAAACTACAAATACTGACACAACGGTAAAGAACTCTTCAAATACTGATGCAACAGTAGATTCTAGTGTTGGTACACCTACATCAGGTAATGGTGTTTCATTAGCAAATGTCCAAGTATTATCAACCGTTAACACGAGTGTAACTTCACCAGATCAAAGTGGTAATGAAGCAACTAATCCATTAACTAGTACGGATGCAACTTTTGTGGTTGATGGTAAAGGTGTACTTGATGTCAACCTTTTGAAAGGGGCGAATAAGTCTGTTGTCATTGAAATTCCAGAGGGACTAAAAGATAAGATTACAACAAATGGTAATGCAACTGGGAAAGTAAGTTTCTTATTACCAGTTAACTCTTTAACAGTCTTACAACCAGTAACAGATTTATTAAATGGTGTTCTTAATGGTACTGGTGTTGTTGTCGATAAGCTTATTGGTAATGACGATAACAGTTTATTAGGTAACTTACTTTCTTTATTAACTGCCGGTAAATTACAAGTTAGTGTCGATGGTGTTGACGATGTAATAAAGAATTTAAACCTTTTAAAAGGTAGTCAAAGTAATGTTGACCCTAATTCAAGAGTACTTGATATTAATAATGGTAATTTAGATGCACCAGTCACAATTAAAACTGATGAACAAGGTAATCAATATTTAGAAGTAAATCTTCAACAAGAAATTGGTAAAATTGCGACTGACCACGTTAAAGGTATTTTAGATAATATTATTAAAGATTTAGGTAATTTAAAAATTACCGCGACGGTTTCATCTGCTGATTTGATGAGCAATATGGAAAATAACTCAACTATTGCAGGACAACTTAATGGTGCTCTAAGCAAGATTCCTGTCTTAGGTGGAGTTTTAAGTGGACTTACTGGTACAGTAGGTAACCTTCTTGGTGGAACTGTAAGTACTTTAGGTGGATTAGTTGATAAATTAGGTGTAAATAAAGTATTATCAATTCTTGGAATTGGTGATGATCTTAACCCCGTCTTATCTGCTAATGGTTTAAAAGTAACCATTCCATCAACTCAACTTAACTTAGTTAAGACCTTAAATACATTAATTAACGGTGATAAAGGGGTATTAAGTACAACTGGTAATTTATTAAATGAAATTTTAGGAGCAGCAATTTTAAATACGGCAACTGTTAGTGTACCAGTAACAGTTGATAATGCTGGTCTTAAAGGAAATACCCTTGACGATACGGTTTATGGTGGTCAATTCTTAGGAACGGTGGCTGAATCAGATGCCATTGATTTAAGTGTATTAAACAACAACAAGAAGGGCTCAAGAACTACTTTATACATCAAGGTTCAAGAAGCTAGCCAATATGGTATTACTTACCCAGCTAAAGACGTAACCAAAGCAAGCGATGTGAGTGTAACACCGAAAATAACAAATGCTAGTGGTCAAGAAATCCAATCATTACCAACAGGTGCGAAACTGACCGTTGATGATAGTAATTTACCAACAGGTGTAACATTAGGTAATGTTGACCAAACAACAGGTACAGTAAGGGTAAATGTACCAGCTGGTACTCCAGTCGGTAGCTTTGAAATCCCAGTAACAGTGACATACTCAGATGGTTCTGAAGATAAGGCAACTATTACAATGGATATCAAAGACAGCTTTAACTATCAAGCACAAGCTAAAAATGATGTAACCACAGGTTTAGGTCAAACTCCAACAGCTGAATCAGTAATTGGCAATGCATCTGACTTACCAGCGGATACCACATACGCCTGGACAAGCACTCCAGATGTATCTAAGGCAGGTCAAACAAGCGGTGTAGTAACAGTAACTTACCCAGATGGTTCAACACAAGCAGTAACAGTTCCAATGACAGTTACAGACAAAGCTAGTGATGTTGAAGTGACTTACCCAGCTGTAGACGTAACCAAAGCAGGTGAAACAACTGTAACACCAAACTTGACAGACGCCAACGGTCAAGCAGTAACTTCGTTACCAACCGGTACAACAGTAACCGCTGAGGGCAACAAGTTACCAAAA
>NZ_BAMI01000103.1 GCF_000615765.1 Ligilactobacillus equi DSM 15833 = JCM 10991 | reverse complement strand
GAAATTACGTTACTAAAACGTTACTTTCTAACGGCTTTGGGCGTTGCTATTTTCTAATGTCATTCAAAGTAAAGTTCTTCCTTAATTTTCAATAATAATTTGGACGACAAAATTATTATTATTTTGATTAAAATTAATCAAAACATTACTATAGGCCTTGCTAATCTTTTCCAAATTAACCAAACCTAGTCCTTTATGGTTGTCTTTCGTTGTTACCCCACGGTTACGTAATTTATCAAGTGAGACCCCCTGCGGAATATATGGGTTAGAAATTGTAATTTCAACTAGATTATCTTCAGTATAAAATAAAATATCTACCTGTGGATGATCTGTCTGTAGACTAGCCTCTTTAGCATTATCACATAAAATTCCCAACATCCGTACTAAATCTAAAGTATCTACATGTAATTCTGGCAAAGGATAAGGACATTCAAAATGAACTTTGACTCCTGCTATCTCTAGTTCTGTAAACTTATTGCCTAAAAATTTACTCAAGTTAGCATTCGTAATATTTTCCAAATCACGAATACCTGTCATCAAGTTCGGCGTTTTAACTACTCTTTTAGCATATTGATCTAACATATTAATATCATGTCTACTTTGAACACTCAATAAAAGATTACGATAATCATGTTCCAACTCGACCATCGATTTTTGCTTGGCTTCTAACTTTTCCGTATAAGATTTAAGCGCATAATACTCCGCCTTTTTACTAGCATAAAGTGATGCACGGATAACGAGGAGGATTAGAATAATAATCTCTATTACCGCTACCAAGATACCAAATCCCAAATATTTATCATAAACTTCTGGCGCAATCTCCAAAGCTAATTGTTGCAAATAAATTACTGATAAATATAAAAACCATAAAACAACTAAAGCTAGCTTATAACTTCCCTGTGAAAGTAATTTTTCCCGAAGATGTAATTTTTCTACCACAATAATTAACGTAACTTGAACTAAAGTCGAACCTGTCGCATCAAATATAAAAAAGGGCAAACTTCCATAACTAAAGTGATTAAAATAATAATTCACCACCATCGCCATAAAAAATACCGTTCCAAAAGATAAGAGAGCTGACATGTAAAAACCATATAGTAACCGATAATAACCTCGCCAAAATAAAGTAACTGCAACTAAGCCATTGAGTCCAAATATGAAATACATCGTCCCCCAGTCATCAGGGATCAGATAGAACTCTATCCAGGGATAACCAAAAGCATAAATGAAGGCCAAGCTTCGCTTTAAATATGATGGATGACGATGGATTCCCCATAAATAGATAAAAGTTAATAAATCCAAAGTCAAAAAATAAAGATTCCCTAAATCTTTATAGCTCATTACTTCCTATCCCAACTTTCTTTGACCTTACGTAAGTAACGGAAGGAAATTGATTTAGTTATCCCACTTTGTAAACGCATCCAACGTTGACTATAGTTAATTTCAACAATATTATATGTATTAACTAAACAAGAACGACTAATTCGAAGTAGCTGTGGATATTTAGCTTCTATTTCGCTCATTGGTGCATAAAATTCAAAAAAACGATTACCAAAAGAAACCTTTAACTTGTGAGATATCGCAGTAGTCTCTATATACTGTAATTCATCTAAATGGTATCGATAATTAGTCTTACCGATTTTAAATTCAAAAATTTGGCAATTTTCTTCTTGCCGTTGTATCAAGCGTTCATAAGCGTCCTTTAAAAGATCAAACACTTCAGCTCGGATTCCGTCTAATCCTTGGGCTTTGTCCACCCATCCCATCGGCTCCACTCGTCGCATCAAAGTTAGTGGTGCCAGTTCATTATGCGCAGTCACAAAAATAATCTTAGCAAGTAAGTCACGCTTACGGATCCAAGCTGCTAGGTCAATTCCGTCAAAATCTTGCTCCTTGAGGTCGATATCAAGAAAATAAATCCCTTCACTAACCTTTTCTTTCTCAAGATAATCCTTAATAGTTTGTGCTTTTTCACTCACACAAGCTAACTCAAAATCATATTCACTATGAAATAGGATAAAATTATTAATAGCTTGCCGAAGGTAGTCCCTTTGCATTAAGTTATCCTCACAAATAAAGATTCGTACTGGCAAAATTTTCGCCCCCCTAAAAAATAGTACATAGTATTGTAGCACAAATACTATGCTATTTTACAAAAATACCCTGGAAATTTATAAATTAATCCCAAAAATATAGATTAAGAAACATCAATACGAACTTTTTCGTCAATTTAACCTATAAATGTTAACTGCCGTAACGACCTATACTGAACCGCCCATCACAACCAATTTCTAATTATAGAATTGAATTCTTCTTTTACGTTATGTTATCAAATTAGACCAAAAGAAAAGACCAACCTTATTTAAAGTTGATCTTAACTAGCGGTGTTTCTTATGAAATTCTTCACTGTCTTTCTTGCTGGGTTTAGCTAGTGTCAAAGCAGCAATAACAAAGGCTCCAGATAATACAATATCCATGTCCTTCCCTCCAATCTATTTACCGATAAATAGATTATATTAAATTAACTTACTTTTTGTCAACGACTATAACTTACAAAAAATAAGAAAAAATTATTGGTAAGAAATTATAACCCAAACTTAAAAAAAGACTCCCTCGAATAACCCCACTAATGAGATTTGCACAACGTTGTTGAAAAATATTTTTTTCAAAGCTTATAATTCGGGAATTTTTAAGGTTT
>NZ_BAMI01000104.1 GCF_000615765.1 Ligilactobacillus equi DSM 15833 = JCM 10991 | reverse complement strand
CCTATTTAGTTTTATATCGTTAAATTACGTCCGTTCGTTCGGGGGTCATTCTGACCCCCTCACTCACTATTTTCTGCTCGCATTTATTTTTGTCCTCGCTTGATATTTCCTCAAAAGCATATCTCAAATTTTTTCATATTTCTTTTGAAATTCCTAAATTTTTTAACCCAAACAAAAAAGAGGCTCACGCCTCAATTTTTATTTAACAATTTCTTCTAAAATATAATCTGATACTTTCACAACATCATCTAAAACTTTTTCTTGATTCTCATATCCCATTTCTTTAAATTTTAAGCCATTTTTTGTCCACCCTGCCATATAAGAAACTGAATCCTCTTCGCTTTCCATTCCTAAACTTTTGGCCGTTAAATACGCAGTCATTTCTGCTTGTAGCTCTCCAATTTCATAACTATTTTCATCTAATTTCAACCCCAATTCCTTGCTGACCTTATTCTCATTTTTGGAGTGAAGAATTGCGTGAGCCGTTTCATGAATCAATACGTTTATTTTTTCATAATCCGTATTTTTAGGTTCATAACGATTTTTTTGGAACTTGGAACATAGTAACCTTTGGCAAATCCTCCATTCCATTCTTCGAGAGCAGGATTTTCTAAAGTAACACCCAATCGATTTATTACATTTTCAACGCTTGAAATTATCTCCTGAGCTTTTTGAGTGTCAATTTCACGGTCAATATGCTTGTTTGCATACAATTTTGGCAACTCATCATCAGGCATATCGGTTTGTAAAGCATCAAACACACAAGCCCGTAAATTGAATGTAACCCAAGTACTAACTGGTAAAACTCCTTGAGCAATCAAATTTTTTTCTTGCTTAGTAGCATATTTTAAACTCTTTTTCTTACCATTGCTTACAAAACTCTTGATAACTACTGGCGTCCAAATTTTCAATGCTTTTTCACCTTTTTGAACTTGATATCCTGCATCTTGCCACCCCTTGTAACTTTTGACCGCTTTAGCACCTTGACGGTGTAATAAGATGCGGTTTTTAATGCTGTAGTTACTGTATTTTGACAAAAAAGTTAGTAACTCTTTCATATCTTCAGGACTGTTAGTTGCTTTCTCGATGCTTTCCATAACATCTTTTTGAGCTTTTTCTAATTCCTTTTGTTTTTGTAATTTTTGTGCTTCTGTTAACATAATTTTTTCCTCGCTTTTTTATTTTTTTAGATTATTTTTATTTAGTTTTGAGTTTTTCGCTTTCTCAACCTTACATCCTTATTATGGCAGCCCTCACAGGACTGACAAGCTTTGACAGACGTTGGTATATCAAGGATTATTCCAGTTTTTTACTTGATACGTTCATTCCTAAAGTAGGGGGATGTGAATCAATAATTTTGATAAAAAGCCCCTGCAGAGCAAGCAGGGGCTAATACTTTTTATGCAAACCAAGGATCGGTTGTCCCAATTACAGCGCCGTTATCTAATAAGGCGTAGCAACTGCCATCCATCTCATCTACAACCCTGTTAGCATAAGCCTCAATGTTATCCTCGATTTCTTCAATTTGTTCTTCAGTAAGCGCCATACCTTCACACTTCTTATAGTCAATCTCTGATTCCAATTCTCGGTATGCAAACTCAATCTTGGTAGGGAAGTAGAGAATGTCGCAATCTAAATCATCATAGCTTGTACTATCTACCAACTCTTTAGCAAGTTTAGGATAAGCATTTTTGAATTCTTGGAATCCTTCAAAATATTCTAATTCATAATCGTACATAGTGATTACCTCGCTCTTTTGTTTTTTAGATTATTTAGGTTTTAAGCCTTTCGCTTTCTCAACCTTACATCCCTATTATGGCATCCCTCACAGGACTGACAAGCTTTGACAGATGTTGATATATCAATAATTTAGATACCAAAAAAGCGTATAGTTTCTACTATACGCTTTACTCTCACATTAGGAAGTATCTGGTAAACTCTCTTGGTGTGTATGTATACCAGTCCCCATTATCATTAACAGCAATACATACTTTTACATTGACGGTTGCTAAATCATCAGGAACAGGTAAATCTAACTCACTATACCAATCTTCTGCATCAATCATATCAGCACCAACTTCATAATCACGGACAAATTCCTCAATGACAGCGACGGTTAACTCAAAAGTATCTTCAACCCAGATAGGCGTATAGTCCTCAGGTAACGTACGCCAATCCCTTTGTTTAATAGGGGTAGCATTGTATTTGTCTACTGCTCTTTGGAATTCTGATATCTTAGCTTTGACAATATCAATATCTACTTGTTCTTCTGGAATTATTACACCGTCCCAATACTCTTCGGTCATTAATTCACCGTCTACAAGCAATAATTTCATTTCACATTTCGCTCCTCACACGTGCTTTTTAGTTATAAGTTAACCTTACATGTTCTAATTATGACGTATACAGGAGGGATGACAAGCTTTGACAGAACACCAAAACCTGCGTATGAACTACACCGCCACTAAAGTGACGGGTTTCTGGGAACACTAAGTAGTGTTTAGGATGTTATATGGTATTCCAAAACCTAACTCACAGAACTTAGCTATCTTACCAAGGCTAGTTCCTAGCCTACTAGATTTTTAATTGATTTAAGCCACGATTTAAGATATTTAAACTAGCGTTTATATCTCTGTCGTGGTTTTTGTAG
>NZ_BAMI01000105.1 GCF_000615765.1 Ligilactobacillus equi DSM 15833 = JCM 10991 | reverse complement strand
CAGTAGTGTGAAGAAAAGAAATGAAAAAGACACGCTTGACGCAGCCGAAGGTTCATCCTTACCACCACGGGGGGAGAGAAAAGCTACACCGAAAAAAGCCCGCCGAATTGTGAATGGTGTGGTTATTATGGTGGTACTTTTATTTGTAGCTTTCTGTGGAGTGACTTATAATTACGTCCAAGGAGCCTTGAAACCCTTGCATCCCAATTCTAGTCAACAAATTCAGGTACAAATTCCTGCCGGTTCTACTAGTAAGCAAATTGGGAATATTTTAGAAAAGAAAAAAATCATTAAGAACGGTTTTGTTTTTGACTACTATACTCGTACCAAAAAACTTGGAGGTTTCAAGTCAGGTTACTATGTACTAAAACCTTCGATGACCTTGACGCAAATTGCTAAGGAATTGGCTAAGGGTGGCTCAGCCACAGCTCTAATGAATACTGGCCGAGTGGTGGTTCGAGAAGGGGCCACGGCTGATCAGATTGGTGATGAAGTTGCTTTAAATACTAAGTACAGTAAGCAAGCGTTCTTAAACCTGCTAAATGACGAGAGTTTTTTGAAGGAATTACAAGCTAAATATCCAGAACTCTTGGATTCAGCTATGCAAGCTAAAGATGTACGCTATCGCTTAGAAGGTTATCTTTACCCCGCTACCTACACAGCAAGCAAGAAAACCACGCTTAAGGAATTGGTAACGGAAATGGTGGCTACCACCAACCAACATCTTCAACCCTATTATGCAGAAATCAAGGATAAGAAGTACACGGTGCACGAAGTCTTAACTATGGCGTCTTTGGTTGAACGTGAAGGTGCCACTGACGATGATCGCCGTATGATTGCCGGGGTCTTTTGGAATCGGATTGACAAGAAGATGAAACTACAAACCGATGTAGCTGTTCTTTATGCTTTAGGGCACCATAAGGAAGTTGTAACTTACAAGGATTTAGAAGTTGATTCACCTTACAATCTGTATAAGTATGAGGGTTATGGTCCAGGACCTTATAATAACCCAAGCCTTTCCGCTATTAAGGCGACTTTAAACCCTAAAGACCGTGATAAGGGCTACCTTTACTTTGTAGCTGATATCCATAGTAAGAAAGTTTACTATTCGAAAGACTACGATGAACATCAAAAAAATGTTGAAATGGTTCAAGCCAAAACTGATGCAAGTAAGAAAAATGAAAATAAATAATTGAGGAGATTAATAATGTCTACACCAAACAAACGTCCACGTCCTGTTGTTATTGGAGTTACTGGAGGCTCCGGTAGCGGGAAAACCACGGTTTCTCACGCTATCTTTGATCAATTACAAGGACACTCATTGTTGATGTTAGAAGAAGACTCTTACTACCGGGATCAATCAGAAAAACCCATGGCAGAAAGAGTAAAGACCAACTACGACCATCCTGATGCTTTTGATACTGATTTGATGATTGAACAAATCAAGCAATTATTAGAGTGGCAAAATGTAGAAATTCCGGTTTACGATTATACGGAACATACTCGTAGTGATAAGACGGTTTTAGTCGAACCTAAGGAAGTTATCATTGTGGAAGGAATTTTGGTCTTAAATGATCCTCGCTTGCGGGATTTGATGGATATCAAGGTTTTTGTGGACACTGATGATGATATTCGTATTATTCGCCGGATTCAACGGGATTTGGAGGAACGGGGACGTTCGTTACAATCAGTGATTGACCAGTATCAAAGTACAGTGAAGCCAATGTACCATCAATTTATTGAACCAACCAAGCGTTATGCAGACTTAATTGTGCCTGAAGGGGGCTCTAATCAAGTAGCGATTGACTTGTTGGTCACAAAGATTCGTGATATCATTAGTGATTAAATGTGCTATACTAGTAGATAAGTAAATTTATGAGGTGAAAATATGGCTGAAAAAACATTTCCAATGACCTTAGAAGGTAAGCAAAAATTAGAAGAACAATTAGAATTCTTAAAAACAGAAAAACGGGCTGAAATTGTGAAGCGCATCCAAGTGGCACGTTCTTTTGGGGATTTATCTGAAAACTCAGAATATGAAGCCGCTAAGGATGAACAAGCGCACAATGAAGGTCAAATTAAAGAAATCGAAAATCAGTTACAACATGCTGAAATTATTGATAACAGTGATGTAAGTGATGATGAGGTTGCGATTGGTAAGACGGTAGTTTTCCAAGAAGATGATGACGAACCAGAAACATACCAGATTGTAGGCTCTGCCGAAGCGGATGCTTTCAATGGGAAGATTTCTAACGAATCCCCAATTGCGGCTAGCTTAATTGGACACAAGGTGGGCGATATGGTAACTATCGAAACACCTGGTGGAGATATGACCGTTAAAATTTTAGAAGTTAAATAAATTTAATGAAAAAGGAGCGTAAATCCCCCTACTTTAGTGGGGGATATAAGCTCCACTCGATAGCTCGTAAGAGCTATTTTTTTTTCTAAATATTCTTTAGCTAATTTAGATAATATCTCTGAAACAGATGAATGTTCCTTGACTGTTTGTATTTTCAAACTATCATTAAGTTCAACATTCATATAGATATTTATCCTTTTTTGTTTTCTGCCACAGCACTTATCTTGTGTAATTGAGTATATTTTATTA
>NZ_BAMI01000106.1 GCF_000615765.1 Ligilactobacillus equi DSM 15833 = JCM 10991 | reverse complement strand
TAGTTTAGCTTGTTAAAATGTATTGTTGTTAAAAAGAAGGAGAGACTATGTTTAAAAAAGGGAATAATTTTGATAGAGTAAAGCAAAGATTTAGTTTACGAGGGAATAATTTTGATAGAGTAAAGCAAAGATTTAGTTTACGTAAGTTAAATATTGGAGTATGTTCAGTTTTATTGGGCTTAACTTTTATGAGTGGCAATAATACTGTTAAGGCTGATACGACCAAAAATCCGACTAAGCTTGAAGAGTCGAAAGCCACAGATCAAAGTCAGACTGGACCTACACATCCACAAAAAGTAGTAGTAGTAGATGCATCAGCAGCTGTAAAAAACAACACTAATGATGCTGAATCTAGCAATGCTACTAATCATATCAATTCTGGTAATTCAGATAATGGAGGTTCTGATTTATCAGAGGTAGGTTTAAAAGGGATAAAGCAAAATAATAATGGCACAGAAACAGTAAATACTGCTAAAATTGCAGATCAAATCTATGCAAATACATATGAAGCCAGCCTTTTAGAAGTAGATGCTAATCCTAATTCATCTCATGACTCAAGTAATAATAATACTGAAACTAATTCACGTTCAACAATTATAGGATTAAATGAATATTCTGATCCTAAACATTTGGGTAAAGTAACTGAGCAACTTAGTGATACAGCACGTAGTATTAAACAAGTAAATATCACTCCTGATGAATTAAAACCAACGCTTTTAGACGAAACAGGTAAAGCAGTTGAGAACACATCAAAAGAATTGAATTTTGATTTAAGTGTATATGTTCATGACACAGTTAGTGGTGTAAATAATCTAGATTTAGATTGGCAAATTGATGATCGGTTAAGCAATCAAATCGATTCTATTTCTATTGATGAGGGTAAAGGTAAAACTCCTGTTACATTCAAGAAAGACACTAATTCTAATGTTTGGCGGGTAGATTTTAATAAAGCAACTCAAATGACTTGGGTATCAGGTGGTGTTCTTAATGGTCATGTTCAAAAAACAGGGACCATTACATTTAAGGATTCAATTTTTAATGTTCTAAAGCAAGCTGATATTTTAAATAAGGACAATGAGGTAGATACTAATAAAGATCCTTTAGTATACAGAAGTTATGTCTCTTACGAAGGAGATACAACAGAATCAGGTTTTGTTTGGGGAATTGGTTCGCAGTTTGTACGTGATGTTTATGAACCCCATTCAATTATTGCTACAACATTTAATACAAGTTACTTCAACACTGATAAAGATAATCAAATAATGGCTGCTGAAAAAAATTACGGTGTTTCGACAGCAGATCTGAATAAAGACGGTACACATAGTTTTGTTGGTGGTTATGATGATGTTTATTATGATTCTACAAACAACACTATTGTTGTTGATAACTATTTAAACCGTTGGGATAATAATGCAAACGATAAGGTCAAAGACTGGACCTATCATTATGGCGTCGATCCCAAGTTATTACCTTATATTAAAAGTGGGGAAATCAGTCGAATTGATTTTGGTGGTGTTGCTGATTCTGGGGCAAGTTATAAGAGTCAAGTGAGAGCATTACCAGATGCAACTAATGACAATGATCAAACGTATAATTACCATAATCAACTTTTACTTGATCAAAATGGAGACGGTGCTTTTTCGGGTCAAAAAGGCACTCAATATCAAGAATATGCAAGTGAACATCCAAGCATTTGGAATAATCACGGAAAAGTATCATCTAATTTAGGTAATTATTACTATGGTATTTTGAATAGTCGTCCATTAGTTATTAGAACTATTTATCATTTAAACGATAAGTTGAGTGATGGCAGCAAGATGTCATTGACCGGTTTATTGAGAGAAATCGGTAAAACAACTACTACACCTCAATTACTGTTCACTAATTTCATGACCGATACTGAGGGCAAAGTGGTAAAGGGTACAGAAAGTGTTAGTGCACCGACGTTTAATCAACTTTTTACCCCAATTGCTGGACCTGATCAAATTACCCAAACAGTAAATTATGTAGATGGTAAGAACCAAACTATTGCTTCTCAGAATTATGTTGGGAAGAAGGATACAACTCAAGACTTTACTGGTCAAGTGCCTCAAGGTTGGGTTTTAGATGGTGATACATTACCTAAGACAATCACAATTAGTACTAATGGTCCACAGAATATCAAAGTTAAAATTGATCCCCAATTAGTAAACGATTTACAGAATAATCTTAAAAATGCCAATGCTTTGCATGCCAATACTGACACACCAAAAGTAGCTGACGGTGCTTTAACTCAAGCGATTGCAGACGGAAATAATGCTTCAAAATTATTATATGGTAAAGATGCACCTACTAATATGCAAAATACCATTAATGAATTGGCTAATACTAATGATTTGGTTCAAGCATTAATCAATGGTAAAAATGCTGAAAGTACTGCTAAGTATTACAACGACACAGATGATAAGCAAAAGGCTTTAACCGATGCAATGACCGCTGGTACTAATGCCATTAGTTCAGGTATCACTGCTCAAGACCAATTTGAAGGAGC
>NZ_BAMI01000107.1 GCF_000615765.1 Ligilactobacillus equi DSM 15833 = JCM 10991 | reverse complement strand
TCAAACACGCCCCGAAAGTGATCTCTGGATAGACGTTAGAGCTATATCCAGTCCATCCATCACATATTATCGCACCGCGATATTTATCCCCCACTGATATTTTGAAGGATGTTGTTTGGATATCTGCTATTATCTTTTTTCTACTGTACTTTGGTTTTCGCTGCGGACGTCCCTTACCGGAAAACGGAGCTTTTGCTTGATCCACCTCCGGTGACTTAAAGTTGACTGGTACAATTTCTGTTATCTTTTCCATTAAAAAATCCCTCCGTAGTACTGATTTTCTTCCAGTATACAGAGAGATTGCCCGATAGTTAATACTGGGGTGTTATAGGATGCTTACTGAGTTTTCTAGAATACAAGTACTTGGATCTGTAGTCTTGAATTACGAATAGGTGGATGATAAAGGAACGATGCGGATATCGGTTCTATATTAATGGTAAACCGTATGTTGGAAATGTGACTTATCCGGACGGAAGAGTGTTGCCATATACTGGGATGGTAACTGTATCATACATTCATGATAATTTAGGTAGTATTAATAGTTATCCGACTATTCACGTAAATAATACTTACCAAGGTAATTTAAACAGTTCATATGTGGCTCTAATCAATCCATATATTGAAAGCGGACAGGATGTACAGTATGTTTATAGTAAAAATGTGGATACAAGTAGTCAAAGTAGGTCTACATCAGCAAGTGTGAGCCAAAGTGCCAGTGCGTCGGCGTCAATGAGTGTAGGCCAAAATCTGAAAGTGGCTTAGAATCACATAGCTATTCCGAAAGTCTATCAAGAAGCGAAACACAATCAATATCAACTAGCGCGTCAGCTAGTCAAATGGTAAGCCATAAGCCAAGTCAGTCAGCAGCTAAGATATTACCTCGAATGGGTGACAATAAAATTAGTCAGACTTTATTAGGGATACTTATGGTCGGAACGGCAGGTATTTTAAGTCGACGGAAGACTGAGAAACACGACGAGTAATTACTGCAGAAAACGTCCCAAATTCGGGGCGTTTTCTTTTTAGAGAAAAACAAGAGTAATTTAAAGGGCTTTCAAAGTAAAAAAACTAAATAATTAACCTTTCTTAGTTTAAATAAAAATGTAGTTAGTCAATAGGATTTTTAAAGAAAGGTTGATTATTATGGAAAAAAGATGTTGTGAATGGTGTAAAAAACATGGTCGCTGGGCGCGTGGTTTGGCAAGTGGGGCTTTGGTTTTGAGCTTTTGCACCGTAGCACGTGCAGATGAATTTTCTTTCAATATTCCTTCAGAACAATGTGAAGAGGAGGTTAAGAGTCAAGTTGTTAGTGATACTCAGACCTTCAACACGGAGGAACGAGTTTCTGGAAATAAAGAGGTTACACCAACAGAAATTGATGCAGCGAAACAAGACCTCACTGAAAAAACGCAGCAAAATATTTTGCAAGAGGCAGGTGCCTTTCATATTTTCTCAAATCAAACCACGCTAACAGCCGATACTAATGGTAATATCGCTACTAAAGATTTAGAAGCTAAAGTAGATTTTGGTACTCGAGGAGATTCACCGAATGTAACTACTAACGATTATTACTATATTCAAAAAATTTCTAGCTTAACATCTAGTGCTAGTTTTCGGAATGGTGGAACAGTAATTTTAGGGGATGGCGTTGAGTTTTCTAAAGATGAAAGTGGTCAAGTTTGGTTAAATGGTGTCAAACTCGACCACATTGGCAATCAAGTCTATCAGGAAAGTGCGGGCCAAGAATGGTTGAATTTTGAAGAAATCTTTACTCGGCTCGAGGAACTTTCCCGTGATTCTCAAGCTCAAAGTAATACGGTGGGTGTAAAGCAAGATTTTACCGATGAAAATAATCGCTATTTGGATTTGGAACAAGTTCAGGATGAAACGATTTATTTTAATGTAAGTATTGATGAGGTGATGCGTGATCGACCACTGACAATTAAAAATCTTCGGCCGAATCAAACAACAATTATCAATGTAACGGGCCTACAAGCTGATAAGACTTACGAAATTAGGTCTGAGATTAAGTTATTGTATCAAGGAAGTTCTAATTGTATTAATAACGGTGAAAGTCACCAAAATCGAAATGTATTGCTCTGGAATTTTGGAACGGCCAACGCAACGTTAAATTTCAATTGTGGTAGGTTCTTAGGAAGTATCTTGTTGCCTCAAGGAACGATTAATGCTTATGTAAATTTAGATGGGAATCTAATTGCTGATACGGTAAATGTTTTGGGTGGGGAGACCCATCGCTGGGACTTGAATCCGGAGAAAGCAGAAATTCCGGAGGAGGAAACTCCAACAAATCCGGGTGATACACCATCGGTACCGTCCGAGGAGGAAACTCCAACAGATCCAGCGACACGCCATCAGTGCCATCCGAGGAGGAAACCCAACAGATCCGGGCGACACGCCATCTGTACCGTCTGAGGGGGAAACTCCAACAAATCCGGC
>NZ_BAMI01000108.1 GCF_000615765.1 Ligilactobacillus equi DSM 15833 = JCM 10991 | reverse complement strand
GGCTGCAGGTGTCAATGTTGTGAAAGGCTCCCCTGTTAATAAGGGCCAAGTATCAAAAGAACAAGCACCTCAAATGGCAAAGGAAATTCGGCAAGACTATGCTAATCAAGTTAATGCTCTGAACACTGCAACAAAGAATATGAATGACGCTAAGAGTGCCGTTGCTTCTTTGGAAAGTGAAAAGCAAAAACTCGAGCAAGCGGTAGCCAATGCACAAAAAACGTTAGGGAATGACCATGTTAAGCAAGAACCTAACAAAAAAACAACAACTTCAGTTGCTGATGCGCAAAAGATTGTCACAGAGGTAAGCCACGATTACCAAAGCCAAGTTAAAGCTATTAATGATGCCGTGTCTGTTGGTGAAAAAGTTAACTCTGCTAATGACCAATTGAGCACTTTAATTGACAAATACAATGAATTAGCTAAGGAAGTTGGGCAAAAGGAACTCGATAAAAATACCTCTAAGTCATTTGAAAACTTGTCAGACAACGCGTTAAATAAGCAAAAGGCAGACTTACAAAAGCAAATTGCTATTTTGCAAGCACAGGTTGATGAAAAGAAAGCTAATGTATTAGTAAACAATGCAATCGAGAATGCTAATAAAGGTATTTTCACCGCTAATGCTATTAATGTGTCAGTAGATTATTTTGAACGTGACTCTGGAAAAAAAGTTACTGAAATTGCTCCTTATTCGGGAAGTGGTGGAACTGTTAAAGACTTGATTGACTTTAACAGTAAAGTTTCTTTCAGCGTAGATGCAAGTAAAGTAAAACGTGGAAGCTCTGTAGCTATTTTTCAAGAAAAAACAGAGACTAACTCTAATGGTTGGAATAAAGATAATGGTAGTGACTTAATCCAAGGAGCATCAGTATATGATTCAACTAACAAATTAATTGGTGTTATTAAAAAGACTCCTTATTCGGATAGTAACATCAGAACGTATTACGTAGTTGTTGAAAACGAACCTTCTCAAACTAATACAGTCGGTTTACAAAATTTTGTTATTTCAAAAACTGGTGGGTCAATAAATTATGATATGCCAGCTAGTTTTTTCAATGGATTAACAAATGGTTTAAAAGGTACTATCACCTATAATCAAATGGATGGCAAGGAAATCGCCAAATTAAACGTTAATATCCCACAAGCTAATTTCAAAAGAACACAAGTCCTTCCGGCGACATATATTCAAAATGCGTCTGAATCAGAAAGTAACTTCCACCGCAGTGCTAATGGAGCAGGCGCATACGTTGCTTTATCTGGTATGTATCACCATGTTACAGGGTCTATGGCAGACGCAGATACTGATGTAGAGTCGTATGCTCCAACTTACAAAGAAGCAACAAACTCGCAAAGTAACTATCAATTTGTACAAGACTTATCGGTTTCAACAGATGGAATTAACCCTGTATTACCATCTAGTAATTTTTCAAATGTTGGCGACAAAGGACAATTGGGTATACGAGTACGTTGGAATCCAGTCAGTGCTGATAATCACACAATGTCAGAAACTATTGAAGCTAGAGATACTGAGGCACATTTATACGCACAAGCAGATGCTCATGATTGGTTAAGTGTTCCTTTCTTAAGAGTTGAAAATGGTAAAAATGCTGAGGAACTTCAAAAAATATTAAACGAAACGCCAACAAAAACTCAAGGTTTGATTTCATATACTGATGATAGTATGACCCATGCAATAATGGTATACAACGTTACAAAAGATTTCTTACAAAAAGCTACGTATACTGGGGTTTCTAATACTTTAAAAAAGTCATTCTACCTAGCATCATTAAGTCCTGAAGAACGTAAACAAGCTGAAGCCAATACTCTTGCTTTTTATAGCAAGGGTAGCGCTATTGACGGTTTATCACGAGTAGACTTTTGGGGAGCACTTCTATTATTTACTTATCCTGAAAAAGAGTACACAATCAAAAATCATGCTTACACTTTAAATACTTCAGGAGATTATAAAGTTGATGTGAGCGAAAATTATACAAATGTTCCTATTGTTCACTTAGCTCAAGGGCAAAGTGGTGTAATTGTTCACTACATTGATGGGACAACTGGAAAAGATATGCAAGTTACGGATTACAGTATTGGCAATCCGGGACAAGCTCAAGCTATTAAACCAAGTGAAAAATTAGGTTGGAATATTACTACTGACGGAGCTAAATACCCTAGTGGCGTTAAGACAGTCGAATCAGATACCAATGTAAATTACCCTTCAGAAGGTACATGGCTGATTACTACATCGTTTACATGCCGTTAGACGTAAAAGCTATTGGTGGCTTATATGACAAACCAACGGTTACGTATTCCCTAAATGATGTAA
>NZ_BAMI01000109.1 GCF_000615765.1 Ligilactobacillus equi DSM 15833 = JCM 10991 | reverse complement strand
GTATTATTATATATTTTGGATATGGAAGTATATATTATTATATTCTAGTATATCTTTAAATATACTAGAATATCCAAAAAGAGATAGGAAAAGCAGCGTTATCTTTTAAAATAAACATTGGCAAATAAGCGTGGAACGGAAGGAAAACATACTTTGCAATGAAGTTTAAACTTTATTTTAGGAGACATTTTAAACTTTAAAATAATATCTAGAAATAAATTTCTAATCTAATAGAAAATAAAATACAAAATCCAAAATAAAATTTAGATTACATTTTAGATTACGCTTGGATTTTAGAATGCAATGGGAACATTTAATTCCATTTGTATTTTAATGTACAATCAATTTTAAAATGGAATTTACAATGCATTATACATTTTATTGTAAATTAAAAGGCCACACATAAGTGTGACCTGTATTAAAAGTTTTCTTACTTGTATTATAACGATTCAATTAAGGCTTCGATAAATGCTGAATCAGTTTTATAATGATTATCCTTCGATAACTTGCGAATCTTCTTAATCGTAGATTGTTTTAAGTAATAAGATTTAGATGTACGTTTTTCTTCCTTTTCAGGTGTTGGTAAAGAAATTGACAAATTCATAGTTGCTTTAGTTTCTGGCTCAACTTTATCAATTTTAGATACTTCACCAGTTTCCATCATATTATCAAACGTACCTTTACGTTTTTCTTCTCTTTCTTTTTCAAGATTTTCAAATGACATAATTTTTCCTCCTGTTTAAATTCAAATGTTAATTTTCGTTTAACTAAACTCTTAAAATAGATTTTAAAACAAAATCTAAATTACAATCTAATAAGTCAAGAAGCAGCACTAACTCTAGTGATTAAATGCTTCAAGCATCTTTTTAAATTCCGTATCTATTTCCTTATATGTTGACGCATATCTCTTGTATTTAGATTCATCACTACGTTCCATTTTAACTAATGGGGTGTGTTCAAGGGTTGATCTATTAAATAATTCTCTGTTTGGTAAAACAGCAATAACTTCTGGATTGTTTTCAATGATTTTAAGAAAATTACGTGATGATTCAGTATTATGTTTAACCATATTACCAATATAGTAAACTTTCGCCCGAACATAACTTTCTTCTGTCGACATGTCAATTGCTTCGTTTTCTTTATATTCAACAAAATCATCATAAAGGTAAATTTAGCATCATATCCATGTTCTGTCGGTGTAATAGGGCAGAATAAAACATCACTAACCGCTACCGCATTTTTTACTAACGTGTCAAATGAAGGGTGACAATCTACGATTACATAATCGTATTTTTTAACCGTTTCATAGTTTTTTCTAAACCATCTAAATAAGAAAAAATATTTATGTGGGTCAGTTTCAATATTTGCGATTAAGCATGAAGTTTTTTATAACCCGGAATAATATCAATGTTTTCAGAAGTTGTATGATATACACTCATTTCTTCATCATTTAGTTTATCAAAAAGATTTCCAATATTATTACTTGTACTTTCTAAGCCATACAACTGACTTAAATTACATTGTTGATCTAAATCAATTAGCAACACTTGATTTCCATTAGCTGCTAACCATTCTCCGAAATTATAAGAAATAGTCGTTTTGCCAACACCACCTTTGGTGCTGCAAATTGTAACAATTTCCATGAAATCCACCTCCGTAAAATTGCCTTCTTTGAATAATTAGGTAGCAAGAATTTGCCAATCTAATCGCTATCTATATCATACAACTAAACAATGTAAAAAGCAATATAAAATAAAAGTAACATTGAATTATAAAAAATACTTCAAAAAGAAATCTAAAATAAAATTCAAATTCTCATGTAAAATCACACTTAGATTTATAAATAATATCTTTGCGTTATTTAATAAAAAGTGATAAAATTAAACTTGCGACGAGTTATAGGTCGGTAGTTGTCTATCTGAAAGGAGGTTGTTTTATATGGAACAATCTTACGAAAGGTACGCAACGAAATGTTTTCATTTGCTGATTTAATGAGCTTTGGTCTATTTATCATTGCTTTGTTGACATATATTAATCAAGACAAATAAAAAACAACCACCTAATAACTTTGACAGGTTAGTGGTTGTTTTTTGTCTATATAAATAACTACCGACTTAATAAGCCGCAAGAGGTGTATGTTCCAGCATATGCCTCTTTTCATTTATCATTATAACTAGAATTAACTAAAAAATCAATACTTTACACTAAGAGTCTGTCCATTAACAGTACAGACTAGAAATTTATTGAGATTTATTGAGAAAAAATAACAATCAA
>NZ_BAMI01000110.1 GCF_000615765.1 Ligilactobacillus equi DSM 15833 = JCM 10991 | reverse complement strand
AAAAGAGAATTGAATTAGGCATTGCCAAACCTCGTCATAAGTGGACTGAAGAAGAAAATGAGTTAATTAGAATTACGCCTGTTAGTCAAACTAAAGAATTGGCGAAAAGACTTGGCGTAACTCCTAATGCTTTAAGTAAACGGAGAAAAAAACTAGGATTAGCTAAAATTGGACAATGGCAGAAATTGATTTCATCAAGAAAAATGCCAAGAAGATGAGTAATCAGGAATTACTTTATTACTTGCCTAATCAAACCGTAAAAACTAAGCATACTCTAAGCTCCTTGCGCACATTAAAGCATAAGCTAGGAATAACTGGTGGTAAGAAAACAAACAAAGGCAGAGCTTACAACGATTTCGAGCTAAGAATCATTAAATCACCTAAGTATACTAACAAACAAGCATCCCTCCATATTGGCAGGACACCAAATGCAATCGGGAAAAAGCGTGCGAAACTTAGAGAAGAAGGGATTATTAAGTGGTGAGGAGAAAAAATGAAAAAATATCATGGCGATAATCGACCACCTAGGTCTTAAAAAATAAGTTATTTAGATACAATTTTAGAAAAATGGTAAGTAAAGAGAAAGGAAGATGATTAGATGTACATTTTCGCAAGTGATCCACATGCTACGGGCCAGCCTTGGATTGATTTAGTAGAGAAAGCTAGAACCAAATACCCGTTAGCTAAGGTGGTCTTTGGTGGTGATTACATTGATGGTCGTGCTTTTGCTAAGGAAACATTAGATTATGTATTTTCTGTACCTGATGCAGTTGTCTTGCGAGGCAACCATGAACAAATGTTAATTGACTCTGTAAAAAGAGGTGAAAAGGGGCTTTGGTTAGCTAATGGCGGTGAAACGACTTTAATTTCATTGTTTGGTGAAGATATGTCTTTCAAACTTACTGCGAATAAGTTTAGGGATTCTTATGAAGCATCAAAATCAGGACTTCCATCCCCTACATTTGGTGATATCATGTATGAATTTTGGACAAAGTCAGAGGAAAAACTTACCTCTAGTGGCTATATAGAAAAACTAAGCACCTTACCGTTAAAATATGAAACTAACAACATCATCTTTATTCACGCAGGAGTTCGGTTAGACGGTCAAGAAACAGATCAAGAGTTTGCTTTGTGGTCTCGGGAAGATTACTGGTATATTGACCGCCAAGAACATGATTATGTTTTTGCTCACAATACTACTGGTAAAACAATTGTTACAGGTCATACGCCAACTTGTATGTTATCAGGCGTCTATGAGCAGCCATTCCCAAAGGCAAATCCAGAAGGGGTTATTCTAGGTGACACTAATACTTACCAATGTCCTGTAAAAATCGTTAAGTATGATGGTGAACCTGCTCGAATTTTTACTGACGGCGGATGCCACGCTCGATTAGACGGGCATCATGGTAATGTAGTCGTCTTAGATGACAATGGGGCATTAATTGATATTTTCTCGTGAAAGTTAATGATTTTTGGATAGATTGTTCGTCAGAATGTTGGCAAATCGATGTTATTTTAGTGTATTCCCTACGTATGTAGGGGTGATCCCGGAAAGAGATGGCGGAGGAGGAAAAATTATGAGTATTCCCTACGTATGTAGGGGTGTTCCTCGACTGGCGCTGTCAGCTGGTCAAGACGTCAGTATTCCCTACGTATGTAGGGGTGGTTCTAAAAAGTTTGTCAATAAACAAAAAGCATTTCAGTATTTCCTATGTATGTAGGGGTGGCTCTGGTTGCCAAGGAGGAAAGTGATGCAAACCGATGTATTCCCTACGTATGTAGGGGTGATCCTTGGTCCACGTACGTTTGTTGTCTGTAACCTCTTGTATTCCCTACGTATGTAGGGGTGATCCTTGTTGTGCCTGCCAGCTAGAAACTGCGTTCAGGTATTCCCTACGTATGTAGGGGTGGATCTATT
>NZ_BAMI01000111.1 GCF_000615765.1 Ligilactobacillus equi DSM 15833 = JCM 10991 | reverse complement strand
TTTCTTTATTTTGCCAGCTCTTTTTCGTGCTAGGCTTTCTTTGTACTTCACGTGATGAGTAGGATTAATTGCCCAATCTAAGATGTTTTTGCTTGCATTAAAATCGCGTTTAATTAACTTGCCTGTGTATTTAGATACCCATTCTCTTTCGGTAACATCATGTTTTTCTTCATGTTTTGTTCCAAATTCAACTTGACTCGTTTTATAAGAATCAACCATAATTAATGTTCTTCCTAAGCGATTAGCCCATTGTTTAAGTAATTGCGACATTTCATAAGGTTTTATCTTAGCTAATTTACGATTTTTAGCCTTATTTTGTTCCTTATTAAGCTCAAAACTTTCTCGACGCATTTCGATAGCATCAAGTTTTTCGATTGCAACTAAGTCGTACTGTCCAATAACTTCTTTTGCCAAACGTGTGTATTCATCTGTGAGAATATGTTTACGTTTTTGATACAAGTACTGAATTTGCTTATTATAATTGGCAATTCTTTTAGATTTTTTTGAAAGCCACGTAAGTTGGTCACGTTGTGACTTCAACTGGTCAATCTTTTTTTCAAGAGCATCTGCTTTTTCAGATACTTTGGAATCAATATAGATTTCATGATCATCAGAAGTATGCCAAGCCTTGTTATCTTTCATATTCCAGTCAGCTCCCACCATACTTGAAACTTTTTTACGATTCTTAACTGTTTTAAAGACAACTTGAATTTCAAAAGTCCCATCAGCTTTTCGCTTAATTTTGGTGGTAACAATCTTTGCACTTTTCATATTTTTGATATTTTCTACCACTTGAACAACGCCGTAATCTTGTATTTTTAGATGATGTGCAGAAATAACTTGAGCAATACCATTTGATGGCAAAGAAACACAACGTTTACTTTGCCAAGGACGCAAATAGTTTAAAGAACCTTTACGATACCAAGATTTGTGTTTGCGGTTATTCCCATGCACGTTTTTACGATAGTTTTCTTTATCTTCTGCGGACATTTTGGCAGATTTTTTCAACACTTTTCGGTATTCACCGAAATTGGTTAATAAGCTTACTAAAAATTCATCTCGTAAAGCTTGCGAGTGAATACCAACTTTTTTCCCATCCCATTTATCTAAAGAATAAAAATCCTTCAGGATTTTAGGAATTAATACATCTTTCGCTAAGGCAACCTTAGTTTTTTTGGTTGTTGGAAAAGGGCGGTTAAGGTGTTTACGACCGTAGGTCTTTTCCAAGTACTTAACAATATAGTTGTATACTTTGTTTTCAACCGCAATATTTTGTTGAAATTTAGCTACCAAGTCATCAGTAACAACCAAACGATAGCGTCTAACTCTTAAATATTCAGTTGTCTTTGGTAGCTTAATCATATATTTCACTTTCCTCTACTAGTTTTTTGATTACGGATATATTCTTTGATAAGTTCTTCAGAACGTTCACTTACTGTACAAGCAAAATAGCTTGGTTGCCATAAATGCCCACCCCATAATTGTTTTTTTAGCTCAGGGTGATGCATAAATAACATACGTGCAGACACGCCTTTATAGCCTTTCATCATTGAAGAAAGGGAATTTTTAGGGCTTGCATCAACCAACATGTGAACGTGATCGGGCATAATCTCCATTTCCAGTATTTTCCCGCCAAATTGTTCAGTCATACTAATCAGTAGTTGTTCTAATTCCTGTTTGATAGGTCCGACTAAAACATCTTTACGATATTTGGTTACTAATATTAAATGATATTTCAAAGAATATACGCTTGTTCTACTGTAGTTTAATTCCTCAGAATGTGCTTGCATATGTTTTCGTCCAATCATTTTATTCTCAACTATATTTTAATATTTATATTTTGCAAATACAAGAGAATTGAACTAAAA
>NZ_BAMI01000112.1 GCF_000615765.1 Ligilactobacillus equi DSM 15833 = JCM 10991 | reverse complement strand
CAACCTGCACAAGGTACTCCTGCAACTCCAACAAAGGCTGTTTACTCTAATGGCTCAGTTCAAGCAGTTGTACCACAAAAAGCAGCTAAGGAAGTTCCCGCAACTCCAGAAACATTACCTCAAACAGGTGACGAAGGCAATGGCCCATTAGCGCTTGTAGCGGGTGCAGCTGCTGCAGCACTTGGTATGTTTGGTCTTGGCTACCGCAAGCGTAGAGAAGACTAGAATTGTCAAATAGCTAAAGAAAAAGAGTTCCAATCAAGGAACTCTTTTTTTGTTGTTGAATGGAAAGGTGTTACTAAACATGGGATATAGTAATTTATTATTGGTTGATTATTACAAAATGTGGATAGAAACATACAAAAAGGAGCAGTTATACTTTCTTTTGTGTAGGAGCAATATTATCTTGTGTTTGGTTAACCTGTTTTTTAGCAGAATCAACCACTTTTTCTTGATTTTGAATTGTACTTTCTTGTTTAGTAATGTCTTGAGAAGTAGCTTTCTTAATATAAGAGATTTAAAAATAAATCCAAAATAAAATCTAGAATTTATTTTGGATTGTTATTCGAAATGAATTTACAAGTGAATTATATATTTTCTTCGATAGTTAATTTTTTCCTACGCTTATATTGAATAACAAAACGTTATATGAAGCAAATTTCTTTTTATTTTAAATTTAAACTTAAAAAAGCAAGTGACATTATAAACACTTGCTTATCATTACACTAGTTTTAAAATTTGACTTTAATAAGATAGTCCCGAACTTCTTTGTCTGTTAGAAAAAGAATATCTAGAAGGTGCATAAATTTGATATTCTTTCTTATAAATTTTTCTTTTCCTGGGCGCCTGGGCGTCGTTCGCCTAAACTACTTCTGATTTGGATATTTAAATTACTGTCAACATTACTACGGACAGTCCATTTTTTCTTTCCCAACCATAAAATCTCGATCCATAAGTTTAAGATTGTCAAAATTGTCTGACTCATTGCGCCATAAAAAGTTTTAAAAATGACATCATCTTTTGCGTCGCCAACAGATTCAAAATAGAATTTAAATCCGTCAAGGCGAGATTGAAAGTAGATATATGGTTCCATTTCTGAAATTAATGGGTGGTGGCTTGTTATCTTTTTTACAAAAATACCACCATCGCGCTCAACGCTCGGAAAATTGGATGACATCTGACATCTTGATACCGACTTGTTGTATAAATTTCATAGGTATTCTAATACCTAACGATGATCCCCACTTCGATACGTTGCTAAGTATATTTTTGGTTCATTATTCGCTATAAAAATACCCCTTTTAGTTTGTTTTTTATTCTATTGATAAATATTTAAATAATCACTAAAATAAATAAAATGTATACGTTTATTATACAACTTATTTTTTCATTTCTAATAAATAGTACAATAATATTGCGATTTTTGACTGACAACAATTGATATAATCAATAAAATGGTTGTTTGATTTTTGTTGAATTTGTAATTATATATATATTTATTTTTATTGTAAAATAAACAACATTTATCCTTGATTACATAATCAATATTGTGTTACTTTTTAATTGTAGAAAATGCAAACATAGCTACCCTAAAAAGTTATAAGCGCCTTTTTTGAGGAAAAGTTAACTTTATTAAAGACTGTGTATGTGTGTTTTTTAATAACTTATTGAAAGGGAGAATAAAATTTTATGAAGAATAAAATTGTTAAAAAGAAACGTACTTTGAAGCTTAATCGTGCTTACAAAGGCGTAGCTACAGGGGCAGCGGTTGCTTTAGGAACTTTCTTTGTTTCCGTAAAAGCTAAC
>NZ_BAMI01000113.1 GCF_000615765.1 Ligilactobacillus equi DSM 15833 = JCM 10991 | reverse complement strand
CAAAATTTGAATTAAATAACGTTACCGACTGATATGTTGGTAATAAAGGGTGTTGTCAACCACCCAAACGTAGCCACATCAATGTAGGAGATTAGGCTTGCCTAACCGTTTGAACTACTGACACGCAAGTATCGTGAGTTACAAGCCCCCGAACTTGTTCGGGGGTAGTTGACGAACTACACCGCCACTAAGGTAACGGGTTTCTGGGAATACTAAGTGGATAATGTAAAAGTGGTGTTTGAAAAGGATGGCAGATATTGCCGAAAAAGAAAATATGCGTGACTTGGCTTTGATGTAAAAATGAGTTTGCAGCCATTACCGACCCATTTTTTGCTTTTGATTCAGGTTGGAAAAATCGGTGAAGTCGATGTTACTGCACTATTGAAAAGTATCCAAAATAATTGTAGCCTAACACAAAAGGCCCGCGAAAGGAGAGCTCGCGGGCCTTTTGTTAACACGATAATTGTACATGTAGTGTAATAACTTAATGAAAATAATGTAAATCGTTTCTATGACTATATTAAATAATATCTAACTGATTTTTCGTTACATATTTTTTGAAAAATGTTTTTTAAAAATGAGAAAAGGTATCTTAAATTTAAAAGGTTGAAAACGATATAAAATTGATAAAAATAGGAATTTAAAAAGAAAAGTTGTTCGCAACAAAAGTATACTTTTTAAAAAAGTGTGTAAAAAAATTAAAAAAATCTAAAAAAACTAATTAAAATATATCTTTATTTATTGTTGTATATTCATGAGTTGAGATGTAAAATTAAGCGGGCCACCTAGTAAAATAACCAAACAAAACAAATGAAAGGCACGTTAAAGTACTTATGACATTGGTTAATGATAACACACAAATTGTAATAAATCACCCTCAAAAAGGAACTCATTTAACGATTCAAGAGCGTGGAACAAATTCAAGCCTACAAAGAAATGGGCTTATCTAACCGTCAAATCGCTAGGAAGCGCAATAGGGTCCCTCAAACCATTAATAATGAGGTTAAGCATGGATGGGTAAAAACCATTAAGCAGATACAAAAGAAAGCTAATGGTAAAGAATACCGCTATTACAACGAACAATATTACGCAGAAGTTGGACAAATTCGTTATGCGTCTAATAAATCGCAATGTGGAAGAAAACCTATTTATTGGTCTTTTCCTGAAATTGTAGCGGAATTAGATAGCTTATTCCTGGGTAAAGTTGATGGTATTAAGTACTCACCATATGCTACAATTCCAAAGCTTGAAGAAGTAATTCCTACGGAATTTATTCCATGTGAACGTACTATTTACACTTGGATTGATAAAGGTATTATGCAGACTAAAAACGTTGATTTAATGTCTAAAACCACCCGTAAGAATAACCATAAATCTTCAAAGGCTTCAGTTAAACGTGTATTGGGGCGCAGTATTAATGAACGTCCTGCTTACATTGATAGTCGTTCTGAAATTGGACACTTTGAAATTGATACTGTCGTTGGCAAGAAAGCTCTATGGACAACGTTTTAATGGTCTTAACTGACCGTTTATCTATCTCGCTATACTATGATTTTTCGTATCAAAGATAAGAGTTCTGAATCCGTTAATAAGAAACTCGAAGAGTTGAAGTCTAGCATGGGTGAAAAAACGTTCTATCAGACTTTCAAGTCTTTAACCTCAGATAACGGACTAGAATTTTCACGCCTTCAAGAAGTTCACAGTAACACTTATTATGCGACTCCATACACTCCAAGTGAACGTGGTTCAAATGAGAATGTAATTCGTATTATTAGACGATTTATCCATAAAAGTACTGCCA
>NZ_BAMI01000115.1 GCF_000615765.1 Ligilactobacillus equi DSM 15833 = JCM 10991 | reverse complement strand
ATTTGAGGGTAAATTTATTTTTAAAATTCCGAATAACTTATTATAAATCGTTTTTATGATTAGTATATACATAGTTGTAGATGATTTTTAGAGATTGAATGGACATTAAAGTTCGGTTATTATTAAGGTGGAGATTAAATACTAAATTAATTTTTGTTAAAAAATCTAAAATATTAGGGAGAAAAATTATGGTTTCTAAAAATAATACGAGACTTTACGACCAAAAAATGAATCGTAATAAGTTTCATTACACGATTAAGAAGCTTAATGTAGGGGTTGCTTCAGTATTAGTTGGGATAGGTTTTGGCCTATCTGCGGCTGTACTTAGTGGAAATCAAGTTAAGGCGGATCAAATTTCAACTAGTGAAGTTACACCAGCAGTTTCAAGTACCGATGTTTCAGTGAATACGGTACAAGAAACGACAGATAGCAAGGAGCAATTACCACCGCAAGAAACTAATGCTAGCGAAGTAGCAACGATAGCACCTACTTCTACAGTACAGGATCAGTCGACATCAAGTGAAGAAAGTACCTCACTTACCGCACCAGTTACAACAGCGGAATCTTTGAAGCAAGTTGATACTCAAGAAGCTACACCGACTACGGCAGAAGGCAATACTACAATGTCCGATGTGGTAGCTGAGATGAAAAAGCAAGGGCTTGCCTCCGATGAACAAGCCAGAGCGCTTATGGAAGCTTACACTTCTGGGAAACTTAATGCTGAAGAAGTACAACAAACTTTTGCCGCTATTGGGAATTCAGCCAGTCCATTTATTACGATGGCGACGACAAGTACTGCGCAAACAATGGCAGAAAAGTACGAGCCACACGTGCAAGATATTGAACTAGCTAAAATGTTTAAGGCGCCGGCTGCAAGTAACTATATTGCAAATGCAAACCGCCTTCCTTATAAAGATATCGACTTTGCTTCTAAGCCAACAAAAGGTGGTGTGGCATATAATTTTGAAGATATTACTTATAGAGATCCTAGTGATAACTCAACCTTAGGCACATACACCTTTGATATTAAGGTAACATATCTAGATAATTCTTTCGAAACAGTTTCTGCAAGTTTAAATGTAGTATGGTCTAAGGGTTTCGAAGCGATTATTGATGACATTTACGACACAGATAAAAAAATTACGGGGGTCGGTCCGACACTTCCTAGAACCACAGGGAATGCAGGGGATACTTACATTCAATTAACTAAAAAAGTTGGTGATACGTATCAAGTATTGGAAAAGCGTCCATACGACTACAACGGGAGTTTTAGTTTTGATGTACCAGATATTAAAGCAGGCGATGTGTATAAAGTAGACCTTCTTTTTGTATTGCCAGGTTTACCAGTAGATACAGAAAGTACAAAAGCTGTATCCGTTGTTGCGGATCCTAGACCTGATGTTCAACGAAATGCACCTTATGGGACAGAAATTACGGTTGATAAAGGAACAACTCTAACTTCAAAACATGCAGAAGAAGCGATTGCTAATACTTCTGATTTAAGCGATGTAGTAAGTTACAGTTGGGAAAGTTTGCCGGATACATCAACAGTTGGTAAATCAAAACCAGGGGTTGTGCGAGTAACTTATGCAGATAATACATCTGACTTAGTGAATGTTAAAGTGAATGTTGTAGCTAAA
>NZ_BAMI01000116.1 GCF_000615765.1 Ligilactobacillus equi DSM 15833 = JCM 10991 | reverse complement strand
GCTTTCCGGTAAGGGACGTCCGCAGCGAAAACCAAAGTACAGTAGAAAAAAGATAATAGCAGATATCCAAACAACATCCTTCAAAATATCAGTCTTTGATGAAGCGAAGGAAGAACTATTACAAGATATTATGAAAATGGTGATGAAATATGCTGATTAATTACAATTATCCAAAGCATGTGTATATCGTTTGTGGGAATACTGACTTACGTAAAGGGATTAATAGTCTTGCACTTTTAATCTCAGACTACTATGAAATGGATGTCTATGACGATTCGCTCTTCTTATTCTGTGGACGCAGAAATGATCGCTTTAAAGGACTTTATTGGGACGGCGAAGGTTTTACTATGCTTTACAAACGATTTGAAAATGGGCGACTTCAGTGGCCTAGAAATCGTGAAGAGGTTTCTGAGCTAACTCAGCAACAAGTTGAATGGCTTCTTCAGGGCTTAAATCCATTACCTGAGAAACGAATCAAGCCAGCTAAAAAGGGAACTTTTTATTGATCGGCAGATTACAAGAAATAAATTTAAAAAAGTTCTTTACAGTAAACGCTCCCCACTGATATGGTTGTTCTAACATATATTACGGGGAGGTGACGAGTATGGCTACAAAAAAAGATTTAGAAAAGCAAGTCGAAGAGCTCAAGGAGCAAGTTAAAGAGTTTAAGAAACAACTTGATAAAAGAGATGAAGTAATCGAAATGCTTTTACAACGTCAATATGGAAAAAAAACTGAAAAATTGGCCGACGGCCAAATATCACTTTTATCCGATGAGGAGCTTGAAAATCTGGCCACAGAAGAGGATGAAACTACTGTGGTAATTGAGAAAACCGTGCCTACTCGTCGCACTCCAAAAAAGAAAAAGTCATCGGGAAAACGCAATAAGATCCTAGATCAATTTGAACAACGAGATGTTATTCATGATGAACCAGGAAAGATGTGTAAATGTTGCGGTGAAAAGATGATAGCTATCGGCAAGAAGTGTCAATATCGTGAATTAAGACAAAAACCTGCAGAGTTTGAATGTGTTAACCACTATGTTCGAACTTATAAATGTAGCAATATCGAAGAACACGATAATGGTAATGAAGTATTAGCTCAAGCTATCCCTGAGACTGCGCCTTTATTCAATCATAGCTACTTCTCTGCAAGCTCTTTAGCTGAAATTATTAGGAATAAGTACGAACTGGCAATACCTTTAAATAGGCAAGAAATTTTGTTCAAGTCCTACGGACTTCCAATCACTTCAAAACAGATGTCTGAAGGTGTGATAAAGCTTTCCCAACGTTATCTGCAGCCACTTTATGATAGACTTCTAGAGGAGTTACTTCTAGAGGAAGTTATTCATATGGATGAAACTCCGTATGAAGTGTTGGCTAAGAATACAAAAAGCCACAAAACTTATATTTGGGCGGTCAGATCTACAGTTGAGTTCTCCAATCACCAAATAGTTTTTTACAAGCACTCCGATACTCGTGGTTCTTCTAATATAGCGGATATCCTGGGGGCTAAATATCGCGGTGCGATAATATGTGATGGATGGACTGGATATAGCTCTAACGTCTATCCAGAGATCACTTTCGGGGCGTGTTTGG
>NZ_BAMI01000117.1 GCF_000615765.1 Ligilactobacillus equi DSM 15833 = JCM 10991 | reverse complement strand
GAGGTGAAAGTATATGCCACAAGTTGAACTTCCATATATGATGGGACTGAAATTACGGATGTACCCTAATCACAAACAAGAACAAGTTGCTTGGAAAAACATCAATGCTTCTCGTTTTATCTATAACCAGTTGTTAGCGAATAGTTGGATTGACAGTGCTATTAAACGCAACAAATTGGATAAGAAGTATCCTATTCCTACTACCTACTGGCGTTATAAATTTTCTAAAGATAAGAAGATAAAGAATCCGATTAAAGCTTCCCAAGTCCGTCCGACTGGTCTAGCACGAATTAAAGGTAATTCACGTTACCCTTGGCTAAACGATTCTGAATTAGATAGTGATATGTTTACCAATACTGAAGTACATTATCGCAATGCTTGGAAAATGTTTAGGAAGGTTCATAGTGCTGGAACTCCCAAATTTAAAAAAAAGAGTCAGCCTGTCCAAAGTTATAGCACCTCAAACCATTACAGCTCGAGCCAAGTCAAAGCTAAAGGAGGTGTGCCTTCCTTTATAACGGGTCAATCCACTTTATTGACAGTCAGTACTTGCAGTTACCAAAGCTAGGCAAAGTCAAAATTAAATTACACCGCACATTACCAACTAACCAAATGGTGCGAATTGCCACGGTGACAATTAAGCATTATCCGTCGGGGAAATGGTTTGTTTCGCTTTTATTAAAAAGTGACCAACCATTTAATTCTAAATTTCCAAAAGTAGATTGTGAAGTTGGTTTTGACTTGAACACAGAAAACTTCTTAACTCAAAGTGATGGTAAGGTTGTCTCAAGCCCACGTTATTACCGAACTATCAAAGATAAGTTAGCTAAAGAACAACGGATTCTTTCACGTAGGCAACGGCGTGCCAAGAAAGAAGGTCGTCCTTTAAAGACTAGCAAAAATTACCAAAAACAAAAACTCATTGTGGCTAAGCTCCATGAAAAGGTTCGCAATCAACGAACGGACTTCTTACACAAGATTTCGATTGCATTAATCAAGAACCACGATTTAGTAGTCGCAGAAAACCTTAAGAGTAAGAATATGCTTAAAAATCATGCCTTGGCTATGAGTATCAGTGATGTTGGTTGGCGAACTCTGCTTACTTTTCTTGAATACAAAGCTCCTAAGTATGGTCGAACTTTCGTCGAGGTTAATCCCGCCTATACGACGCAAACGTGTAATGATTGCGGTTTTAGAATGGGAACAGAGGAAACAAAGAAACTAACTTTGAAAGACCGTGCTTGGACTTGTCCTAAATGTAAAGTTTTCCATATTCGTGACCACAATGCTGCCAAAAACATTTTGGATAAGGGCCACACTGAGTTAGCTAAAACATTAACTGAAAATAGTCCCATCTATAAATAGATGAGATAGGGCGTTGACAGCTCACGTCCTAAGCCTAGTTAATTGGTAGGTAAGACCTTATTATTTCCGAGAATGGTTTGGTTTCTTACTAAAGCATTTAAGAAATGGTAGGGCATACTTTACCTAGGTAAGTTGTAGCTAGTACTTCACGAAGTGATGAACTTCCGAAGGAAGTCTACAAGCCACCGAATTTATTCGGTGCGTAGTTTGAC
>NZ_BAMI01000118.1 GCF_000615765.1 Ligilactobacillus equi DSM 15833 = JCM 10991 | reverse complement strand
CCTGCTATATAAAATGTAGAATAATATAGAATGAAAAGTATCTTATTCTATATTATTAGAAAGAACATATAGTTTTTCCTTTCTTAATTTTATTTACTACCGTCAACATTAGTATTCCCATATCCTAATTAAAAGGGTAATGACATTGACTAACTCTGATAGCCCTAGAGGGTATAGCCCACCCTAAAAATATTTTTTATGCTAAAGCCAGTAAATTCATAACCGCGTTTACATCTCTATCCATAATCGCACCACAGTTATAACATACATATTCATTATGTTTGGTGTTATGCTTGCGATTTCCTTGTAAAGTGATTTTATCTTCTTTTGTTTTTACAAAACCACATTCACTACACCTTTGAGTACTTGGATAGTATTTATCAGCTAAAATTAGTTCTTTACCATACCATTCGCATTTATACATTAAAACCTGTCTGAAATAGCCAAATATTGAGCGTTGCAAACCTTTAGAGGCAACATGGCTCATTTGCATACCTTTAACATCCAAGTCTTCAATTACAATGGTATCAAAGTTATTAACTAAGTTTGTGGTAAACTTTTGAATTAAATCATGTTGAATATTAGTTACTTTAGCATATTCACGTTGCAACTTGGTTCTCGTTTTAACGTAATTATTGCTACCTTGAACTTTTTTACTCAACATTCTTTGATAATGTTTAATTTTTTGATACCTACGACTTAATTGCTTCGGTAGGGTATTAATTATTCCATCAGTATAATTAAAGTGACCCACATTTACGTCAACTGCCGTTTTAGATTTAGTCTTCTTTTTATGCTTAATTGTAATTTCAAAAGGTAAACTAGCATAATAATGCCCACGTTCTCGGTAAATCGTGACCACTTTTAAATCGCCTTCTAACGATTTAGCACCTTTAATCTTAATATCAGACCAAACGTGTTTAGTTTCTCGTGGTTTGTCTAATCTTAATTTACCATTTACAATTTTAGCTCTATCAGTTTTAAAGACTTGTCTTGGAGCTTTCTTTGATTTGAATTTTGGTTTACCCCAATCAACTTGAGCTTTATCAAAAAAGTTTTTCCAACTCTTAGCTAAATCAGAAACCACTAGCTGTAAGGTTCTTGCTGATAACTGATATTGCCAATCTTCTTTATTAGCCACCAGTTCATTTCGGACTGTATATTCGTTTGGTTTTAATTTCTTATCATCTAAAATCAAAGCTTGTTCATACAAATCTTGCCATAGTGCTAAGCCTTTATTCCAACAATACCTACGATAATCACACAGTTCATCTAAAACTTGTTGCATTTGAGCGTTAGGATATAATCTAACCTTTTGTGTCTTAACTACCATTATTATCTTCACCACCTTTCAAAGATTTATCATTTTTCAACTTGCTTTTATACTTTCGCAAACCATATAAACGACAAGAAAATACATGTACAATACTTACCATATCATCAATCATTTCTTGTGTAGGGCTTGTGTCGACATTATTTAGTACAATAATGTTTGTATTGTGCATTTTACATAAACGCTCAAACCATTCATAACCAAAACGAATAAATCTATCTTT
>NZ_BAMI01000119.1 GCF_000615765.1 Ligilactobacillus equi DSM 15833 = JCM 10991 | reverse complement strand
ACAGTAAGTCATAACCAAGAAGTAACTTACACTGGTACATGGGACTTATCTGAATTAGCAAACCACAAGTTTACTAAGGATGAATTAGCTAAAGCTTGGACATTCGATGATGACTACGACCAAACTAAATTAGATGTTGATCTTAAAGTTAAAGACGCTATTACGTTGACTGATGCTAAAGGCAACAATATCTTCGATCAAGTAACGCTTGCTTGGAGTGAAAAGGATGGTTCATGGTCTATCTCCCCTACTGACAAAGCTAAGTTCTTAGAAACTTACAAAGGTCAAAAACTTACTGTAAGTTTCAAGGCTACTGTTAAGGGCGATGCTACTGGCACTATTGCTAACACTATGAGCCAAACAAATGAAGATCATGGTTACAAGACCAATACGGTTAAGAATGATGTTGAACCAAACCCTACTCCAGTTAAGGTTGTTGTCAACTCCGACGGTACTAACATCGACAAGACGACTGTTTTACCGGGACAAATGGTAACTTACACTGGTACATGGGACTTATCCGAATTAGCAAACCACAAGTTTACTAAGGATGAATTAGCTAAAGATTGGACATTTGATGATGACTATGACGAAGCTAAGATTAGCCCAGTCACTGATTCATTAAAGGTAACTGATGCTAAGAACAACGATATTACTAAGCTATTTAAGCCTGTATGGGACGAAAAAGCTGGTAAGTGGGTATTAACACCAAATGATACTAAAGCGTTCTTAGAAACTTACAAGGGCCAAAAACTTACTGTGTCATTTAACTCTGTTGTCAAAGCTGATGCTACTGGTACTTTAGCTAATACCATGAACCAAACTAATAATAGCGTTGGTTACAAGACTAATACTGTTACAAACGATATTGCTACTGATCCTAAACCAACTAAGGTTGTTATGGATGAACAAGGCAAGGACGTAAACAAAGCAACAGTTAAGCGTAACGCTAAGTTAGTTTACCAAGGTACATGGGACTTATCTGAATTAGCAAACCACACCTTCACTAAGGAAGAACTTGCTAAAAACTGGACATTTAGTGATGACTATGATGAAACTAAGTTTACTGCTGACGAAGGTTCCTTCAAGGTAACTGATGCTAAGGGTAATGATGTAACTTCACTATTTGACGCTAAATGGGACGCTAAGAATGGTAAAGTGGTTGTAACACCTAAGAATGTTGAAACCTTCTTAAACACGTTTAAGGGCCAAAAACTTGATGTTGAATTTGCTGGTAAGGTAAATAAAGATGCTAAGGGTGTGCTCGAAAACACTATGGTGCAAACTAATGGTGATGTCGAATACAAGACTAATACCGTCGAAAACCCAATTAAAGTTCCTGTAACTAACTGGGTTGATGAAAATGGGAAGCACTTGAAAGATCAAGAAGAAGGTTCCTTCCCTGACCGTGATGGAAATGATATTCCTGGTTACCAATTAGTTAAGATTGATGAAGATGAAGACGGTAATGTAACTAATGTTTACAAGAAGGTTCCTGAAAAGCCAGAAACCCCTGCCCCAACTCCATCAACACCTGCACAACCTGCA
>NZ_BAMI01000120.1 GCF_000615765.1 Ligilactobacillus equi DSM 15833 = JCM 10991 | reverse complement strand
TGTAGCCACATTAAGGTAGGAGATTAGGCTTGCCTAACCGTTTGAACTACTGACACGCAAGTGTCGTGAGTTACAAGCCCCCGAACTTGTTCGGGGGTAATTGACTTTCTACAATGTTTTACGTAGTAATCACGTGGCGGCTCACCTGGTGGCTCTCATCGACTCTAGTTACAAGAAAGATGAATTGACCATCAGTCAGGAACAAAAACCCTTTGATCCTGGAGGTGATGCACGTGGGATTCGGTTAGATATGTTTTTACAAAGTTTAGATGGGGACATGATTGACTTTGAAATGCAAAATAAAGACAACCATGATACTGCCAATCGGACTGGCTATTATCACGCCGTCATGGCCACTGAGATGTTAAAGAAAGGGCAAAGTTATCGCCAGCGTCATAGTACTTGCGTTATCATGATTACTATGTATGATTATTTTGGTGATGGTAAGGCTATTCATAAGATTACTTCACGTAGCCAAGATGGCCACAAATATCCCGATAAGCAGACCACCTATCTAATTTATCCTTATGGTGATTTAACTGGTCTTCCAAGAGACCTACAAGATTTTCTCAAACTTTTAACTGAGCGCCCTACCAGTGATGATGAGTTCATCACGATGGTAAAAGAGCTCATGATTTCAATCAAAACTAGCGGAAAGATGAGGTATGATTTTATGAGATTACAAGATAAATTAATGGATGCATACGAAGAGGCGTATGAAGAGGCGTATGAAGAGGCGTACGAAGAGGCTTATGACGAAGCTACCGACGCAACAATTAGCTATATAACACGTTACAATGAATTAGTTGCTCAAGGGCTTAGCTTGCAAGAAATTATGGAACAATTGGTAGCTCAATTTGGCGAAGAACACCGCCCTGCCTTAGAGAAAATTGTGTTAGCTCTCAGTAATTAAGAACAAAAAAGCGATGGTGAAATCCTAACTAGTGGATTTTTTCCATCGCTTCTTTTTACGTCCTGTTATGGTGTGCTTACACTAGAACTTTACGCGGTCTTTTCCCCTTTATGTTATTCCCTGAATTTTTTCCGAAGATTTTGACCAAAAATTAGCACCATCAATATTACTACCATCACTTCAACTAATTTTCGACTGGTCCCCTCTTCATTCAATTGTGGTAATTGTCTTTTGGCATTTGCTACTTTTTTACGATCCGATGCGCTAAAACTTGGTTGACCATTTGCAATTTTCTTTAAGCCTTTTTTAGAATGTATCCCTGTCAAAATACCCTCTTCTGAATCTTGGTTTAGTACCGGCTTCAAAAGTACACCGTTTGGTTTCTCAAAATCTATATCGGCCTCAACCGTTGTATCTTCTTGTCCTAAACTAAGGAATTCCCCACTATTTGATAACTCTGAACTTACTTCAGATGGTGATGACTCGCTTAAATTCGCACTTGGAGTGGCATCTAATTTTGCTACTTCACTTGACGATGACGTCGAGGATTGAGACGATGCTGACTCGCCTAAAGTTATACTTGGGCTAGCACTTGGTGCCGGCGTTGTTGAGGATTCGCTTGGACCCGAT
>NZ_BAMI01000121.1 GCF_000615765.1 Ligilactobacillus equi DSM 15833 = JCM 10991 | reverse complement strand
CCTGCCTCGGTTGATATCTTGATAGAGCTTAGAACGTGTTCCCCGTGTGTACGGAGGTGATCCCGTGAGCCACTTGCGGGCGTCCTTCTTCGTCTTGTGTTCCCCGTGTGTACGGGGGTGATCCTGCGAAAGTATAACTAGAGTAGGAGAAACAAAAGTCAAAGGTTTCTAAGGAGGAATAAATTATGGTGACAAAATCACAAATAAAAGCCTCTCGCAAATGGGAGGAAAAGAATCCGGATAGAAACGGATTCATGAAACTGAAACGGTCAGCGTTCAGTTTCGTTGACCCAAAGCCTGGAAGCGTTGCTGAAAGGCAAATCAACGAGAACCGTGAAGATTATCAGCGGTTTTTGAAAGAGCTTAAAGTTAGCCTTGAAAATAAATTGCGAGAATTTTAGAAAAAGGCTTGTAATTTATAACGGGGTGTTAGTGTTCCCCGTGTGTATGGGGGTGATTCTGGTATGAACGTGACTAAGGGAGATAAGATTACGTATTCCCTGTGTGCATGGTGGATGATTCACAAGAACTCTAATTCCATTGTTTTCTGATTAAATTGGCACTTATAATGGATTGAAGTGCACCGGTTGTCATATTTTAAGATAATGTGATTGCTAATATCAAAAGCCTGGCTAGCGTTTTTTCTCACTTCACCCACCAATGTCCAAGAGTAGAGTGAAATGTTGTATTTACCATACTTAAAATTATGAGGAGGGTTATTAGCTAGTAAGCAACAATTAAAAAGCTAGTAAGTGCCAAGTACTATCCACGATGAGAGCGTTTTTGTAGCGGTATAGAATCTGCGTAAATTATGATAAATATTTTCAACCTTTACCTCTAAATTCTTAGAAATATTTGGGTAAAGTCTCTTTTATGAAAAAAATTGAAAATTACAAAAATCTTCTGGTGGTACAATGGTTATACAGTAAAAATACAATAGTAGTACAAAAAAGGGACCGCGTAAAGTTTTAGTGGACGAAATTGAATAAAAAAAGCCCCCCTAGTGGTAAAATATAGTCGAAACAAATACTCTAGGAGGCTTTTTATTATGCTTAACACTATTATATAACAACAATTTGGTTCTGTCCTAAGTAATGACATAAAATTTTTAAGTTCAAGTATGTTTAACGGGCCTATTAACTTCTCGAATTTGGTGTTTGAAATTAAAAAAGTGGCGCTAGAAATCGGCAGAAATATGCTTAATAGTCTTCTTGAGATGGTAGATAAGGCTCTCAGCCAGTCGCCTAGGGTAAGACATGAATTTGTAATTCGTGATCGCAGAAGTCGTACAGTGGCTAAAAACATGTAGTAACTGGTTGGATGTAGTTGAGGTTTTAGACAAATCCCACGTGGCCAAGGCCTGTCGACTGGCTGTTGGTGGTGGATTTAAATGGAATGGTGAAAATAAACTTAAAAAGTGGGCTTTGTCAGGTGATTGGGACATGGTAAAGCTGTTCAAAAAAGTTTATTTGTCAGACCCAACCATACGAAAAAAGCGCAGAAATACGGC
>NZ_BAMI01000122.1 GCF_000615765.1 Ligilactobacillus equi DSM 15833 = JCM 10991 | reverse complement strand
AACCGTAGTTAGAAGGGTTTCAAGCCGATTTTGAATCAATCATAACACTGTACAATTTACAAAAAATGGAAGTATTACAAACTAGCAATTAGCGTATACATATACTTATAAAGTTACGTATATGTATATTCGTTTATATCGATTGGCGGTGTGTGCGTGGATTTTGTCGAAAAATTATGAAACATCTCGGTGATGTTTCACGTGAAACAATTGGAAGAAATGCAGAAATTTCTGATATTTTTTGAAGAAAAAGAAAGTCACAAGAATCTTCGTTAAAGGATATTAATTATAACGAAGGCCCTTGTGACTTTCATGTGTCAATCATTGAAAAATTAGCGTGATGAATTATTCGAATTTACTATTGTTGAGTATCTTTCATATAAAACAAATGAAAGGCACGGTAAAGTACTTATGACATTGGTTACTGATAACACACAAATTGTAATAAATCACCCTCAAAAAGGAACTCATTTAACGATTCAAGAGCGTGGACAAATTCAAGCCTACAAAGAAATAAATGGGCTTATCTAACCGTCAAATCGCTAGGAAGCGCAATAGGGTCTCTCAAACCATTAATAATAAGGTTAAGCGTGGATGGGTAAAAACCATTAAGTAGATACAAAAGAAAGCTAATGGTAAAGAATACCGCTATTACAACGAACAATATTATGCAGAAGTTGGACAAATTCGTTATGCGTCTAATAAATTGTAATGTGGAAGAAAACCTATTTATTGGTCTTTTCCTGAAATTGTAACGAAATTAGATAGCTTACTCCTGGGTAAAGTTGATGGTATTAAGTACTCACCATATGCTACAACTAAAAAGCTTGAAGAAGTAATTCCTACGGAATTTATTCCATGTGAATGCACTATTTACACTTGGATTGATAAAGGTATTATGCAGACTAAAAACGTTGATTTAATGTCTAAAACCACTCGTAAGAATGATCCTAAATCTTCAAAGGCTCCAGTTAAACGTGTATTGGGGCGCAGTATTAATGAACGTCCTACTTACATTGATAGTCGTTCTGAAATTGGATACTTTGAAATTGATACTGTCGTTGGCAAGAAAGACTCTATGGACAAACGTTTTAATGGTCTTAACTGACCGTTTATCTTGCTATACTGTGATTTTTCGTATCAAAGATAAGAGTTCTGAATCCGCTAATAAGAAACTCGAAGAGTTGAAGTCTAGTACGGATGAAAAAGCGTTCTATCAGACTTTCAAGTCTTTAACCTCAGATAACGGACTAGAATTTTCACGCCTTCAAGAAGTTCACAGTAACACTTATTATGCGACTCCATACACTCCAAGTGAACGTGGTTCAAATGAGAATGTAATTCGTATTATTAGACGATTTATCCATAAAAGTACTGCCATTATTACATTTAATTCGTAGAAGATGCAGTC
>NZ_BAMI01000123.1 GCF_000615765.1 Ligilactobacillus equi DSM 15833 = JCM 10991 | reverse complement strand
GGTCTTGCGTCAAGAAAACGGACAAGTTAAAATGAGATTTTTAACGACTAATCAGGCTACCTGAATCAAAGCCTGATTATCGTAATAATTATCTTCAAAATCCTTTGGTGACGTGTAATCGCAATGACTGTGAATCCGCACATTATTGTAGAAAGCTTCGATATATTCAAAAACTAATCGACGTGCTTCTTGGTATGAGCGAATATCGAACTGATTAAGCCATTCTCGCTTGATTAGAGCGTGAAAAGACTCAATACAAGCATTATCCCACGGATAAGCCTTCTTTGAGTAAGATAGCTTAAACTCGGCTGTAACAGCTTTATATGCGTCAGATGTGAATTGACTACCACGATCGCTGTGCATTATCAACGGCTGTGTAATGCCACGTAGACGTTTAGCACGTTCAATCAAAGGAATTACATTAGCCACTTCTAGATTATCAGATAAATCCCAAGCGATAATCTTTCGGGAGTATAAGTCCATGATACTTGTCAAATAGGCAAACCCATTACGAATTGGAATATACGTAGTATCAATACACCAACGGGTGTTAGGAGTCTCAGGGTTAAAGTGTTCGTCAAGATAGTTTAAAAGCTGGTCAGAGTATTCAGAATCACGGGTAGTTGTTGTCCAAGGTTTTACGTAGTGAGCTTTAATGCCCATGTTACGCATGTAATTACCTACGGTTTTAACAGATATACGAAAGCCATTTTTACGCAGTATCATGGTGATTTTAGGTGCACCATAGATATGCTTACTTTCCTCCCAAATTTCTTTGATTTTACTCATGATTTCTTGGCGTTTTAACTTTGTGGCAGAGACTGACCGTTTCTTTTGCGCATAGTAATTCGAGCGTGAAAGTCCCACTCGTTTAAGCATTCCCGCTACCGAAGGATGGGACTTAGCTTGTTGCGCTTTATCGACAAGTTCATTGATGACTTCGGTAGCTTCTATTTTCCCAAGATATTGATAGCTTGTTTAAGCACTTCAATAGCGCCTTCGGCGTCACGAAGCTCACGTTTTAAACGAGCAATCTCTTTATCTTTGTCACTGGCATAGTTACCGGAGCCACGACCCGTAACCGCACCTTGTTCCTTGAACTGCTTAGTCCACTTCTGCAAGGTACTTACACCAATCCCCAGATTTTTAGCTGCTTCTCTGTAGTTCATGTGGTCTTGGTTATCTAGGTAGTATTGAACTGCGTCATTCTTAAATTCAATAGAGTGTTGCTTTGCCATTATTGAGTTCCTCCGTTAAATACATTGACTATATTATAACTGATTCAGGACCTCATTTTAACTTGTACATTTTTTATTCTAACAGCA
>NZ_BAMI01000124.1 GCF_000615765.1 Ligilactobacillus equi DSM 15833 = JCM 10991 | reverse complement strand
GACTGCAGGTGTCAATGTTGTGAAAGGCTCCCCTGTTAATAAGGGCCAAGTATCAAAAGAACAAGCACCTCAAATGGCAAAGGAAATTCGGCAAGACTATGCTAATCAAGTTAATGCTTTAAATACTGCAACAAAGAATATGAATGACGCTAAGAGTGCCGTTGCTTCTTTGGAAAGTGAAAAGCAAAAACTCGAACAAGCAGTTGCTAATGCACAAAAAACGTTAGGGAATGACCACGTCAAGCAAGACCCTAACAAGAAAACAACCACGTCAGTTGCTGATGCACAAAAGACTGTCACTGAGGTAAGCCACGACTATCAAAGCCAAGTCAAAGCTATTAATGATGCCGTGTCTAAGATTGAACAGCGATTATCTATTGCTAACAACGGTTCGTCTGTAAAAACGATTACGTCTGGTCAAGTTGTTCAAGCTATGGATATGAACAGTGAACCAAATGCAAAAGTAACACTCGACATTTTAAATAATGTCCCACTTACCATAACTCCATTGCTTGAAAATAAAAGCCTTCCACGATATGACATCAACGTCCCGGGTGGTGTTTCTAGAAAAATTGACGGTGATTTTTTAAGGGCAACATATACAAACTTACACAATTCTACTTATAACGGAAATTCTATTTCCAAAATCGTTATTACTTTTAGTAATTCTAAGCCTTACGAGGTGACACAAGGCGACGGAAAAAGAACAAACTTTTTAAGCGTCTTAGCTGACCCCGTTCAAGGGATTTTTCATGCAACGGACGTTGTTGCAACATATGAATTTTATGATGCAAGTGGAAATAAAATTAATTTTGATGATAATGCATGGTTTTCTGTGAATTCCTTGAATTCTTGGAATGGAAAACAAGGAGGTTTAGTCGCTGAATCTGTTAAAGGTTTAACCGGAACAACGGGATTTCAGCTTGACGGGTCATCTATTAAAATTCATAACGATGGATGGGCATATGCAGACTTCAATAATTATGCTGAAGGAACATCTAAATATCCTGAAAAAGAAGCAGACAATGGTAATTTAGCAGGGAAAGGTGATGCTTCTACAGCCGATGGTTCTCGTGGATGGGACTTTGATAATTCTCCTTACTTTTTCTATGGCTCTGTTGTTTATAAACTTTCGGGGAATAAAGTATCATTTGAATTTGGTAAGCACACAGCACAACCTAGTGTAGATACAGAAAGCAACGATTCAACTGTAGGTGGTGGGGCTTGGGCCGCTTTTACAACGACTATACCTAGTACTATTTTACCAACGGTTACTTATTCCTTAAATGATGTGA
>NZ_BAMI01000125.1 GCF_000615765.1 Ligilactobacillus equi DSM 15833 = JCM 10991 | reverse complement strand
TTGTACATTAAATTGTTTTGTAACGTCGTTACCTTTACCGTCTAAAACAGTAATTAAGTCTTTGTCAACGTCTACCTTAGTTTCATCGAAATCATCTGAGAAGGAGAATTCACGGCCAGAAGTTTCTGATGAAAGGGTAGTACCTGCCATGTCTGATAAGTCCCATGTCATGGAGTATTTCAACGTATCACCAACTAAAACATTAGTTCCGTTGATATCTTCATTCTTTTGGTCTAAGACAGACTTAGTAGGGTTAACCTTAACTGAAGTATTGTGAGTTGTGTTAGATACAGCAATCTTACCATTAAGCAAGACATCGTAAGTGTTCTTGATAGAAGCACCATCGTGATCTACTGTAACGTAAGCAACAATAAATGGAGTTGATGAAGCAACCTTATTGTATTGGTCGGAGTTCATCATCTTAACCAAAGCATCTTCAGCAGAGTAGGTTACTTGTTTACCATTGATGTCTTCATTGAACATCTCAGTAACATCAGTAAATGTTCCATCATTGTTCTTGAAGAATGCCTTAAAGCCTTTGTAAGTTACATCGCCATCAAAAGTATCTACAACTTGGAAGTCTTTGATAGTTTCATGGTATTGAACTAATGGTTGACCTTCAAGAGTGTATGATAAGGTTTCTCCCTTAACAACTTTTGCACCTTCATTGTCCTTACCATTAGGGTCTTTAGCAGTACCAACAGTAACTTTCTTCTTACCAACAGGATCAACTGGTTGGTAAGTAAAGGTCCAAACTTGGTTTGAATTATCAGCATCATTGTTCAAAGTATCTGTAACAGTATTGTATACAAAACCAGAAGCAATACGTTGCACTTGAACAAATGCAGTATAAGACATCTTGTGAGCCTTATTAGCTTGTGAGTTTGCTAAAGCTACATATTCAGCAGTAGGGGTTACTGTAAGCACACCTTTATCTGCATTGTAGTCGAAAGTAAAGTAACGAGAAATATCATCATTTGCCTTCACCGTAGAACCATTAGCAGCTGTGAAGTCTTGGTTAGCAATAACTTGGTATTGACGAGTAACACTATCGTGTTTAGTGTCAATGTTATCAGTTAAGAACCAATTCTTAACAATCGTAGCCCGGTTTTCAGGTAATTCTTTAGAAACTAACTTGTAAGCAATGTAGTCGCCTAACTTAACGTCTTTTTCATTAATAGAAGCACTATCACCAGCGTTCTTGATAACGTCTTTCTTAGGATCTAACTTAACACCTTGTTAGTTACGGTATTAGTTTCATAAGGTACCCCAAAGTTATTTTGGACTGCCTT
>NZ_BAMI01000126.1 GCF_000615765.1 Ligilactobacillus equi DSM 15833 = JCM 10991 | reverse complement strand
CAACTTTGTACGATTCTGAAACGCTTGTTGAAGTACTCATTGATGCTGAAGCACTTGACGATTCTGAAACGCTTGTTGAAGTACTCATTGATACTGAAGTACTTGATGATACTGAAGTTGAATCATCATCAATTTCCTCAGATGGTGTTGTACCACCAGTTATTGGCAGGTCAGCCAAGGCTTCTGACAAGCTCGTTGAAGCTGAAGTGCTTTGGGATTCATTTTCACTTTGGTGACGTGATAATGATTCACTTGCGGACTTGCTTGCTTCTGAGATTGATTCACTTTGGGATTCAGAGGCTGACTTAGCTGAGTCACTTTGTGATTTTTCTTCAGACGTCAAGCTATTTGTACCTTCGGCACTCTTAGATTCGGAGATTGAATTGCTTGATGAAGCTGATTCACTCGCACTTGCCACAATTGATTCACTTGCGGAAGCTGAAGTACTTTGAGATTCGGATGCGGATGCATCGGATTCACTAGCTGAGGACTTAGATTCTGATAAGCTTGCGGAAACTTCCTCAGAGATTGACTTAAACTCTGAAGTTAAGTTTTCGTGTTCCTCAACTTGGCTTTCTACTTCACTTGAACGATCTGGTGTTGATTCAAACGTTAATTCGCCCGTAGAAATTGAGGCACTTGTTGAGAGACTTTCAGAAACTGAAGCGCTCGTTGACTTGCTGTCGCTTGCTGAAGTACTTTGAGATTCAGCTATTGACTTGCTATCAATTTCACTAAAGACCTTAGATAAGCTTTCGGATGCTGAGTCGCTTGTAGATTCATTTTCACTTTGGTGACGTGATAATGATTCGCTTGCGGACTTGCTTGCTTCTGAGATTGATTCACTTTGTGATTCAGATGATGACTTAGCTGAGTCGCTTTGTGATTCTTCTTCAGATGTCAAGTTGTTTGTTCCTTCGGCACTCTTAGATTCTGAGATTGAATCGCTTAATGAAGCTGATTCACTTGCACTTACCACAATTGATTCACTTGCGGAAGCTGAAGTACTTTGAGATTCGGATGCGGATGCATCGGATTCACTTGCTAACGACTTAGATTCTGATAAGCTTTCAGAAACTTCTTCAGATACTGACTTGAACTCAGATGTTGAGTTTTCGTGGTCCTTAACTTGGCTTGCTACTTCACTTGAGTGATCTTCAACTGGTGTTGAAGTACTTTCAGATACAGATTGGCTTGCTGAGTCTGATTGACTTGTTGAAGTTGATTCTGAATCTGATGTTGACTTGCTTGCTGATGTGCTTGCTGATTCATTCCAGTGTTCT
>NZ_BAMI01000127.1 GCF_000615765.1 Ligilactobacillus equi DSM 15833 = JCM 10991 | reverse complement strand
GTAAAAAATCCTCTATTTCAAAAGAAATAGGGGATTTTTGCGTAAATACAATTAAAATTGTGATAATTGTCTCATGATCTTATCGGTATCATAGTTATCCATTTCTTGGATAATGTGAATGTAGACCGATTGCGTAGTATTAATATCAGCATGACCTAATCGACGAGCCACGCTGGCAACAGAAACACCATTATAGAGTAAAAGAGATGCATGCGTATGTCGCAATCCATGGACTGAAATAGGGGCAATATTGAGTTTCTTACAAAGTCGCTTTATACGATTATTGATCGTAGAATTATACATAGGTTTTTTATAACAGAAAATGGGTACTCCCTCAGGAATATCTTCAATCAAACCCATAAATTGATTCATCAGTTTCCAGTCAATCCGAATTTTTCGAACAGAAGATTTATTTTTGGTTGGAACAAAGCCACCGCCTTCTTTATAAGCCCACGTTTTATTAATAATCAGGACCTGGTTAGTAAAATCAAAATCTTCTTTCGTTACTCCTAAAGCTTCAGAAAGACGTACACCAGTTTTAGAAATTAACAGCAGCAACCAATCAATATTTAATTTATGCTTTGGTAAGTCTAACTCATTAATAAAGAGCTTTAGTTCAAATGAATCCATATACTTTCGTTTTTTTGGAATTGGTGGAATTCCCTTAATGATAGTCTTACGAGTTGGATTTTTGCGTAATAAATCATCATCTACAGCATCTAAAATTGCAGGCTTTACTCGGTTATGAAAATCAGCAACAGTTACTTTTTCGTGCGTTTCTGCAAACTTATTGATAATATTTTGATATTCTAACCGTGTTAAGTCTTTCAACTTTAAATCGGGAGCTAATTTTTTTAGCCATCGCCAATTTAACTCATAGTTGTCATAAGTAACCTGACGCACAGCACCTTTCTTATAAGTTTCAATCCACATCTTGTAATAGTCCGCTAACAGTAAATCGTCATCAGCCATAAAATTCCTCCTCCTTATTTTCCATAAAAAAAGAGTCCCAATCAAGGAACTCTTTTTCTTTAGCTATTTGATAATTCTAGTCTTCTCTACGCTTACGGTAACCAAGACCAAACATACCAAGTGCTGCAGCAGCTGCACCCGCTACAAGCGCTAATGGTCCATTGCCTTCGTCACCTGTTTGAGGTAATGCTTCTGGAGTTGCAGGAACTTCCTTAGCTGCTTTTTGTGGTACAACTGCTTGAACTGGGCCATTAGAGTAAACAGCCTTTGTTGGAGTTGCAGGAGTACCTTG
>NZ_BAMI01000128.1 GCF_000615765.1 Ligilactobacillus equi DSM 15833 = JCM 10991 | reverse complement strand
GAAGTGAAAAGATGATGCGGATTAAAGTGTCAAGTGTTATAGGTTGCAAGTGGTAAGTAAGATGCCATAATAAGATTGTGGCCAAGAAGATTGAAGCTTAAATTCACCTTCAAGCCTAAAAGTCAGATAGAAAACCGAAGAATAATGCGAGGTACAAAAGAAAAAAAGAGAGGTACAACGATGAAAAAGAAGTACAGAAAAAGTAAAGAGATTCGCAGACTCCTAACAAGAAAAGTTGAGAAGCAAATAAGGGAGATGAGTGCAGAAGAAATCGAGGCTAAGTTAGATGAATTAGAAAAGAAGGTAGAGGAACAACGATCTAAGCGAGAAGAGCGAGAGAATAAAGCGAAAAGAGAAGTGCAGGAAGCCTTTGATGATTTAGCGGGAGCGGTATTTGGAAGAGATACTTTTTTAGTCTTAACAAAGAAGCAGGCAAAGTATGAACACTTGTTGAATGTTTATCGTATGGAAATAGCTCATACCATAACAAATCGGGCGTTAAGTAATCCTTCAAGTCGAGCATTATTATCCGAATACGAGGGAGATGAGATAGTCCTGACGGGAATTATCTCAGATTTTGAGTACAATGAGAAGACGCCTTTAAAAAGTAGGATACTGCTAGAAAATCCAGTCCTACAAGCGTTTATCAACGGAAATATGATATATAATCTCCCGAAGAATAAGTACGTTGATAGCCATATCTGGGTATCGATGAACAAAATGGGAAGTGCCAAAAAAATTACTACCTTGTCGATTGGTGACATAGTTAAACTACAAGCTAATTTGAAGATTTATCGTGGCGTAGGTGATTATGGTATCAAATCTGATAAATACGGTTTAGAAAACATCATGATTATTTCAAATGGCGTGCCTTATGAAGTCTGATGGGAAGATCGAACTAAAAGATAACTACAACCATCATGGAGATTGGGTAGCTAAAATGTACAATCGTGGCGTAAAAGATGGGCAGATGATTATAGACTATGATATAAAACCAAGTGTACATCCCAGTTACCAAGAGAGGATGAGTGGGAAAGTTTCCTATGCAGATGCGTTTGAGTATCAGAAGGCGATATTTGAGCGTTTGGAAGCTGAAGGTGAGTCAGAAAAGGGATAACAGGAAGGTATCTAAGCGGGGCTTAGGTGCCTTTTTAATAGGTGTAAGAATA
>NZ_BAMI01000129.1 GCF_000615765.1 Ligilactobacillus equi DSM 15833 = JCM 10991 | reverse complement strand
GGTATAAAAAATATACTAAGAGTAATAATGATCCAGAATCACTTCGTGATAACCGTGGTAAAAGAAAATCTATGGCAACAATGAATGATCTTGAACGCTTACAAGTTGAAAATCGACTACTTAAAGCACAATTAGAACAACAAAAAATGGAGATTGCCTTCGCAAAAAAATTAGTAGAAATACGCAATCGAGGGGTGAAAAAGAATTAAAGTACATAGCGATTAAAGAATTACATCAAGAATATCACTGGTCGATTAGTAAGCTTAGTAAGATTGCCAAAGTGACAAGAGATGCGTATTATAAATGGTTTAAACGATGTAATAGTACGTATCGAAAGCAACAAGACCAACTCTACTCTGCCATTTTAGAATTGGAGAAAGAACATAATTTTACTTTAGGTTATTTAGGTATGACCACTCAGTTGAAAGCAGAAGGAAAATTAGATTTTACGGTTGGTTTAAAACGTGTAAGATCTTGTATGCGTAATAATAATATTCGTGTAAATATCAGAAAGAAAAAGAGAAACCGAATTAAATTAAAGCATGAATATATTAGTGAAAACCTATTATCTGGGCATTTTGATCGTGCAAGCAAGAATGAAGTTTGGGCGACCGATACAACTGAAGTTGTATATTTTGAAGATAACAAACCACAAAAAGTACGATTACATGCGGTATTAGATTTATACGGACGTTACGTGATTAGCTATAACCTTTCAAAAACGGAAACTACATCAGCAGTAATTGATACATTTAAGAAAGCGTTCTCTAAAGAGCCAGGAGTAAGACCTATGGTTCATACAGATCGAGGTGCTGCATACTGTTCACTTGCCTTTAATCACTATTTAGAAAAGATGAACTACGTCCATAGCATGTCTCATCCTGGACATCCATGGGAAAATTCTCCTATGGAGAGATGGTGGAATGATTTTAAACTACTTTGGCTGGAACGACACCCACAGCCACAATCATTTGAAGAATTAAAGAGACTGATTGACGAAGGTGTAAAATATTTCAATACAAAGAGAGCTTATGCATCAAAAAACGGTCTGACTGCGGAAAAGTTCCGCAATCAGACCGCATAGTCTATTTTATATATTTAAACTGTATACTTGACAGGACATAGTGCC
>NZ_BAMI01000130.1 GCF_000615765.1 Ligilactobacillus equi DSM 15833 = JCM 10991 | reverse complement strand
TTTTTTAAAATCGTTATTAACAAAAAGCCCGTTTTAACGGGCTTTTTGTTTGCTATAAATTGCCAAAATGTTGTCCAATTACTGGTAAGTTTTGACTATCCCAGGGTTGAGAACAGTTGACCAGGAAATGATGAATAATGTATAATAAAATTATAGTTGTTTAGACATACTTATAATTGGGTAACGACTCGGATTGGATTTAGAAGTTGTTAACCGGATATACAAAAGGAGAAGTGAGTAGTTGGATTGACTCACTTCTCCTTTTTATATTGATGCTACGTTTTAGCTAAAAATAGCTAGATTAGTTGAATAATCTTCGGGTTGACGTTCACTTAGTCGAGACCAAAGATCGATGCCGGCTTGATTTAAAACTAAGCCCCAATCACCATTAGGTAAGTCCTTGAATTCAAAGAGATAATCGTGTTTCCGAGGGAAACTCCCGTCGATATTATCAGCGGTTTCAAAGCCTTGACGAGTTGTGACAATTAAACCACTATCAATTATTGCAACCGAGGTTAGTGATTCGTCTTCACGAATTAGGGCATCTAACATGATGTAGTCCCCAATGCTTACCCGCACTCCATTTGAAGCTGAATAAATATCTTTGAGTGGTAATGAGAAACAATTAGCCAAGTGTAATGGTTCTGGAAGGTAATTCCATGCTCCTTGTTCTTGTTTTGAATGAGCTAAAAGAATCGGGTTTTGGATGAGAAGTTCTTCCTTTTCTGCATCATAGTCACTTACCAAACCACGAATAACGATGTGCTCAGAGATGTAGTTTTTTAGCCCACTTAATGGTTGAGCTTGCAGACGTGCATCTGTTAAGAAATATCCTTGTAAGTAACGAGCAGTCGCCTTGCGTGATGCCAGGAGTTCAGCAGGGAAATTGGCAATACTTCGCTTGTCATCTGCTTGTTTGACATTTTTTAACATAGTGATTGAATCTTTGACGAATTGCTCATCAGAAATGTGGTTCATCGGGGTGAAAGCATCATGCTGACGTCGAATGGGTTGAGCTTTTCTTGCCTGAGATTGCTTTTGATGCAAAAGTTTTTTTGCATTAATTTTTTTCTTTGCCATGTTTACCTCACATAATTATTATTTCTTCCAGTATATTAGAATATGCA
>NZ_BAMI01000131.1 GCF_000615765.1 Ligilactobacillus equi DSM 15833 = JCM 10991 | reverse complement strand
CCTGGAAACTATTTAGACAGGTACACAAAGTGGGTACACCTAACTTTCACAAAAAAAGTTATCGTGAAAACTATCAAACAAGTACTCACTACACTAAAAAGCACAATATGGACATGTTTAGTGCAAGCGTACGCTTTTTAGATAATAAACATATTAACTTACCTAAATTAGGTAGAATAAGGGTTAGTGGCTCTTACAGACGTATTTTAGATAGTAAGACTGATATTCGTATTGGTACAGTTACAATTAGTAAAGATGTGGCAGATAGATATTTTGTATCTATGCAGTTAGCTTCCGATACGCCTTTTGTACAAACAAAGGCAAAAACTAATTCTAAAGTTGGCGTTGACCTTAATACTGAAAATTTCTTAACTGACAGTAACGGTAATCAAGTGGCTAATCCTAGATACTATCGAACTATTAAAGGTAAGTTAGCTAAGCAACAACGTAAGTTGTCAAGACGTCAAAGACGGGCAATAGCGGAAGGTAGAAGTTTACGAGAAGCTAAGAATTATCAGAAACAAAGACAAGTCGTAGCAAGACTACACGATAAAATCCGTAACCAGCGTAATAACTTCCTAAATTTAGTATCTACTGCACTTATCAATAACCACGATTTGGTAGTAGCCGAAAATTTACGAAGCTCTAATATGCTTAAAAACCATGCCTTAGCTATGTCGATTTCAGATGTCGGTTGGAGAACATTCCTCCAAAAAATGGAATATAAGTCCGCTTTATACGGGAGAAGTTTCATAACTGTAAGCCCCAAAAACACTACGCAAATGTGTAATGATTGTAAGTTTGCCATGGGGACAAAAGGTACAGAAAAACTAACTCTCAAAGATAGGGAATGGACTTGTCCTAATTGTGGTACATTCCATATTAGGGACATTAATGCCTCTAAAAATATTCTTGAAAAAGGATTAGAAAAACTAGCTAAGGAAAAAGAAAAAAGCCTAGCATAACTAGGCAGTCCGTTTGGCAACTTGCGGACTCTAAAGGCATTGGTAATTATCGTGTTAGACGTGATTACTTTGTAATCATGCAGTGATGTATCTATGCAAATTGTGGTCGGGTAAGCCGTAAGGCTTGCCTTCTCACAAGCCCCAGTCTTTAG
>NZ_BAMI01000132.1 GCF_000615765.1 Ligilactobacillus equi DSM 15833 = JCM 10991 | reverse complement strand
TCAAAGCTATTAATGATGCCGTGTCTGACTACCAAAATGCAAAAGCTCAATACGACAAAGACTTTGAAACTTATAAACAAAACCTTGTCAAATACGTACAAGATAAATTGGGTGGTGCATGGTCAGCATCACAAATTGAGAATCTTATAAAAAATGCACAAGGCAATTTAACTTACTTGTCATCAGGTAACAAATTTCTTAGTGCAGATTTGTCTGGGTTAGAAACGGTATCAATTTCTGATTTCGACAAGTATTTGAAATATGTTGCATCGGAAGCTAAGAAAAATGATGGGATAACCCAAATGAACTACAATAAGCATATAGATTCTGAAGGGCGTACCATTTGGAATGATGGTTACGGCGGGGAATACTGGTACTCTCCCGGTATTACTCCGACAATAAGTCATGCGGATTCAACTTCCGATTCTCGATTTTACGAACAACTGTATAAGGTAAAAAACGGTTCTAGCATTCTTTACAAAAACGCTATCAAGTCAAACGATGGTACTGTGTATGACGCCAAGTTAGTATTTGATGATGTTGGAGAAACGCCCGATGAATACCGGTACATTGGATTGGCAGTTGATATAAACAATCGTAGCGCTTTTCTTTTAGGTTTTGAAAACCTATATAATTATCACACGGAAGGACATTGGGAATTTTATAAAGCGGGGTCAAAAACTCAAACAACTATTCCATATTTATTAGTTGGAGTTGGAGATTTGGACTTTGACCAAGATGTTCTTGTTAAGGGGAACGTTGTAGGTACGTTAAATGGCTCTAAAGTAACTATTGACACGGATAATAGTTCTTACGCATATTATCGTGATAAGGGGACATACGGAGAAGGCTCAACTGAACAAGATAGACCAAACCAATCGTTTACAATGTTAAAAAATGTTGATACTTTCTCGTGGTCATGGCTTCCCCACGATATAGTAGGGACTTCCAAAGTTGGGTACAGTAACAAGGGTATGCCTGTATACGAATGGATTTCATTTGGTGCGGCCGACTTACCATTTGATACCCCACCAGTTTTAAAACAACCAAAAACTGTTACTTATTCCCTAAATGATGTGACA
>NZ_BAMI01000133.1 GCF_000615765.1 Ligilactobacillus equi DSM 15833 = JCM 10991 | reverse complement strand
CAATATCAGTCAGTAACGTTATTTAATTCAAATTTTGGTTTTTCAATGCCCGAAATATATTGTTTACCTAATTCTTGTAAGTTCATTGCACCTACTCGGTCATCATTAGTTCTAAATCCGCAATTCACACACTTATATTCATGTAAGGAATGATTGCGGTTTTCTTTTCTAATCTGACCACATCGAGGACAACGTTGACTGGTATACTTTGCAGACACAATTAACACTTGACTTTGATTTCTTTGAGCCTTGTAAATTAATTTAGTCTGTAAATCGTAAAATGACCATGAGTGCAATTCTCTAGTTTGTCCTTTATTGGAATTAGATTTTTCAAAAGTAACATTAGTTAAGTCTTCTAAGACAAACAAAGTATTTTGACCATATCGTTCAACAAGTGTCTTAGATAAGCAGTGATTAATATCTGCCATCCAACGGTTCTCTTGATGCTCTAGTCGTTTTAACTTTCTTTTAGCTGACTTAGTTCCTTTAGCTTGTAATTTACTTCGTAAATAAGCATACTTTTTACGCTTATATGCAATACTTTTACCGCTAACAAAGTTAGTCTTACCTTTTTCATCATAAGCAGTTGTGAGAAAACGTAATCCTCTATCAATGCCAACTACATGTTGATTATCTTCTTTTTGCCATTCACTAATTGCTTTAGTATATGACATGTGTAAAAACCAATGACCTTTAAGACAGACTAATTTGGCAGTACCTAATTTAATATCCTTATCTTCTAAGGAAAATGGTAAGTAAGTAGCATTAAAAGGGACTTTAATACGTTTACCAAGAACGTTAATTGAAATTTTAGTTCCCTTTTGAACAAAGGAATAGTTATAAGAACGTACATAATCAGCTTGTGGTCTAGAAAACTTAATCGGTTTTCGTAACCATTCCAAATCACGAGGAATATGCTTCCAAATATTTTTGCCAGTTTTAGGGTCAATCTCATCCGTTTTATACTTAAATGGTCTTTGTTTTAATTGAGTTTCAACTGTTCTATATCTAGCACTTACAGTTCTAAATACGGATTGAACCATTAAAGAATTAAGGTCGCTTTTTGACCGC
>NZ_BAMI01000134.1 GCF_000615765.1 Ligilactobacillus equi DSM 15833 = JCM 10991 | reverse complement strand
GACAGATTGTAAAATATAAGTTGAACATTTAAGTGGACAAGAAAACCCATAAAGGTCTTTAATGGTGTTACCACAACATTCCATTAGAAAGAAGGACCTTTATGGGCACCACTATTTTATCATTTGCTGACCGCATTGTCATTGAAACTTTACTTCATGAACACCGTTCGCTTCGCTATATTGCTGACTATCTAGGCTTCAGTAAAACAACGATTTTCAATGAATTACATCGTCTCCCTTTACCTTATAATGCTAAGCGATCTCAACAGGATCATGAGACAAAGCTTAAGTTACGTGGACGTAAATATGTGCTGACTGCTAATCTAAAACGCTTGGTTGAAGACAAAGTCAAGATTCAGAAGTGGTCGCCTGAACAGGTTGCTCATATGGTTGGGATTGCTTATAAGACCATTTACAACTGGATTGACCAAGGTATACTTGACATCCAACCATCGGACTTACCTGACCGAGGCATTCGTCGTCATCGGGCGAAAGAAACTCGGGGAACATTTAGTCATGGCCGTTCAATTGAAGAACGTCCACAGGAAGTTAAGACTCGTAAAACGTTTGGTCACTTTGAAGCTGACACTGTTCTATCTGGTAAACGAAGAGGACAAGCGGTGGCCACTTTTGTCGAACGGCAAAGTAGATTAACCGTGGTTAAACGCCTTGAAAGTCGTAGTAGTCAGGCAATGACAATGGCCATGCTAGAATTAGCGAAACAATTAGGACCCAAACTTAAGACCATCACCGTCGATCATGGTAAAGAGTTCGCTAACTATCGTGAGATTGAAGAACAGACGGGCATTAATCTTTACTTTGCCCATGCTTATTCGCCGCATGAACGAGGTAGTAATGAGAATCGTAATCGGGTCTTGCGTCGTTTTATCCCTAAAGGCAAGCCAATTGAAGAGATCAGTGATCAAGAACTAATTCAGATTAACTGGTACTTAAACTCTCGGCCACTTAAATGTCTCAACTGGCGATCACCCATTGAAGTCTTTATGCGAAAAATGCTTCGATGAAGTGTTCAATTTATTTATTGCAATCTGCC
>NZ_BAMI01000135.1 GCF_000615765.1 Ligilactobacillus equi DSM 15833 = JCM 10991 | reverse complement strand
ACGGGCAAAAAGTAATCTTAATTCTTTAATGGTTCAATCTGTGTTTAGAACGGTAAATGCTAGATATAAAACTGTTCAAACACAATTAAAACAACGACCATTTAAGTATAAAACCGATGAAATTGACGCTAAAACTGGCAAAAACGTTTGGAAGTATATCCCTCGTGATTTGGAATGGTTACGAAAACCGATTAAGTTTTCTAGACCGCAAGCTGATTATGTACGTTCTTATAACTATTCCTTTGTTCAAAAGGGAACTAAAATTTCAATTAACGTTCTTGGTAAACGTATTAAAGTCCCTTTTAATGCTAATTACTTACCATTTTCCTTAGAAGATAAGGATATTAAATTAGGTACTGCTAAATTAGTCTGTCTTAAAGGTCATTGGTTTTTACACATGTCATATACTAAAGCAATTAGTGAATGGCAAAAAGAAGATAATCAACATGTAGTTGGCATTGATAGAGGATTACGTTTTCTCACAACTGCTTATGATGAAAAAGGTAAGACCAACTTTGTTAGCGGTAAGAATATTGCCTATAGGCGTAAAAAGTATGCTTATTTACGAAGTAAATTACAAGCTAAAGGAACTAAGTCAGCAAAAAGAAAGTTAAAACGACTAGCGCATCAAGAGAACCGTTGGATGGCAGATATTAATCACTGCTTATCTAAGACACTTGTTGAACGATATGGTCAAAACACTTTGTTTGTATTAGAAGACTTAACTAATGTTACTTTTGAAAAATCTAATTCCAATAAAGACCAGACTAGAGAATTACACTCATGGTCATTTTACGATTTGCAGACTAAATTAACTTACAAGGCTCAAAGAAATCAAAGCCAAGTGCTAATTGTGTCTGCAAATTATACTAGTCAACGTTGTCCTCGATGTGGTCAGATTAGAAAAGAAAACCGTAATCACTCTTTACATGAATATAAGTGTGTGAATTGCGGATTCAGAACGAATGATGACCGTGTAGGAGCAATGAATTTACAAGAATTAGGTAAACAATATATCTCAGGTGTTGAGAGAC
>NZ_BAMI01000136.1 GCF_000615765.1 Ligilactobacillus equi DSM 15833 = JCM 10991 | reverse complement strand
TTTGATGACAAGAAAGGCTCATTTAAGGTTACAGCTAAGGAAGCTGCTAAGTTAATTTCAACTTTTGGTGGGCAAAAGCTTAATGTAGTCTTCTACGCAACACCTAAGTCTGGCTTGAAGAATGGTACTGAAATTGACAACACCGCTCAACAAGTGAATGCGGGTAACGTCTACAAGACAAACATGGTTAAGAACTATGTATACAACTTAGATCCTAAGAAGGATGTAATTGAAAATCTTGGTAATCCTAAGTCTCTTGACCAACAAGAAGTTGGTTTCAACCATGTTGTAACTTACACGCTTAAATCTTCAATTCTTCCTAAGAATTACAAGTTTGATACTGATTCATGGAGTATGGAAGATCACTTAGATAAGCGTGATGACTTCAATAACCACTGGTATGTATACGCATTAACAGACATTAACCTTGGTAATGGGCAAAAGGTAACTAAGAATACTGATATTTCTCGTTACTTTGACTACAATTATAATGATAAGGATTCTGTTGTAACTGTTTTTGCTACTAAGGCATTTAAGGACATTCTTAACAACTACAACAAAGACCAACAAGTTCAATTCCAAACATTAATTGAAGTTAATCGTCAAGGTTACGGTGTGGTTAAGAATACCTTTATTGAATACCACAACAAGGCAAAACAAAACAGTAATACTGTTGAAACTGTAACTTACAAGCCTATTACGCCACAAGCTTCTAAAGTTGTAACTGTTGGCCAAGAAACTATCGATGGCTTGACTAAAGTTGTTAATGACTCTGGTAAGACCGTTATCCAAGGCGATACTGTTTCTTACACTCTTAACGGTCAACGTTTAGAAGAAAACCACGCGATGGTTGATTCTTTAACTTATGTTGATGACTTTGATAAAGATGTAACCTTCTCTGGATTTGACGTATACTTACGTGATAAGTCTGGCAAGTTTACTAAGGCTGACAAACCTGCAACTTACTTTACAGTTAAGACTGAAGGTTCTAAGGTAACTTGGACGGCTACAAAAGCATTACAAACCTT
>NZ_BAMI01000137.1 GCF_000615765.1 Ligilactobacillus equi DSM 15833 = JCM 10991 | reverse complement strand
TTCGATGACAAGAAAGGCTCATTTAAGGTTACAGCTAAGGAAGCTGCTAAGTTAATTTCAACTTTTGGTGGACAAAAGCTTAATGTAGTCTCTACGCAACACCTAAGTCTGGCTTGAAGAATGGTACTGAAATTGACAACACCGCTCAACAAGTGAACGCAGGTAACGTCTACAAGACAAACATGGTTAAGAACTATGTATACAACTTGGATCCTAAGAAGGATGTAATTGAAAATCTTGGTAATCCTAAGTCTCTTGACCAACAAGAAGTTGGTTTCGGTCACGTTGTAACTTACGCGCTTAAATCTTCAATTCTTCCTAAGAATTACAAGTTTGATACTGATTCATGGAGTATGGAAGATCACTTAGATAAGCGTGACAACTTTAACAACCACTGGTACGTATACGCATTAACAGACATTGACCTTGGTAATGGGCAAAAGGTAACTAAGAATACTGATATTTCTCGTTACTTTGACTACAATTACAATGATAAGGATTCTGTTGTAACTGTTTTTGCTACTAAGGCATTTAAGGACATTCTTAACAACTATAACAAAGACCAACAAGTTCAATTCCAAACATTAATTGAAGTTAATCGTCAAGGTTACGGTGTGGTTAATAATACCTTTATTGAATACCACAACAAGGCAAAACAAAACAGTAATACTGTTGAAACCGTAACTTACAAGCCTATTACGCCACAAGCTTCTAAGGTTGTAACTGTCGGACGAGAAACTGTTGATGGCTTAACTAAGGTTGTTAATGACTCTGAAAAAACTGTGATCCAAGGTGATACTGTTTCTTACACCCTTAACGGTCAACGCTTAGAAGAAAACCACGCAATGGTTGATTCTTTAACTTATGTTGATGACTTTGATAAAGATGTAACCTTCTCTGGATTTGACGTATACTTACGTGATAAGTCTGGTAAGTTTACTAAGGCTGACAAACCTGCAACTTACTTTACAGTTAAGACTGAAGGTTCTAAGGTAACTTGGACGGCTACAAAAGCATTACAAACTTT
>NZ_BAMI01000138.1 GCF_000615765.1 Ligilactobacillus equi DSM 15833 = JCM 10991 | reverse complement strand
ACTCAATTACATAAAGTGAGGGCTGTGGCAGAAAACAAAAAAGGATAAATATCTATATGAATGTTGAACTTAATGATAGCTTGAAAATACAAACAATCAAGGAACATTCATCTGTTTCAGAGATATTATCTAAATTAGCTAAAGAATATTTAGAAAAAAACAAAATAGCTCTTACGAGCTATCGAGTAGAGCTTATATCCCCCCACTAAAGTAGGGGGATTTACGCTCCTTTTTCATTAAAAAGCTTGTTTAGTGATAATTATTGAGCTAATATGAATTATTGATAATTCTATAGTTTTACATAATGGGGGACTTTTGTTTGAATAGAGAAATAAAAAAACGTTATAAAATGTATAAAGCAGGGAAGAACTGGGTAGTAGCGCCGCTTGTGTTTTTTGGCTTGATTGTGGGGATACATTCTGAGTTAAGAAGTGTTTCTGCTGACTCAATGTCAACAGCACAAGTCGAAGAAAAGGCGTCAAATAAAACATCGGCTGTCGTTGGTCAAGAGGATATAACGTTAAAGAATAGTGAGGATACTAGCCAATCAGAGGTAACTAAGGAAAGTGCTAATCAAGATAATATCAAAAATAAAGTAGAATCATCAGCGACAAAAAATGAAGTAATCGAAAATTCTAATGATGCTAGCATAACAAGAAGTCAAGTAACAGCAAATAAAGTTGAAACCAATAGCGTGGGCAATCAAGTTGATTCTGAATCAATTCACACCAATACACATGCTAATGAAGCAGCTTTTGATTCAGTTTATCTTAACGATGAAGGCCAGCTACATGTTGAAGGATGGCATGCAGCTGATGATTCTGAAAGTCAACAATCCGCTTGGATGATTGTTTATGATGCAACTACCAATCGTGAAATTAAACGTCAACAATATAATACTGTTGAACGTGCCGATGTAAAACGTGCTTACCCAACGATTTACAATGCCAAATATAGTGGCTTTAACTTAAATATTGATTTATCAAGCTATAATTTAGTCAACCATACCATTC
>NZ_BAMI01000139.1 GCF_000615765.1 Ligilactobacillus equi DSM 15833 = JCM 10991 | reverse complement strand
TTTTTACCCATAACAAAGCCACAATCATGACATGTTTGTGTAGTATTTCTAGGATTGACAGTCATGAATACTCTTCCGTACAATTCAGATTTATATTCCATCTTATTAAGAAACGTTCGCCAACCAACATCAGAAATTGACATCGCTAAAGCATGATTTTTTAACATATTCTTCCCCCGAAGATTTTCTGCAATTACCAAATCGTGGTTATTGATAAGTGTAATTGAGACTCTATTGAGAAAGTTTTCTCTTTGCCGTCTAACTTTAGCATGTAACTTAGCTACTACTAAACGTTGTTTCTGATAATTCTTACTTGTGCGTAAGGAACGGTGTTCCTTTTTAGCCCGTCTTTGCTTTCGTGATAAAATACGTTGTTCCTTAGCTAACTTACCTTTAATAGTTCGATAGTAACGTGGATTCGCAATTTGATAACCTGAACTAGCGGTTAAGAAGTTATCAGTATTTAAGTCGACACCAACTTGACTATTAGTTTTTACTTTAGCTTTAACAAACGGTGTATCAGAAGCTAACTGTAGTGATACAAAGTATTTATCATCAACAGATTTTGAAATTGTAACTGTACCAATACGAATATCGCTCTTATTATCTAAAATACGTCTGTGTGAGCCACTAATGCGCAATCTACCCAACTTTGGTATTTGGATATGCTTGGTATCAAGAAACTAACACTAGCAGAATACATATCCATGATTGCTTCTTTGCCATATTGAGCATTAGTTTGATATTTTTCTGCATAACCTTTTTTATGGAATTTAGGCGTCCCTGCACTATGAACTTTTTTGTACATTTTCCAAGCTTTGTTATAGTTTTGTTTAGCGTTAGCTAAGGCAAGACTATCAATATTTTTGTTAAGCATATAACGGTAATGATTAGCTAATTCTTTAGGATTTTTCCGTTTTTCTAACTCCTTAATACGGTCAATAACGGTATCAAT
>NZ_BAMI01000140.1 GCF_000615765.1 Ligilactobacillus equi DSM 15833 = JCM 10991 | reverse complement strand
ATTCAAAATCGGCTTGAAACCCTTCTAAACTACGGTTATGAGTCTCTTCGCTACCGTATAATTTCAACTGTGAAAAGCACGTTTCAATTCTTCGGCGAATTTGATTAAGTAATGAATTATTGTGCCGTTTGGCACCTTTCATGTTAGACCGAAACGGTGTCCATAATTGATAACCCATTTCTCTAAATTCTTGGACTATCTTTTCACCAATGTAGCCAACGTCCGCTAAAACTTGAGAACATGGGCAGTCAGCTATTAATTCTGAAGCTACTTTGGCGTCATTGACTGATGCAGATGTAACTTCGTATTTCAAAATTAAGCCATTAATGCTTACTACCATATGAATTTTAAAGCCGTACAAATAAACCTTTTTAGTTGCGCTATAGCCGATATTAGCGACTTCACTAAAAATTTTAGCTCTTCTGTTTCTAATAGGTTGGCAAAGTGGTAACGGGAAACTATCCATTATCGCCATAGTGCTTATTGATGTTTGAGTCAGCAGTCCCTGTCTAATTAACTGAAAATAAAGGGTAAGACGCTTTCTTCTTCGTAAAAGACGAGAATATTCAAGCATTGGTTCATTAGGCAAAGTAAGCTTAAATAAGCGGTAAAAACTAATCCAAGATGATATACGGTACTGTACTTTAAGGCACATCATAGCCATGATTGAAGCATCAGAAATTTTAGTATGTTCGATATTCCTTCTATTTTGGTACTTAAGAGGTACATACTTTTTAATTAATTTATCGAAAAGTAGCCAGTATTGGGAAAATAACTCTTGAAAAGTTTGAACATTACTATTAATCTTGAAGTAGCTTAACATGGTTTGACTCCTTTTTTGGTTTTTAGTTTTTTTATTTAGAGTTTAACCCTT
>NZ_BAMI01000141.1 GCF_000615765.1 Ligilactobacillus equi DSM 15833 = JCM 10991 | reverse complement strand
TTTGGCTCTGGTAGTCGTGGCTTACCTCAGTGACAACTTTTCGTGTATAAGTTATTAATTATATGTTACTATTAGAATCAAAAAATGTTGACTTCGCATTTATTTATTGTTATTAGGCGTTTTTTTGACTTTTTAAACGTTATTTGCTATAATGTTTACCATAATATAAAAGTTATATATTAAGGGGAATATTTATGGAAAACATAATAAATATTATTAATAAAATAAGCAAAAATAACAATATAATAAATGGAGGAAAAAATATGACTTTTGAAGAAAATGAATCTCAATATTTTGAATCTCAATATTTTGAAACCATCGGTCAACTTTTTCTTGCGATTGTAAGAGTCTGTAAGCAAATTGGTAATTATGATGCTATTGTTTATTTATCTAATATTGATTTTGCGGGAAATAATAACGGCAACGAAAAATATCGGTTATTAGATTATAAAGTAGCTGATTTAGATAAAATTGAAAAAAAGATTTTTGATTTGCTTAATTTAAAGGAAGATCAAAATGATTATAAGCATGAGATAGAATTAGATTTTCAACAATTGCGAAGTTCTAAAGCAAAACTAATTTAAACATATAAGTGATTTTTGGAAACTATTTCGCTATTTATTGGAAATAAGCATATCGTCATTTGATTTAGAACAAGTGCAATTAGCAATTACACTTGTTCTTTTTTATAACTTTCTGACGACGTTAAGTTATAATTTCTTATAATTTCCTTATTTTTGCATTTTTTACTGTCACAGAGGTAAAGCCACGACTATCAGAGCCAAG
>NZ_BAMI01000142.1 GCF_000615765.1 Ligilactobacillus equi DSM 15833 = JCM 10991 | reverse complement strand
TATGGTTGTGTCGTTGCTTGATCCGGTATTGGCATTATCGTTGATTGGTTCATTTGACAAAATAGTTACAGCTACAGGAACTTCTGCCGTTGTCTTATCTTTGTATACAACTTTAACCTTAACTACTTTATCACCAACTTCATTTTTATTGGTTGGCTTGATAGACAATTCACCGGTTGTTTGATTAATGGTAATCCAATCATCAGAATTATCAACTAATTCGTAACTATCAACTACATTTGCATCTGACACCTTTGCAGTCGCAGTAACAGTTTCATTAACCTTAACGTTAACATTATCATAACTTACTGGATAATTCTTGGCATCGTTACTAATCGTAATAGTAATCGGTACAATTTCTTTTGTTGCGTTATTAGCATGTGCAACTTCAACAGAAATATGATATTCTTGTCCCTTGACATCTACATTAGGACTAAACTTAATTTCACCAGTTTCATTAATTGTTGCCCATTCTGGAGCACCTTCAGCTAAAACATATCCTACAATTTCTTCTTGATCACCAATAATTTGTGGTGTTATAGATGCTGTCTCACCAGCTGAAATTGTTATTCCTTCATATGAAGTTGATGTAGTAGGAGTTACAACGATATTAGGAATATCTACAGTTTGTGTTGTGCCATCTGGATATGTCACTACTACTACACCACTTGTAACACCTGCTTTAGATACATCTGGAGTGCTTGTCCAGGCGTATGTGGTATCCGCTGGTAAGTCAGATGCATTGCT
>NZ_BAMI01000143.1 GCF_000615765.1 Ligilactobacillus equi DSM 15833 = JCM 10991 | reverse complement strand
ACTAAATCAGATAAACCAGGGTTAACAAGCTTACTAAAGTCCCAAGTGATGTTGTAGTTAATTACATCACCAGCAATCACAGTCTTACCATTAGAATCAATGCCACCAACGTTTTCAGATTTAGTTGGTGCAGGCTTATCAACTGGATTTTCTACTGAATTTGCACTAGATTCAATATTATTTACATATACACGAGGTACATTGACAATAGTTTTACCGTCTTCAATAGCTGTTGCATAAATATGTGCAGTAGGAAAGACAAAAACAGTACCTTTATTGTTATTTGACTAAACTAAAGATTTTTGAACCAGACTTCAATGAAAGCTTAATTGTATTAGTCTTAGCATCGAAATTAGCAACGTAATCACTTGTTACATCATTTCCGTGATTGTCAGTAACTGTGTAATCAACGAATTTTAATGCAGGATCTAACTTATCAACAATATCGTGAGATGTTAAATCATTTGTACGTTGAGCAGGGTAGTCCTTAGTAGCAATGTCATAAGTTAGAGTTTCACCCTTAACAATAGTCTTACCAGAGATATCTTGGTTAGAATTGTTAATCACAGTATTTGCGGTCTTCTCAGCTACAGGAGTAACCGTCAAGTTGTGAAGTTGAACATTAACTTTTTCTGGAGCAGGTTTTTCAACGGCCAACTTATCTAAGCTAAAGTTCGTGCTTACATCACCATCAGCATATGGAGTGAAATTATCATAGTGATAATTTACAGTATCTGGAGTGACTG
>NZ_BAMI01000144.1 GCF_000615765.1 Ligilactobacillus equi DSM 15833 = JCM 10991 | reverse complement strand
CCCTCTTGACAATGCTAAGTTCTTAAATGCATACAAGGGTCAAAAACTTACAGTTACCTTTAAGGCAACTGTTAAGGATGATGCCACTGGTGATCTCAAGAACTCTATTGTACAAACTAATGACGGTCATGGTTACAAGACTAATACAGTTACTAACCACGTTGAACCTAACCCTGCCCCAGTTAAAGTTGTTGTCAACTCTGATGGCACTAACATCGACAAGACTTCTGTTTCTCACGGGCAAACTGTAACTTACACTGGTACTTGGGATTTATCCGAATTAGCAAATCACAAGTTTACTAAAGATGAATTAGCTAAAGCTTGGACATTTGATGATGATTATGACGAAGATAAGATTAGCCCAGTCACTGATTCATTAAAGGTAACTGATGCTAAGAACAACGATATTACTAAGCTATTTAAGCCTGTATGGGACGAAAAAGCTGGTAAGTGGGTATTAACACCAAATGACACTAAAGCGTTCTTAGAGGCTTACAAGGGTCAAAAACTTACTGTTTCATTCAACTCTGTTATTAAGGCTGACGCTACTGGTGATTTAACTAACACCATGAACCAAACTAACAACGACCAAGGCTACAAGACCAACACGGTTACTAACCATGTTGAAAATGATCCTAAGCCTGTTAAAGTAGTTGTTAACTCTGATGGTACAGATATTGACAACACC
>NZ_BAMI01000145.1 GCF_000615765.1 Ligilactobacillus equi DSM 15833 = JCM 10991 | reverse complement strand
TCCTCTTGACAATGCTAAGTTCTTAAATGCATACAAGGGTCAAAAACTTACAGTTACCTTTAAGGCAACTGTTAAGGATAATGCTACTGGTGATCTCAAGAACTCTATTGTACAAACTAATGACGGTCATGGTTACAAGACTAATACAGTTACTAACCACGTTGAACCTAACCCTGCTCCAGTTAAAGTTGTTGTCAACTCTGATGGCACTAACATTGATAAGACTTCTGTTTCTCACGGGCAAACTGTAACTTACACTGGTACTTGGGACTTATCCGAATTAGCAAATCACGTATTTACTAAGGAAGAATTAAGCCACAACTGGTCATTCGATGATGACTACGACCAAACTAAGATTACAGCTAACCAAAAGACTTTGAAGGTTACTGACAAGTCTGGTAAGGACATTACAAGTCAATTAGATGTTAACTGGAATGACAAAGACGGTAAGTGGGTTGTTACTCCTAAAGACAAAGCTAAGTTCTTAGAAGCCTACAAAGGTCAAAAGCTTACTGTTTCATTCAATTCTGTTGTTAAGGCTGATGCTACTGGTGATTTAACTAACACTATGAACCAGGTCAACGACGACCAAGGCTACAAGACCAACACGGTTACTAACCATGTTGAAAATGATCCTAAGCCTGTTAAAGTAGTTGTTAACTCTGATGGTACAGATATTGACAACACT
>NZ_BAMI01000146.1 GCF_000615765.1 Ligilactobacillus equi DSM 15833 = JCM 10991 | reverse complement strand
AAACAAGAACTCCGTCAAGTTAAGATGGAGCGTGATATCTTAAAAAAATCACTGACCCTGTTCGGACCCTCAAAGCCAAAGATAAAACGGTAATTGTGGATCAGATCAGGGCGGGTCAAAAAGGCTTGCCTAAAAATAAACGGTATGGGATTGGTGAGCTTCTGAGAGTGATTGACTTAAAGCGTGCAACTTACTACGATGAACGTAAGCGCATTGCCAATAAAATTGATAAGTACGCAGATGTCAAGCTAATAATTAAGAAAATAGCGGAAAAAGGCAAGTGGATGGGAAATTACACATACGGCTACCGCCGTATACTGCCACTCCTCCAAGAGGCGGGTTGCCATATGGCTGAAGCGACCTTACGTCGCTTAATGAGCGAATTAGGCGTCCAACCGGCGATGTATAATCGCCGTAAGAATGACCACTATTCTTCTTACAAAGGTACAATTGGTAAAGTGGCTCAAAATCTACTGAATCAAACATTTGATGCCACTATTCCCTACACCGTCCTTCATACTGACGTTTCACAGATACGTTTAGGCAATTCTACTTGGGCCTATATGTCAATCATCTTGGACCAGGCTACTAAAGAGGTTTTAGCTGCTTCTATTAGCCAAAGTCCAAATAAACTGCTGATT
>NZ_BAMI01000147.1 GCF_000615765.1 Ligilactobacillus equi DSM 15833 = JCM 10991 | reverse complement strand
GCAAGCATGGCTGGATAATTGCTTCTTTAGTTTTTATGGGATTAGCAATAAACCACGGTGATACTATCTCAGCTAATTCAATTTCTAACTCAACTGAGGTAACTTCTACTAAATCATACAAAACTGCTACAGATATAGACACTAACACATATAACCAAATTTCCGAAAAACAAACAGAAGCAACATCTCTCACACCTACCAGAGATGTAGTTGATAAAAATGAGAATACCGCAAACATAAACAACATTAGTACAAAAATAGATACTAATGACGTTAAAAAACAATCACACATTCCCTCCCAAGAAACTTTACCTAACAATACTGATAATCAAATTGATTCTGAATCAATTCATACCAACACACATGCTAATGAAGCAGCTTTTGATTCAGTTTATCTTAACGATGAAGGCCAGCTTCATGTTGAAGGTTGGCATGCAGCTGATGATTCTGACAGTCAACAATCCGCTTGGATGATTGTTTATGATGCAACTACCAATCGTGAAATTAAACGTCAACAATATAATACTGTTGAACGTGCCGATGTAAAACGTGCTTACCCAACGATTTACAATGCCAAATATAGTGGCTTTAACTTAAATATTGATTTATCAAGCTATAATTTAGTCAACCATACCATCC
>NZ_BAMI01000148.1 GCF_000615765.1 Ligilactobacillus equi DSM 15833 = JCM 10991 | reverse complement strand
TTGGCATTATTAGCAGCAGCATCTAAAGCAGATGTATCTTCTTGCGCAGCTCTAACCACATTATTAGCATGTGCTTTTTCAGTAGCATCAACTAACTTAGCAACCGTCTCATTAGTCTTTTGGTTTACAGAAGCCTTCTTAGCTTCGTAATCAGAATTATCGTAAGCCTTAATTGTAGCTGTTTGAGTGTTAGTAGGAACTTGTTGGTTAGGTAATGGTGTCACACTAACTTTTTCATTTCTAGCATTTTGAACAGCTTGTTCAACTTTAGCTTGGTTAGCTTGATTTACCGCTTGAGCATCTTTTGTATCTTGAGCATAGTAGTCATTCTTAGATTGTTGAGCTTTAGTTGCTGCTTGAACAGTAGAAGTTTGCTTAGCGTAATCTTGAGCAATAGAAGCCTCTGCTTGTGGTGCTGAATTAGCATCCACTGTTGTAGAAGTAGGAGCTTGTGTAGTCACTTGAACACCAGTTTGAGTTGCTTGACTAACCGCTGCATCTAATGATGAGTGATTAACTACAACATTAGTACCGTCTCCTTTAGCAGCTGATCCTGTAGCATTTACGCTTGTATTCACACCAGAACCTGATACTGGAGTAGTAGGTGTTGCAGTGTTGGCTGCTTCATCAGC
>NZ_BAMI01000149.1 GCF_000615765.1 Ligilactobacillus equi DSM 15833 = JCM 10991 | reverse complement strand
TTCAGAATTGCGTATCCAAAGTGCTCAGACTATCAGTGAAATTTGTAAAAATAATGATACTTCAATTATTTTAGTGCCCCCATTTTCATTGGTAACCATCAAGGAAAAATTTACAGAACTAACTGCGACACCCCATATTGTTTTGATTCCAATTACTTTCATGAATTTAAGCTTGGCATTTAAAGAGATACAAGTTGCTAGTCAAAAACTGAAAAATCTTATCTTCCATGAAAAATTGGAAGATCAATGTCGAGAATTTATTGATAAACACCCAGAAATTGGGAAATGACTATTTTTTCTGAAAGGTACAGCCAAATTATCAAGTTGTTTCCTGCTCTGCCAGAAGAAAATTAGCTTAGCAACTAGAAGAACCGCTAGAAATTACGCAACACGTTGATTTCTAGCGGTTCTTTTAGCAATTATTTTTGCAATGTGAAAACTTCCAGAAAAAACTTCTAGAAAAATAACCAAAATTGAACTTTTTTGCGTACTCAAATTGCAAATATAAGTTAGCCACTTTATCTCAAAAAGGTACTTCTTGATTCTAAGAAGTAAGTGAAAGTACTTCATTGTATAAGTAAACAGATTCGGCAGAGTAAACACCTAAAAGCTTTCGTGGGTAGTCATT
>NZ_BAMI01000150.1 GCF_000615765.1 Ligilactobacillus equi DSM 15833 = JCM 10991 | reverse complement strand
TTTAATGAAAAAGGAGCGTAAATCCCCCTACTTTAGTGGGGGGATATAAGCTCCACTTGATAGCTCGTAAGAGCTATTTTATTTTTTTCTAAATATTCTTTAGCTAATTTAGATAATTTGCGAGGTGCTAGTTGATTTAAGAATAAAAACGTTACTAGATCAATATTTATTAAAGATACAACCTAATTTCTGGCACATACTCGGCTATAAACTAATAGGAATATGGCAAAGTTTAAGGGCACCTTTTACTTAATAAAAAACAAAAATGCCTAGTATCACTGATTATGTCAATGATACTTAACTAGCACCACGCACAGATAAGATCTCTGAAACAGATGAATGTTCCTTGACTGTTTGTATTTTCAAACTATCATTAAGTTCAACATTCATATAGATATTTATCCTTTTTTTATTTTCTGCCACAGCACTTTCCTTGTGTAATTGAGTATATTTTGTTATAATATAACTGTACTAAAGGAGGTGAAAATCAATGAAAACAATGGCTCAACTTAGTTATCACTATGGATTAAAAGTTAGAATTTATCCGTCTTCTCAACAAAAAGCAATGATAAAACTTAATTCCGACATTGCTAGAACTGTCTACAACAAG
>NZ_BAMI01000151.1 GCF_000615765.1 Ligilactobacillus equi DSM 15833 = JCM 10991 | reverse complement strand
TTCATATTCGTAGAAAATTTGTTGAGATAGCCAAAGCTCTGAGAGGAAAAACGCATTCTGTAGCTCGAGAAGCGACAGTCCTACTCGGGAAAGTATTTCATGCGGAGAAGCAGTTGGAATATAAAACAGCAGAAGAAAAAGTAGCAGCTAGAAATAAAATTGTGAAGCCACTACTGGATGACTTCTATGAATTCATTTCTCAAGTTAATACTCCAAGTGGTCAATTGAAAAATGCGATTAAATATTCTTTTGATCAAAGAAGTAGACTTGAAGAAATTTTCAGAATAGGAGGCATGCCATTATCAAACAACGAAGTTGAGCAATGCATCCGACCAACTACGTTGGGGCGCAAGAATAGTTTATTTTCTAAATCTTATGAGGGTGCCCAAGCTAACGCAGTATATTATACTTTGGTTCAAACTGCAAAGTTAAACAATTTGGATGCTTATAAATACTTGAAATATGTCTTCGAACAGCTGGAATTGCGAAAAAATCCTGACGTTGACGCTTATTTACCATGGTCTGATGAAGTTCAGGCAAAATGTAAAGCACACTCGCCGGCCGACGACGATATGCAGCTTGAAAATAAAGAAGCGATGGTGAAATCCTAA
>NZ_BAMI01000152.1 GCF_000615765.1 Ligilactobacillus equi DSM 15833 = JCM 10991 | reverse complement strand
GCTTAACTCTGGTAAGTACAATTCAGACCAAACTTACACCCCTACTATTGTTGCTTACGCAACGGTTACTGGTGAAGGTGGGCAAGTTGCTGATAACACTTATACAGTTACAATTAATGGTAAGAATGCTGTATCTAACAAGGTTACTGATAAGATTGCCAAGGTAACACCTCACAAGGTTGTTTTAAACGCTGATGGTAAAGATATTAACCAAGGTACAGTTCTTAAAGGACAAACAGTAACTTATAAAGGAACTTGGGACTTAACTGATTTAGCTAATGCTAAAATTTCTGATAATGCATTTACTAAAGAATGGTCCTTCTCAGATTCTTATGATAAGACTAACGGTGTTGCTCAAACTTCTACTTTGAAGGTAACTGATAAAGACGGCAAGAACATTACTAACCTCTTTAAGCCTGTATGGGATACTAAGAGCGGTACTTGGACTTTAACAGCTACAGATGCTAAGAAGTTTGTTACAACTTACAAGGGTCAAGCATTAACTGTAACATTTGATTACACTGTTAACGCTGATGTGAAGGATGCTACTAAGATTGATAACACTATGAATCAAGTTAATGCAGG
>NZ_BAMI01000153.1 GCF_000615765.1 Ligilactobacillus equi DSM 15833 = JCM 10991 | reverse complement strand
TCACGTATCTTTAAGAATAGTGCTTATAACTTAGATAACTTTAGTTTTAATGGAAATTATCTCACAGTTGAAGGATGGCATGTATCTGATTACGCTAAACAAATGCCAAACCAATACTTAATTTTATTTGACCAAACAACCGGTCACGAAGTGGCACGGGTGAAAGTTGGGACTAATAAAGCAGGGATTACTTCCGAAACAGTGAAACGTGAAGACGCTCGGAACGCCTACAGAAATATCTACAGTAACGGTGATGTTGGTTTCAAAGCTAAGTTTGACATGCTGAAGTTTTCTCAGATAACCGGACATAAGTTGCAAGTGGTGATTCGCTACTCTAGTGATGCTAAGGATGGTGAAGGCCAACGACAGGATTTTTGGTCTCAAGCAAAAGATTTGAGTCAAGTTGCGTATGCCTTAGACAGTTTTAAGTTAGTTGGTAATAAGTTAGAGGTTTCAGGTTGGTCTTTTGATGCAAATGCTTTTAAAGCACCAAATAAATACTTGATTTTATTTGATAAAACAGCTGGACATGAGCTAGCTCGGGTTCGTGTAGGCACAAATAATAATGTTGCTCAAGCC
>NZ_BAMI01000154.1 GCF_000615765.1 Ligilactobacillus equi DSM 15833 = JCM 10991 | reverse complement strand
CCACGTTCCTTTAAGAATAGTGCTTATAACTTAGATAACTTTAGTTTTAATGGAAATTATCTTACAGTTGAAGGATGGCATGTGTCTGATTACGCTAAACAAATGCCAAACCAATACTTAATTTTATTTGACCAAACAACCGATCACGAAGTGGCACGGGTGAAAGTTGGCACTAATAAAACAGGGATTACTTCCGAAACAGTGAAACGCGAAGATGCTCGGAACGCCTACAGAAATATCTACAGTAACGGTGATATTGGTTTCAAAGCTAAGTTTGACATGCTGAAGTTTTCTCAGGTAACCGGACATAAGTTGCAAGTGGTGATTCGCTACTCTAGTGATGCTAAGGATGGTGAAGGCCAACGACAGGATTTTTGGTCTCAAGCAAAAGATTTGAGTCAAGTTGCGTATGCCTTAGATAGCTTTAAGTTAGTCGGTAATAAGTTAGAGGTTTCAGGTTGGTCTTTTGATGCAAATGCTTTTAAAGCACCAAATAAATACTTGATTTTATTTGACAAAACAGCTGGACATGAGCTAACTCGGGTTCGTGTAGGCACAAATAATAATGTTGCTCAAGCT
>NZ_BAMI01000155.1 GCF_000615765.1 Ligilactobacillus equi DSM 15833 = JCM 10991 | reverse complement strand
GTGATTGTCCAAGAACCATCATCTGCATTCCAAGCCAATTTCACATCATCTTTAATGCTATTGCCCTTAGCATCCTTAACAGACCATGCATCTTTACCAGCTAAGTCAACAGCTACCTTAGCTTGATCGTAATCATCAGAGAATGACCATACGTTAGCTAGTTCTTGTGTTGTGAATAAGTGATTTGCTAATTCGGATAAGTCCCATGTACCAGTGTAATTAATTACTTGTCCATGAGAAACAGAAGTCTTATCAATGTTAGTGTTATCAGTATTAACTACAACCTTAGTTGGTTTTGGATCCGGTTCAACATTGTTTTTGACAGTATTAGACTTGTAGCCCTTGCTGTTATTAACTTGGTTCATTGTGTTGGTTAAAGTACCAAGAGCATCTGCTTTAACAACAGAGTTGAATGAAACAGTAAGCTTTTGACCCTTGTAAGTGTCCAAGAACTTAGCCTTGTCTTTAGGAGTTAATAGCCATTTACCATTCTTAAGGTCCCAAGTTGCAGTTAATTGGTCGGTAATGTTATTACCTTTAGCATCCTTAACCTTAAGTGTTGCTGTATT
>NZ_BAMI01000156.1 GCF_000615765.1 Ligilactobacillus equi DSM 15833 = JCM 10991 | reverse complement strand
AATAAAGGGCATAAGACTCAAACTGATAGTTCAGATTACCAAGATACTTCTGATGCTAAACGTAGACAGTTAGACAAAGATATTACTGATGCTGAAACGCTTAACCAAGATCCTAAGGCTAGTCAAAGTAATGTTGATGCCGCTGCTAAGAAGATCAGTGATGATATCAATAATTTGAACCAAGGGACTGATGCAGCTAATAACAAACCTGCAATTCCTGCTTCAAAGATTCCTGTTGGTGATCATAGTCACTTAACCGATGATGAAAAGAGTCAGGTTAAAGACAATGTCCAAAAGAGTAATTCGAATGGCAAAGTTACTAACGTTGACGATCAAGGTAATACCACAATTACTTATCCGGATGGTTCAAAGAATGTAATATCTGGTAAAAATACCACTACAGGAACTTCAAAAGATGATCTAAATAAGGCTATCAATAATGGTAATTCTGCTAAGACTAGCGGTAACTACACCAATACTTCAGATCAAAACCGTGCTGATCTTGATAAAGCTATCAAACATGGTCAAGATGTAGTTAAT
>NZ_BAMI01000157.1 GCF_000615765.1 Ligilactobacillus equi DSM 15833 = JCM 10991 | reverse complement strand
TTTTTGAAAACGCTTTAAAAGATAACAAAAAGCAATGGCGAAATTCAAAATTTCAACCATTGCTCTTTTACTATAGAAATTTAAATTTTCCAAAAATCTAAAGATTAATCTTTTTGTTGATCATCCTTTTTCTTCTTGGCAAACCCAAGTAATCCTAACGCAGCAGCTGCTAAACCTAGACCGGTTGTAGAAGTTGCTTTATCACCTGTTTGAGGTAAAGCTTGCTTAGCTTTGTTCTTCGTGAGGTCAATTGGTGCCTTAGAGTCATTTGTCTTTGTAACATTAAGGTCAACTAATGATTCAGACGTTGCTAAGCTATCACTTGTTGAAGTTGATTCACTTGCACCAGTTTGTTCAGTAGAAGAACTTGTTGAAGCAGTAGAATCTGGACTGATTGCATCAGTTATTTCCCCAAGGTCAGAATCTGTTTCGCCTAGTTACGTTTTAACGATTCACTCACACTTGTTGAGGCAGATTCACTTGCGCTTAATGATACAGACTCGCTTGTTGAAGTACTCATTGACGCTGAAGT
>NZ_BAMI01000158.1 GCF_000615765.1 Ligilactobacillus equi DSM 15833 = JCM 10991 | reverse complement strand
TGCAATCACAGAACCAAATGGTGACAACACCAATACTGGGGTTAAAGATACAACTGTAAATAATACCGACTTTGATAACAATTTAAGTGACGAAGCCGTAGACACTGACGCAACAAATGTCGATTTCAATGCTGATTCAACCCAAGAAACTATGGATGCTAAGTCTAAACTTGCTAACCTAAACATAACTGCCAATGCTACTAGCGCTAGTCAAATGGCAAAAGCTAAGAAAGACCAAGCAGCTTCTGTTACTGAGGTAACAGAAGAGAAGACTTTACCACAAACTGGTGAAGAAAATGGTCAACAAGCAGGTCTCTTGGGTGCCGCCCTTGTTGGAATGGGAATGCTTTTGGGCTTTGGTGCCAAAAAGAAAAAAGAACAAGACTAGTTAACAAAACTGAATAGTCTACTTAAGTAGTGGATAATCCAACCTAAGATAGTTGGATGTTCACTACTTTTTTGTTTCTTATAAAATCCTCATTTATTTTTAGAAAAATATTAAAGGTTTTATGTGGTATGATAAA